>JAZTXY010000082.1:0-11182 GCA_045636665.1 Eubacteriales bacterium
GGTGGTGCCTGCGGGAATGATGTTGCCCTTATAAAGCTTGAGCTTTACGGTACCGGTTACGAACTTATTGCTTTCGTTCGCAAACGCGGTGAGAGCTTCCTGCAAGGGAGAATACCATTTGCCGTTGTAAATAAGGTCTGCATAATCAACCGCAAGCTTTTGCTTAACGTGGAGAGTATCCTTGTCAACGGTGAGCATTTCGAGCATTTCGTGCGCGAAATAAAGGATAGATCCGCCGGGAGTTTCATAAACGCCGCGGTCCTTCATACCGACAAGACGGTTTTCAACGATGTCGATGATACCGATACCGTTTGCGCCGCCGATCTTGTTAAGCTCTGCGATAATCTTCGACGCCTTCATCTTTTCGCCGTTGTATGCAACGGGTGCGCCTGCTTCAAAGTCGATAGAGATATATGTAGGTTCATCGGGTGCCATCATAGGCGAAACGCCCATTTCAAGGAAGCCCGGCTTGTCATACATAGGTTCGTTTGCGGGGTCTTCAAGGTCAAGACCCTCGTGGCTTAAGTGCCAGAGGTTTTTATCCTTGGAATAGTTGGTTTCGCGGCTGATCTTCAAGGGAACGTTATGCGCTTCCGCATAATCGATTTCCTCATCGCGCGATTTGATATCCCATTCTCTCCAAGGAGCGATGATTTTCATTTCGGGAGCGAAGCGCTTGATTGCAAGCTCAAAACGAACCTGGTCGTTACCCTTACCGGTTGCGCCGTGGCAAATAGCGTCTGCGCCTTCGGCAAGTGCGATTTCGGCAAGTGCTTTACCGATAACGGGACGCGCAAAAGCGGTACCGAGAAGATAGGTTTCATACTTCGCGTCCATTTTAAGCGCGGGGATGATGATTTCATCAACCATTTCATCAACAAGGTCTGCAACGATAAGCTTGCTTGCACCGGTTGCGATTGCCTTTTCTTCAAGGCCTTCAAGCTCGTCTGCTTGACCGACGTTACCTGCAACCGCGATGATTTCGGGGTTATTATAGTTTTCCTTAAGCCAAGGAATGATTATCGAAGTGTCAAGACCGCCCGAGTAGGCGAGAACGATTTTTTTGATGTTTTCTTTGCTCATTTTCTTTTCCTCTGTGTATTTCAAACATTTTGCAAGTGTGATTATAAACCCGAAAAATACAAAAGTCAATAGCAAAATGAAAAAATATTCATAGTTTTTAATATTTTTTGCATATCAATGCATATTCTCTTGAATATATTGCATATTTATGCATATTATTCACGTTTCTTGCATATTTTCGGATAATACAAGCAAAACGGCGCAACGCTTACGCTGTGCCGTTTTGAATTTTCGATTCGATTTTTGCTTTAAAAGCTCACTCCGCCGCCGCGTGAACCGCCTCTGCCGCCTCGAGCGCCGCCCGAATTGTTCTTCGGACGGGCAACGCGTGTGACGGTCGAATAAAGATAAAGGTCACGGCTGTGCTTGAGGTTGAAGCTTCCGCTTCTTATGTATTCGCGCGCGTTGGCTTGGTAGCGCACGCTTTTAAGCTTGCTTTTCATCGACGAGGTTACCAAAAACGCAATTATCAAGCCGATGATTAAGGCGATGGCGATATTGCGAAGCCACGGAAAGCTGAGCTTACCGTCGACCAAATCGACAAACTGCGTGCAAGCTTGGGCATAGCTGTTATTTTTCAATGCGGGAACGAGCTCCTCGAGTAAAACAGTACCCTCGGGAAGACGCTTTTCGCCGAAAAATTCGATATAAGCCCTGCGCTCGGCTTTGAAAATAACGAGTATCACGCCCGATTTCTCTTCGCCCATACCGTATCCGCCCTTGCGGAATGCATCACGCGCGAAAGCCGCTTCGCTTTGGTAATTTCCGATCGTATCAACGTTCATTATAACGACGTCGTATTCAAATTCATAGCTTATATCGTCAAGTATTTTCGCTATCCGGTTATCTTCGACGGCTGTTAAAAGATCTGCCCCGTCGAAAAGCCGCGATTTGCTGTCGTTAGCCGACACGTTAAATGCAAAAAGGAAAACGAACAGCATACACAAAATGCAAATTGACAATCTTTTCATATCCCTACCCCCTTACATCAACCAGAAAAGGTAGGTTGCGGCAAACGCAACCGCCGCACTTCCAAGCGTCAAGCCCAAAAGCCAGCGCGCGTAAGCGCCCTTGTCTACGGGAAGGTCGCCGACGAATTTGCCGGTTTGACCGTTCATTGCAAAAACGTATTTTTTGTCCTCAAACGTGGTGGTCAACAGCCAAACGGGGAAAAGCGCATATTTTGCCGTTCCGTTTTTAAGACGCACGTTCACCGATTGGGGGATGACCGAATGATAACCGATTACCGTATCGGCAAGCGCCTGCTCGGTCGAACGGCGCACGCGGTCGTTTGCACGGGTTATGCTTTGCTCGGCATCGACGTCGTATTTATCGGCAAGATAGCCTGCAAGATAAGCCGTTTGGAAATCGACGGCTTCCGAAAAATCAAACGGCTCCAACGATTCCATAAGGTCGTCCGCCATTTTCGAGCTTCCGTCGACGGGGATGCGGTTGAACCCCATTTCACCGCCTCGGGTTATCGAATAAAAGCTTGTTTTCGTGTAGGTGTAATTGGAATCTGCCCAGCTTACCATTCGCGTTGCGCGATAACGCGCGTCGGCATCCGCATCGGCATCGAAAAGCCAAAAGGGAACGTAAACGCCCTTTATTTCGTCAATGCGGTTCTTATCCTTAAATATTTTGGGAAGCAGAGCTTTTCCGCTGATATGCTTGAGAAGACCTGCCTTTGCTTCCTCTTTGTTCAATTTAAAGGGAATTACGTAATCGGGGCGCAGCATACCCGAAAACTGCTCCTTCATAACGACGGGGTTATCGCAATAGGGGCATTTCGTTGCGGCAAGCGTTTCATCGCCGATTATCTCGCCGCCGCAGGATTGACAAACGTAGGTACGGATGCCCTGCGTTTCGCCCTCCTGCCACTCGCCGCCTGCTTCGGTTTCCCACGAAAGGTCTTCACTGCCCTCGGAATTAAGGTCCTCGTCATAGGAAAGAAGGGTTTCGACCTCAAATTCGGTATCGCAGTAAGGGCACTTCATTTTTTGGATGTCGCTGTCAAACGATATCGCGCCGCCGCAACAGGGACATTTATATTCTTGAAGGTTAGCCATTGGGATTTACCTCTCAGCCGACGATATCGCCGTTATCGAAGGCATCTCCGCATTCGGGACAGAATTTCGGCGGGTTGCTTCCCTTTTCGGGCTCGAAGCCGCACTTGTCGCATTTATACTGAATTGCTCCCAACGGCTTTTTCGCGCCGCATTCCGAGCAGAACTTTCCTTTGTTGGTTGCGCCGCAGGAGCAAACCCAGCCGTCCTCGGGCTTCTTTGCTCCGCATTCGGTGCAGAATTTACCGTTGCAGGTCGCGCCGCAGGTGCATTTCCAGCCCGAAGCGGTTTGTTGCACGGGCGAGGGTTGAGCGTTTTGCTGATTTGCGCCCATTGCGAAAAGGTTCTGAGCGTTAACTCCGCCTGCGTTCATCGCCATTCCCATACCCATAAATCCGGTCATCGCGCCTGCATCGTTTTGAGCCGCGGACTTCATCGCGTCTGCCTGAGCGCCGACCAAGGTTGCCGCCGCCATGGTGGGGTCGCGCATAATTGCGGTGCGCTGTGCCTGCTTGATCATTTCGGCATCGTCATCGGGAAGCGTTACCGAGCCGAGCGCAACGCTCACAACGGTAAGTCCGCGCAGCTCTCCCCATTTTGCCGAAAGTGCCTTGTTCATCGCATCCTCAAGCTCGGTGTTGTGCGTGATTATTTGGTTGGGACGAAGCTCAAGCTCGCTCAATCTGCCGAAAGCAGGCTGAAGCGCGCTTATAAATTCCGCCTTTAACTGCGATTCAAGCTCGTAACGGGTATATTTTTCTTCGACGTTTCCGCAAACGTTGGTGTAGAAAAGCAGGGGGTTTTCGATCTTGTAGGAATAAACGCCCGAGCAACGAAGCGAAACGTCGACGTCAAGACCGATTTTGCTGTCGACAACGCGGAAGGGAATGGGGTTCGGTGTGCCGAATTTGTTATCGACCAATTCCTTCGTGTTGAAATAGTAAACGCGCTGGTCCTTTCCGGTGTCGCCGCCGTAGGTAAAGCGCTTGCCGATGGTTTTAAAGGTATCCAAAATACCCTTGCCCAAGGGGCCGCTGAAAATACTCGGCTCGCTCGAGGTATCATAGGTATACTGTCCCGGCTCGGCGCAAACCTCGACAACGCGTCCCTGCTCGACAATCATCATACACTGACCGTCGGCAACCGCGATTCCCGAGCCGTTTGAAATAACGTTATCGTGTCCCTTTGTGTTGGAGCTTCTGCCGTTTACCTGCTTTTGTCCTCTTACGGCAAGAACGTCCTTATCCAACGAATCGCAATAGAAAAATTCCTTCCACTGATCGGCAAGCGTTCCGCCGAGAGCGCCGAAAGCGGCTTTAATAAGTCCCATTATAATATCCTCCTATACTGTGTTTATCTCTGTTTATCATTTAACGGTAAGCTTTTCGATAGCCGAGTTATCTCCTGCAACCACCAAAAGCTCGTTTTCAACAAATTTACGGTTGGGGTCGGCAAGAAGCTCAAATTCCTCGCCGTCCTCGGTCGCTACGGCAATAACGTTTACGTTATGCTTTTTACGCACGTCGGCTTCGATGACCGTTTTGCCTACCCAGCCCTTGGGCGCGACTATTTCGGCAATGGCAAAGCCGCCCGACGGAGCGAAATAATCCACCATTCCGCGGCGTGAAAGCGTATAAGCGAGCTTTGTACCCGATTCCTTTTCGGGAAGCACGACAAAATCGGCGCCGACCTTCAAAAGCACCTTCTTTTGGCGCTCGTCGGTCGCGCGGACAACAATCTTCTTTATGCCCAGCTCCTTCAAAAGCAGGGTGATAAGAATGCTGTCGGAAAGGTTGTTTTCCATACATATTACCGCGCAATCGCAATTCTTTACCCCTGCGGCGCGAAGCACCGCTTCGTTTGTGGCGTCGCCGCATATTGCGTTTGATACCTTATCGCCCACAAAATCTATTTTTTCCTGCGTTTCATCGATAATAAGCACCGATTGCTTTGTTTTTGCAAGCGTCAGCGCAAGATTCATTCCGAAATTGCCCAAGCCGATAACACAAATAGCTTTAGCTGCACTCATTTTATTTTTACCCTCTCTTTCATCAACCTATCGGCATACCCATTCTTGGGAAGCTTATATGCGGCTTTTCGCGATTTGTTCGCACCATTACCGCATACATTACCGAGGTTATTCCTATACGTCCGAAAAACATCAGACATATTATCAACAATTTGCCGAACACCGAAAGCGTCGGTGTTATTCCGACCGTTATTCCGACCGTTCCGAAGGCGGAAAATACCTCGAAGAAGGAATCACTAAGCGAAACGCCCTCCGAAGCGGAAAGCGCAAAGCCGCCGATCGCAACGACGGTGATACCGATTGAAAACAGCGCGTAAGCTCTGCGAACGGCATCGTTATCTATCCTTCTTCTTCTCATCACGGTGTCGCGTTCACCGCGGATTATGCTTACGGTCGATGCACAGACGACGGCAAGCGTGCCGACCTTTATACCGCCTGCGGTCGAACCCGAATTTCCGCCGATAAACATAAGTATCATCGAAAACAGTCTTGTTCCCTCGCCCAATGCCGCCTGATCGACAGCCGCAAAGCCCGCGGTTCTTAAGGTGACCGATTGGAAGAGCGAACGCAATATTTTTGCCCAAGCGTTACCTTCGCCGAGAAGCGCTTGATTGCTCCATTCCGAAACGGCAATAACCGCCGCGCCGCCCAACACCAAAACGGCGGTAAGCGCAAGAACGATTTTCGAGTATGCCGATATTCGTTCGCGGCTTTTGAGCCAATGGAAAATATCATCCCATACGATAAAGCCGAGACCGCCTGCAAGAACAAGCGCGGACAGAACAAGCATTACATAGGTATCGTCGGCATAATGGGCAACGCTTTGAAATTCTCCGAACTCGCCTCCCAAAATGTCAAAGCCCGCATTGCAAAATGCGCTTATCGAATGGAATATGCTGTAAAGCAGACCCTTTAAAAAGCCGAACTGAGGAATAAACCTGAACGATAACAGCAAAGCGCCCAAGCCCTCGGCGGTAAACGCGAAGGCGGTGACCCGATGGGCAAAGGTCGCAAGGTCGGAATAGGGGTCGAGGTTCATCGATTGAGTAAACAAAAGCTGCTCACGCGGAGAAACTCTTCGCTTAAGCAAAGAGGAAAAGACCATCGCAAGCGACATAAAGCCCAAGCCGCCGACCTGAATAAGCATAATTATAACGCCTTTTCCGAATGCCGACCAATAAACGCCTGTATCGACGGTTATCAAGCCCGTAACACAGCTTGCGCTGGTTGCGGTAAAGAGCGCATCGAGCGGATTTGTAAATTCGTTTTTTGCAGAGGAAAAGGGCATAACGAGAAGAAGCGTTCCAAGCAATATCAACGCCAAAAATCCGAAAATTATTACGTTTGTGGGTGACATCCTTTTTTTCAAGCTTTTCCTCTCCCTTTCCTGAAAAAATAAGTGAAAACGGCGCAGTGCACCATCGTGCAATACGCCGTTAATTCAAAGCTTTTGTAATTCCCGACGTAAAGACTCAACGTCTGATACGGGTTGTATGCCGCATTCTTCAAGCAAGCGGCTCGGATCGGTATAGCCGTAACCGATCGGCAGAAAATCGATATTTGCGTTTTTTGCCAGATTCATATCCGCCATACCGTCGCCGACAATTAACGCCTCGTCGGGCGTAAAGCCGAATTGCTCGAGTATCGAAAGCGCAACTTGGGGATTCGGCTTGCGGTCGGTATCGGCCCTGACACCGCGAACAAGCGCAAAGCGGTCGCCGAAATAATGCTTTATCATCGGGACAGCGTTTTTATCGTCCTTATTTGTAAGAACGACCGAAGCAATTCCCTTTTCGTTAAGCATATCGATAATTTCGGCAATGCCGTCATAGGGCTTGGTTTGATCGAGCATACATTTTTCGTACTCGGCACGGAAATGGGTTCGCACCTCTTTGCAAAATTCGTCGTCACCTCCGTTTTGAAGCGAACGGCGAATAAGCATTAAAGACCCGTTACCGAGAAAGCTTTTCACCTCGTCGACAGTCCTTTGCGGATTGTGATAAAGGGCAAGCGCGTAATTCACCGCCGCCGCTATATCGCAAATCGTATCGAGAACAGTGCCGTCGAGGTCGAAAATAATTATTTTTTTATTTGACTTCATTGTCGATGAAGTCTGCAACGTCCTTAACGGTGCGAAGTCCGGTTGCATCATCGGGGATGATGATGTCGAGCTCATCCTCAAGAGTCATAAGCATTTCCACGATATCAAGACTGTCCGCGCCGAGGTCTTCAACGATAGCCGCATCGTCTGCGATTTCGGAAGCTTCAATACGGAGCTGCTTTGCAATTACTGCCTTTACTCTTTCAATCATTTGCATAATAAATAATTCCTTTCTGTTTAAGAAAAATTAACCTTTGCTTATTTTTACAATCCTATAATAATAGATAGTTTGAAAAAAAACAATAGTGTTTTTAGATTTTTTACAATTTCATATTTTTCGGCGACATGCGCGTCGAAAAATATACCTTGGAGCATCGCGAGTGTCGAGTACGAAGTACGAGGCGCGAGGCGAGAGCACACGATGCTCACAAAACCCGCCGCGGCGACCCACGGGGCGCTTGTCATTTTTGGGGTGATTCAACGGGGTCCCCGAAAATGCTTGCCATTTTTGGGGTGATTCAACGGGGGTCCCCGAAAAATGCGAAGCGTTTTTTGGGGATTTCCCAATAGTGTTTTTAGATTTTTTACAATTTGTAGGTTAAATGAATGTTAATTCGGTTGACGGACCGAAAAAAATATGTTAAAATACACTGATTAAATATATAATGTAGAAATATATATAAAAGCACTTCGTTTTTGGCGGTGGATTATGCTTATATTGGGGATCGATCCGGGGTTGGCGACGATCGGCTTCGGGTTGGTTATGAAAAGCGGCGATAAATACCGCGCAATTGAATACGGCGCGATAACGACCGCGCCCAAGCAGATGATTGAAAAGCGGCTTGAAGAAATTTACGATTCAATGGTCGAGCTGTTAAAAAAATGCAAGCCCGATTGTATGGTTATCGAGGAGCTGTTTTTCAACAACAACATCACCACGGCAATCGACGTATCGATGGCAAGAGGCGTTATTTTGCTTGCGGCGCAAAAATGCGGAGTCGATATTTACGAATACACACCGCTTGAGGTGAAAAGCTCGGTCGTCGGATATGGCAGAGCCGAAAAACAGCAGGTTCAATATATGGTCCGCTTAATGCTCGGTCTTAACGAAACGCCCAAGCCCGACGATACCGCCGATGCGCTTGCACTTGCGCTTTGCCACGGAACGAGAATCACGAACTACCGATAAGGTAACGCTTGAGGAGATAAAAAATGATTCATTTTATACACGGAACTCTCGCATCGCTTACGGCTGATTTTGCCGTTATCGATTGCGGCGGAGTCGGATTCAAAATGGGAATATCGGTTTCGACCGCATCGAAGCTTTCTGCAAAATCGGGAAAAGACGTGCTTTTATACACATATATGGCGGTAAGCGAGGATAATATTTCGCTTTACGGCTTTTCGGAGGAGGACGAGCTTAACCTTTTCACAAGGTTGATTTCGGTTTCGGGCATCGGCCCCAAGGCGGGTATTTCGATACTCGGCACGTTTTCACCCGATGAGCTTCGCTCTGCCGTCGCAAGCGGTGACGCAAAAACCATTTCGCGCGCACCCGGTATCGGTCTTAAGACCGCACAAAAGCTTATTATCGAGCTTAAGGATAAAATAACCTCGGACGATATGACCTTTACCGTTTCGGAAACGAACAAGGACCCCGAAAAGATAAGTCAGGTCATCGACACGCTTGCGCTTTACGGTTTTCCGCGCGCAAAGGTTGCGGATACTCTGAAAAAGCTCGATTCCTCGCTCCCGCTTGAGGAGCTTATTGCTCAGACCCTGCGCATCTTGGGAAAGGAGGCAGGACGATAAATGCCGATAAATTCAAAAATCCCCGACTATTCCGACGATTTTGATTTTGAAAGCCGAATCACGGGCGCGGAATTTTCTGCGGAGGATATTGAAAACGAATTTTCCTTGCGACCGAAAACGCTTAACGAATACGTAGGTCAGCAAAAGGTCAAGGACAACCTTTCGATATTCATAAAAGCCGCTTCGGCAAGAGGCGACAGCCTCGACCACGTTTTGCTTCACGGCCCACCCGGTCTTGGCAAAACCACGCTTTCCTGCATAATCGCAGGCGAGCTTGGCGTTAATCTTAAGGTAACGAGCGGCCCTGCCATTGAAAAGGCAGGCGACCTTGCGGCGTTGCTTACGACACTTGAAAGAAACGATATTTTATTTATCGACGAAATACACCGTCTTCCCCGTCAGGTTGAAGAGGTGCTTTACCCTGCGATGGAGGATTTTGCGCTTGACCTTATGATGGGCAAGGGCCCCTCGGCTCGCTCGATACGTATTCCGCTTAAGCCCTTTACGCTTATCGGCGCAACGACGAGAGCAGGTCAATTATCCTCACCCCTTCGCGACAGATTCGGTATGTCGTTCAGATTGGAGCTTTATTCTCCCGAGGATCTTGCCCTTATCATCACTCGCTCGGCAGGTATTTTGGGTGTTCCGATAACGGCTGACGGCGCTTATGAAATTGCGCTCCGTTCGAGAGGCACACCGCGTATCGCCAACAGATTTTTAAAGCGAGTACGCGATTTTGCGATAGTCGAGGGTAACGGAGTTATCGATTTCGACATCACTCGCAAGGCACTCGACGCGCTTGAGGTAGATGCGTTGGGACTCGATTCGGTCGACAGAAGAATGCTTACCGCAATAATCAAGCATTTCAACGGCGGTCCCGTCGGATTGGAAACGCTTGCGGCGGTAATCGGCGAAGAGGCGATAACGCTTGAAGACGTTTACGAGCCTTATCTGCTTCAGCTCGGCTTCCTTAACCGCACGCCGCGCGGAAGATGCGCGACCGCGGGCGCATACCGTCACCTTGCACTTGAGGTGCCGATGGGCTTGACCGAGCAGGTCAGCTTTACCGACGAAATTTAACACAACGGGTGAACTTTTATGTTTGTTGCAAATAATTGGAAAGAATACCGCTTGGTTGATGCAAACGGCGGTGAACGATTGGAAAAATGGGGCGATTTTACGCTTATACGTCCCGATCCGCAGGTAATATGGAACGGAGAACGCAACCTTTCGGGCTGGAAGAAGGCAGACGGCATCTACCGTCGCTCACGCTCGGGCGGCGGCGAATGGGTGAAAAAGGACGTGCCCGAGGAATGGGTTATTTCCTACGGCGACCTTAAATTCGGCATTTCTCCGATGGGCTTTAAGCACACGGGGCTTTTCCCCGAGCAGGCGGCGAATTGGGATTGGTTTTCCAAGCTTATAAAAAACAGCGGAAGAGAGATAAAGCTTTTAAACCTTTTTGCCTATACGGGCGGCGCAAGCGTTGCGGCGGCAAAGGCAGGCGCGTTCGTTTGCCACGTCGATGCCTCGAAGGGTATCGTTGCAAAGGCAAAGCGCAACGCCGAGCTTTCGGAAATACCGCAAAATAAGATTCGCTATATCGTTGACGATTGCTTTAAATTCGTCGCGCGTGAAATAAGACGCGGCAACAAATACGATGCCGTTATTCTCGACCCGCCCTCATTCGGACGCGGTCCGGGCGGTGAAAAATGGGTTATCGAGGAATGCTTGGACGAGCTTGTGAATTTGGTTTGTCAGGTGCTTTCCGACGATCCGCTTTTCGTGCTTTTGAACTCCTACACAACGGGACTCTCACCTGCCGCAAACGGATACGTTTTGAGAAAGAACACGCGTCATCTGGGCGGTACGGTCGACAGTCAGGAAATCGGCTTGCCCGTTGAATCGAGCGGCGAGGTTCTTCCCTGCGGCTCTGCAAGCAGGTGGACACCATAACGCTACGCTCCCGACACAAAACGCAAGCGTTTTGGTCGATTTTGTGAGTGCCGTGCGCTCGCGCCGTGTTTGTGCGCGCTTCGCTTGTCCAAACACGCGGCACTCTAAGGTATATTTTTCAAGGCACATGTCCTT
>JAZTXY010000083.1:0-1863 GCA_045636665.1 Eubacteriales bacterium
CCTTGTCGGCAGAGGAAGGTGCGGCTGACGAAAACGGGCTTGTAAAATACACCGTTTCGGGCGTATTTATGGAGCCGACTTTTGATATCAGCGACGGCAACGGAAACAATGTGTCTTATGTTGTTAAAAACTACAGGGTTATACCCGAGTATTATGATTATACGCTTACCATTCCCAATACACTTACGGTAAAGGTTAACGGCACTGTTGACGAAGGCACCGCACGCGAAAACAATCTTGTTTTCCATGAGATCCGTTCTCTGCAAAAACCCGACGTCGTTATTACCGATATGTTCGGCAACAGCGTTTTCTACGAGGGCAAGGGACTTGATCTGACATATATGACTATCCTCGCTCCCGACAGTTTTTCGGTCAAATACAAAGGCGGCGAACTCCCCGAGGGCGTATCTAAAACCCTTGTAAATCCCGATTTTGAATCTCTTGTCGGTTTGGTAGACGGTTTGCCGAATCAGGTCGAATATAATATAGCTATTCTTGAAAAGGACGCCGATATAGCGGTTTATGACTCTAACGGAAATACCGTTGAGCTTGATGCAAACGAAAAATCTCACAATCTTATGAACGTCGAGGTTCTTCAGGAGGTGCCTGCCGAGATCGCGGCGGAAATCAACGTTTTGGAGGTTGCGCAGAACTGGAGTCTGTATATGAGTAACGACTTTAGCTTTGCCAATATCTCCAAATTGATGTTGCCGAACTCCAAGCAGTACAAGGTTGCAAAAGATTATTCTACCAGTATAGACAGAACCTTCTTCTCGAATCACATTTTGTTGGATCCCGCTTTTACCGAAAATAAGGTGAGCAATTTCACATGGATAACAGAAGACAGTTTTTCGGTACAGGTAAGTTTTGTAAAGCACATGAAGCTTACAAGAACCGGTCAGTTTAAAGACGATGCTATGAACGACCGTTTCTACTTTGTTCGCAGCAATGGCAAATGGTTGCTTGCCGCGTTGAAGGAGGTAGTAGTTGATGGACAATAATTTGAATAACACCGATAACACCCAAAACCGCACCGCCAAAAAGGCGTCCGGAAACAAAAAGTCCAAATCAAACGGTGTTGAAATGGCAAAAAAGGTGGGCAAGATATTGCTCAAAGTCGGCGCATTCGTAGGCACCTTCCTTGTTGCAGTTGTTATTGTTTTGGCAATAGCGATCAAGATGATATGCTCGGATGCTTTCCCCTCTGCACAGCAGATGTTTGTAACCACTGTTTTGGAAACAGGTCAGTTCAAATTTCTTGCTTCGATCTTCCTCTCTTCCGAAGAGATTCAGGAAATTGTTGACCGCAACTCCATGAAAGAACTTAATGCCGAGGTAGATACCGACCTCATCCAGATCGGCGGTTCGGGCAACATTGATATCGGCGGCAGCGGCTCGGGCGAGCAAAAGGATATTGAGGTTATAGAGGTCAGCGGTGCAACATACACCGGCACCCTGATGATAGTAAAAGACCCCTCCAGAGTTACCCTTGCGTCGATCTATCCTTGGAAAGCAAACGGTATAACCTTGGATGAACTTGTCAACTCAAACGGCGCTATCGCAGGTATAAACGGCGGTCTTTACGATTCTAACAACAACACGGGCGGCAGACCTTACGGTGTTCTTGTTTCCAACGGCGAAATACAGCATAACAGACCGACAGAGTGGCCGGGTTTGGTTATGGTAGGATTCACCGAGGATAATATTTTGCAGATCATCGATGTTTCCAAAATGACCTCGGCACAGTGCGAACAGCTTATTAAAGATAAGAAGATCCGCGACGCCGTTACCTTCCAAGAGGAATCCAGCGATGCCAACAACCATTTCGTTCAGCTTATAATAAGTCGGAGGCCAAGCGGTCTT
>JAZTXY010000084.1:0-8135 GCA_045636665.1 Eubacteriales bacterium
GCCCTTCCATGAACTAATGAAGCTACCGGCTTAATGCGCCTGCCTGTCGGCGTGTTAAGTGGGGAATCCCAAAGATAGGCTGCGCTCGGAGAAAGCACCGTGAATCGGTTTTCGGACAGGGGTTCGATTCCCCTCGGCTCCACCAAATAAAAAGAAGTCAAGCCCATAAGGGGTTGGCTTCTTTTTGTTTCGCGTTAAGTATGGGGAATCGAAGGGCGCGAGTTGAATGACAGTCCGGTGGACTGTCAGACCGCGCCACCGCTCCGACCGCAGTCGGGCGATTCCCCTCGGCTCCACCAAATAAAAAGAAGTCAAGCCCATAAGGGTTTGGCTTCTTTTTGTTTCGCGTTAAGTATGGGGAATCGAGCATCGAAGTACGGCTTCCCGATTTGTAATCCCCGCCCTGCTTTTGCGGGGCTTTTCTTTGTTTAATGTGGTGCGATTACAGATAGAAAATAATTACAGTTTTCGCTCGACAAGCGAGTCGATTCTAACACGTGGTTATTTACTAATGCGATTTTCTCGGATATAATACAAGTGTCAGCTGATAAAACATTTTACGGAGTTAGTTATGAACTTAAATTAGGATCAACAATAAAAAAGCTGAGAACCGAAAGAGGAATTACACAGGAGGAGCTCGCAAATAAAATCGGCGTGTCTTTTCAAGCAGTTTCTAAATGGGAAACAAACACTACCGCGCCCGATATTGCAATCATTCCGCAGTTGGCTTTGTTTTTCGGAGTCAGCATTGATTCGCTTTTCGCAATTAACAAAGACGATTATATGGAACGCATAAGCAATATGATTCGTGACGAGCATACCATCAGTCACGATAATTTTGTGTGGGCTGAGCGATATTTGAAAGGCGTTATTTGCGACGAGCCCCAAAATAATGACGCCCGAACTCTGCTTGTCGAGCTTTACGAGCACCGCGAAAACCGCGACACGTTAAACTCAGGTAGATTATGCGAAGAAGGACTTTTACTCGATCCGTCCAATATCGCACTACACGGGAAGCTTATAAATATCCGTCGCAAAAGAAGTGAAACGGACAGACTCATTAAATTTTATGAATCATTGTTGCAGAAGTTTTCAAAGAACGATACAGTCAAAGAGAAGCTGATTGAAATTTATATAACCGCAGGCAGATACGACGACGCAAAGAAACTCATCGCTTTGTCTGCCTCTAAAGCGATTTTTGATTTGTTCCTCGGCGATATTGAAATGGCTCTCGGAAACAGCGATAATGCACTTACTATATGGGAGTCGACGTCAGAGAAAAACAATGCCGACCACTTTATACTTTTTGAAGCTGCAGAACGTTTTAATAAACACGGTTTTTCCGAAAAGGCAATCTCGTTTTACGAGCAATCCTATGAGCACGCACCGTCGCCAAAAGAATTGGACTCGGTTTACGCAAGAGCGTTCCTGTTCACAAACCTCGGAAGAAAAGACGAAGCGATATCAATGTGGAATTTGATAATCAAATCGCTTTCTGACGACTATGGCATCAACGACGGCGAATGTGTAGACTGGGCAAAACGCGAGATTGAAAATTTATCTTTCTGAAGTGACATTGTCAATTGTACGCAAAGCGAACGAGGCTGTAAAAGCTCGACTGATTATGAATGCGGTTGATTTTGTTTTTTGTTTATGGTAATATGAATACGGTTAAGGACTAGTAAGTTTTTAACAAATATAAACAGCGTATTGGAGTAGGGCGTTGGACTATGAAACAAAAATTGTCAATCAAGCAAAATATGACGACAAGACAAATAGTTCTGTGTGTTGTTTTAGGATTTTTCTTGGTTTTTGGCATACCTTTTTTAATCAATTGGGCGTTTACATATCTTTCTTTTGAATGGCTTCAAATCAAGTGGGGGGCTTCAGATGCACTGTCTTACTATGGTTCTTTGATGGGGGCTTCCGCAACTATTTATGTGTTGCGAAAAACTATTTTATTTACTGAGAAGAATCAAAAAGCAGAACGGGTTTTGACCATTCGGCCGTATTTACAAACATATCAAAGGCATTATGCGGATGTCTGCACGATACCCGAGAGCGATGACATTTTGTATTTTACCGTTACAAACGGGATAATGACAATAGAACGCGATACACCGGATTGTATTGCAAGACTAAAGATGTATCATAAGAAATTGCATAATAGAGAACCTATTAACGGGAAAGAAAAAGCAATATGTGAGAGTATCAATACCGATTTCTTTAAAAACAATTATGTGATGAGTTATGAAATCGAGAATTGTGGCGCGGGGAATGCGGTAGATGTAAATTTGAAAATAAACGAACGACCGTTATTTATGAATTTTTGTATTACGACAAATAAAACCAAACAAATGGTTTTCATATTTAATAACGATTTGATTAAAAACACTTCCGCTACTTTACTTAACTTGTCTATTACATATACTGATGTGGCATCTTTAGCGCAATATGTGCAATGTGAAAAGTTTCGATTTAGTCGTTCACATAACGATAACTTGCAAATGGTGCAATTCGGAGAAGATCTTTTGACGAGACCACAGCAAGTGTAATATCTGCCATCGTTGTTGCAATCCAAAAAGGTTTTCTGTGTTAATCATGAAATAAAAAGCCACTGACTATGTTGGGTTTCACTTTCTATGTGGTGGGTATTTATTTTGTGCTACGACGCAATTATTGATCAATTTTCCCAACGTGTTTTTCTCGCATTTAATCTTCCTACCCCTCTTGCAAACGGGTTGGTTCGGTTGTATAATAAGGGCGACGATATATCACGAATTTCACGAAGAGGTGAATGCTATGAAGCTTTTATGGCAAAACCGTTTTGAAGATTTTGATTTGGTAAAAACATCTCCGACATATTACAGCGGTGCTGCTGTGAAAGAAGATGTTTTGAAATGCGTTTTCTTTGGCGCCGATTTAGGTATAACAGAGATGACCTTTGATATTCAAAACGGGCATATTCTTACTTTTAACAAAAACGGTAATACAGAAAAATATAAAGAAAACTATGCTGTGAAGCACGCCTCCCGCCATTTGGAATGCGATGATTTTGTATTTGGAGAATATACGATTTCTCATTTTGGAGAATGGGGGTATATGTGTCATAAAAACGACCGACTATTATGGAAAAAAGCCTTAAAAGGCTATCTCTATACCGATATGATATTAAATCAAAGAAATATTGTTTTTGGGACAGGCGGTCAAGGCGGACATTTTTATTCCGTGAACATAGACACGGGTGAAATCGTCTTTGATTTTAACACCTTGGGCACCTCGAAATTCTTTGATGTAAACAACAACTATTATTTTTGCTCTACAGAAAAGAAATGCACGCAAATACTGAAAATCGATTATGACGGCAACGTCTTGGAAAATATCGAAGTAGATGGCTTATATT
This sequence comes from Eubacteriales bacterium, assembly GCA_045636665.1. GTDB lineage: Bacteria > Bacillota > Clostridia > Oscillospirales > CAG-382 > Coliplasma. The sequence continues at coordinate 3,404 of JAZTXY010000084.1, forward strand.
ATGACACTTATTGCCCATTTAATCTGTGTGATGATTTATTGTGTGTTATGACGCTAAAGAAAAAAAGAAAAGGAAATACGGAATTGTTTTCCCCGATTTTGCATTGTATTCAAGTATGAAAAGAGCGTGAATAGTTCCAACCCCTGGAACAAACAAATACGACACTCCTTGTGAGTGCCGTCTTTTGATTTCCGTTATTTATAAAGAATCTCGATTACTTTGCCGTTTTCAAACGTTTCGTTTGTTATGTCGCAAGCGGGGGAGAGGTTGTCGATAGCGGGCGAGGGGATGGCGATATGCGCACCGATTGCACCGATAAGCTTATCGCTTCTCAAAACGTTACCCGATTGGTCGACACAGTTGACCGTCATTTCCGCTCTGTTTACGTTGTCGTATCTTGCGAGCAGATAACTGCCTACAAGGTCGGCAAGAAAACGTCTGCCGAGGTCGGAGGGATGCATACCGTCGCCGAGCATATAATCGTCAAGGGGGATAAGGTCGTATTCACGGTGGATATCGACAAGACCGCAACCGTACTCACGCGCGATATTGCGTATCTCGTCGCAATAGCGGTCGAGCACCTTGCCGTCGTTGTAGATATAGTGAAGATTGTAATCCCAAGGGGTGTAACGCTCGGGCATCGTGGGGGTTACGGTTATAAAAACGACGTCGCCGCCCTGCTCACGTATTTTCTCGAGGAAATAAACGAGGTTTGCGCGGTATTCTTCGATCGGAACAAGGCTCTTAAGGTCGTCGCGCTTAATCGCCTGATCGTTTCCGCCAAAGCCGATAATAACAAGATCGGGCTTGTGAGAAAGCACGTCCGACTCGAAACGGTCGCGCGCGTGGTAGGTAGTGTTGCCGCCCGCACCTGCGTTTATAACAGTTAATTCCATATCCTCGGCGATATGCGATGCATAGGAATCGCCGCAAAAATTAGTCATACTGTCGCCAAAGGTAACTATAATTTTTCCGCTTAAAGCGTTTGATTTAATAAGCTTAGACATGGTTTTTCCTCCTTGTTGCGTTTTGATTATTTTATCATAAGCTTTGGATGATTTCAAGAACTTGAAACCAAATTGTCGACGATTTGATAAACAGTTGAAACATAGGTATTTTATGCTATAATGCATTTGAAAATTTAGAACGACCAACGTTTACTGTCAAGGGCACAAGGATTGTTTTCATAGATATATTATCCCACTCAAAAGACAAGCACTGCTTTTGAATTAAAATTCAACCGTGACGGTCGTTCCTTTTCCGAGCTCGCTGTCGAGTGTTACCTTGCCGCCGTGATACTGTACGGCGTGTTTTACAATAGAAAGTCCAAGACCTGTGCCGCCGGTTTCTTTGGAGTGACTCTTGTCCACTCGGTAGAACCGCTCGAAGATACGGTTTTGATGCTCGGGCGCAATGCCGATGCCCGTGTCTTTTAGAGTCACAACAGCGCGGCCGTTATCCTTGCCGATTTTAATTTCAACCCTGCCGCCGTCAACGTTGTATCTGATAGCGTTATCGCAAAGGTTATAAATAATTTCGTAAATATAACGTCGTACACCGTAAATATTGCAGGGTTCTCCCTCGATGCTCAGTGCAATATTTCTCTTTGATGCCGATATTGTCAGAACCTCGACAACCTCCTTTGCAACCTCGGTCAGTTCCACGGTTTCGGTTGCGGGCTCGCTGTTTTCGTCAAGCTGAGAAAGACGGATAATATCGTTAATAAGAGATACCAGTCTTGTTGCTTCCTTGCGGATATTGCCAACAAATCTTTTCGTATCTTCGGGCTTTACAAGACCGTTTTCAAGAAGCTCTGCGCTTCCGATGATGGATTGAAGCGGCGTTTTCAGTTCGTGAGTAACGTTTGCGGTGAACTCCTGACGGTTGCGCTCCGCAAAAGCGCGATCGCTAATATCAAACACAAGAATAACCGCGCCGAGAACCTTTCCGTCCAATTCGATGGAATTGACGGTAAACTGATATTCGCTTCCGTTTCTTTCCTCGGTATATTCGCTGCGGATACCGCCGAGGGCATTCCATATCGCCTTGCTCATTTTGCTTGTGCGGTCAACGAGCAGGAAGTCGCTACCCTTAACGTCCTTTTTAACGGCAAATATCTTCTTCGCCGCCGCATTCATGCTCAGAACCATTCCGTGCTCATCAAGCAACACAAGTCCTTCGTTCATAGAGGAAACGATTTGCTCAAACTCGTCGGACTTACGGCGCAGAGTTTCCATCTGCGTCTTAATTTGATTATGCTGTTTGTGAAGCTTTGTAAGTATGGGCGTTAATTCTTCATAGGTGGTGTTGTCGGTCGGATTGTCCAAATCAAGCTGTAACAAAGGCTCTGTTGCTTTTTTTGCCATAGTGAGCGAAAGAACCGTTGCAACTACCGCGGCAAATATGATGATAGCGCAGATTGCGGGCAGCATTTTGATAAAAAGTCCGCCAACGGTAAGCCGACGTATGGAGATACGAAGCACGTCGCCGTTTTCAAGCCGTATAGCCTCATAAAAAGTCTTTTCCGTTAGGGTAGAGGAATATCTTGCGCTACTGCCCGTGCCGTATTTGAACGCTTCGCCGATTTCTTCACGGTCGGCGTGATTTTCCATTCCGGTCGGGTCTGCCTGCGTATCGTAAAGAACGGTACCGTCAATATTCACTACGGTAAAACGAAAAACCGACGAGTCGAAATTCTCAAAATATTCTACGCCAACCTCGTTAACGGTATCTGCCACAAGGGAAAGCTCTGCCTTTAACTGCTTCACTTGAGATGAGTTGAAATAATCATATAAAAAACTCGTCGCTATACCCATGCTTGCAAGAAGAACAACAAGAGCTACCGTAAAAATAGAACGAAATATCTTTTTTGTCATACTTCTTTGTCCAATCTGTACCCAACGCCGATAACTGTTTTTATTTGTCCGCCTGCGACTCCGAGCTTTTGGCGCAGGGTTTTTATATGCATATCGACGGTTCGGGTTTCGCCGACGTAGTCTGTTCCCCAGACCTCGCTCATAAGCTTATCTCTTGAAAACACCATATTCGGGTTTTGCATAAAGAGCTTGAGTATTTCAAATTCCTTATGTGTCAGCTCGACGTTTTCGCCGTCTGCAACAACCTTATGCTCTTGTTCCTTCAAAACGATGCTACCGACAGAAATGCCGTCGTTTGTCGGGCTTTCTTTTACCGTGCGACGCAATACCGCTTTTACACGCGCAACCATTTCCATAACGCCGAAAGGCTTTACGAGATAATCGTCGGCGCCGGAATTCAGGCCTCCGATTTTGTCCATTTCCGTTCCTTTGGCGGTAGCCATAATAACGGGAATATTTTTATATTCGGGTTGCGAACGAAGCTTTTTAAGAACCTCAAGTCCGTCCATTTCGGGCATCATAATATCAAGAATGATAAGCTCGGGTATTTCGGTTTTCAGTGATTCGAGCATAGAAATGCCATCGGAAAAGCCACGCGCTTCAAAACCCGTTTGCTCTAACGTATAAACTTCAATTTCGCGGATGGTATTGTCATCATCAACACACCAAATCATAGCTTACTCTCCTTTAATTTCTTCTCCTATTATAATACACTTCGTGCTTAAATGCAATCGCCTGAAGAAAACACGGTTAAAAACGTCGCCTTGGATGAAAGCGACGTTTTTTGTTTATACAAACGAAAGGTATTTTTTCGTGTATTCGGTGTATTTTTCTCGGTAAAACTCGTTATCGCTTCTGAGAAGCTTAAGCGATTCGTGCAGATTCATATTTTGCGACTTTGTATCCATAACACATCCCGCAATATTGGAGCAATGGTCGGAAACTCTTTCCATATTGGTGATAAGGTCGCTCCAAACAAAGCCGACCTCAATACTGCAATCGCCCACACGCAAACGGTCGATGTGGCGCGTACGGAGAAGCTCCTTCATTCTGTCGATAACCTGTTCAAGAGGCTCTATAAGGTTTGCGAGGTCTGCGTTGCTTTGCGTAAAAGCGTCATAGGAGAGGGATACGATTTCGACAGTCGCTTCGCAAAGAGCGTTCATTTCTGCTTTTGCGCTTTCAGAGAACACAATGCCTTTTTCGCGCATTTCTTCTGCAGATTCGACAATATTTACAGCGTGGTCGGATATCCGCTCGAAATCCCCGATAGCCTTTAAAATCATAGAAGCCATCGCGCCTTCGTTTTCGTTGAGCTGTTTTGTACTTAATTTTACAAGATAACTGCCGATAACGTCTTCAAGGTGGTCGGTTTTATCCTCGGCTTCGCGAATTGCTTCTGCTTTCGCTTTGTCATAACTGTCAAGACATTCAATACTGCTTTTTAAAGCATCGGTTGCGATTCTTGCCATATCAAAGGTGAGGTTATGAGCACATTCAAGCGCGATTGCGGGAGTAGCGAGAAGTCTGTCATCAAGCTCGGAAATCTTTTCAATCTGCTCGTTGTCGGGGATAAGCTTATAGGCGAGCTTTTCAAGAAGTCCCGACATAGGAAGAAGAAGCAAGGTACATACGATGTTAAATATAGAGTGTGCTGTTGCAATTCCCGTATAATTTGCGGCCTCGTTGAGAAGTTCGGGAGCGAGAATTGCTTTAACAGCGGCGAAAGCGCCAAGGCAGACAACGGTACCGATTACGTTAAAGGACAAATGCACAGGCGCCGCGCGTCTTGCGTTTTTGGTGGTACCGACAGAGGAAATAATTGCGGTAATACAAGTACCGATGTTCTGACCCAT
>JAZTXY010000085.1:0-33423 GCA_045636665.1 Eubacteriales bacterium
GATTTCACCTCGATCGGTGAAGAAACCGTTCGTCTTCTTGACGAGCTCGGCAAGGACCTTGATATTACTATAACCTTTATGTCCCCGCGTGACCGTTTTTATGAAGCAAACGAGGATGATACCTCGGAAAAAGAGCATAACGGTCTTAAGCTCGAGGTAGTTATTCGCGACCTTGCGGAAAATTACCAAAAGCTTTATGACGGAAGCGGAAACCGCGGCAATATCGAGATCACCTATAAGGAAATGGACACCGATCCCGAATTTGAAAAGAAGATTCTCGAAGAAACCGCAACTCCTCTTACCTCCAACAGCGTTATCGTTGAAGGTAAATATCACAAGCGCGTGCTCGACCTTTCTTCCTTCTTAACCGTTAACGAAAACGGCGAATATTACGCGTTTAACGGTGAATACCGCTTCACCACCGCGATTTTGCAAAGCTCTATCACCGAACAGCAGGTGGTAACCTTTACCTATGGTAACGGCGAGCCTATTAATGAAGGCGGCGATATCGCGCTCGATTCTCCTCTTCTCGGTCTTCTTTATGAATTTTCCTCCGCAGGCTATGATATTAAGACGGCAAACCTCGATATGGAGGAAATCGACCCCAATACCGAAATTTTGATTACCTATGACCCTATCAGCGACCTTTCGACGACCGAAACCGATAAAATCGGCGATTTCCTTAAAAAACGTAACTCTTATATCGTTTTCGTCGATTCGCAAACCCAACAGCACGATAATCTTCAATCGATGCTCCGCGACAACTGGGGAATCGATTACAAGCCTCTTTATAAGGTTACCGATGAAGAGCACGGACTCGGCAACAGCATAAGCAACGTTAACTCGAAGCTGCCGACGGTTGCATCCGATTCGCAAAACCAAAGCGCGGCATATCAAATCCGCAAGACCGTAAGCGATATCGAAGGCAATTTTACGGTTGCATTCCCCGAAAGCGTTGAATTGATTATCCGCGATGAAAATTCGCAGGACGGATTTACCGTTGAAACCGTTCTTTCCACCTATGATACCGCAAAATCGGCAACCGTTAACGAGGAAGGCACAAAGGGCGAAATGCCTCTTATGCTCCTCTCCACCAAATCCGGCTACGGCGAAAACAACGTTAACGAATATTCCTACGTAATGCTTGTCGGCAGTACCGAATTTGCGAATACTCAAAGCATTATCAAGTCCACCTATGGCAACAGACGTGTTATGCTTTCCGCGGCGCGTATCTTCAGCGCAAACCGCGTATCGCCCGATATCGATTACAAGCAATTCGCGTCTGCCGCGCTTGAAATAGAAACCGGAACGGCAGAAACCCTCACTTACCTTATCTGCACAATCGTTCCCGGCGCGATAATCATTTTGGGTCTGGTCGTATTCTTCAAGAGAAGACACCTGTAATTCAAATTAATATCTTGTATTCCGCGCGGTTTTTATCCGCGCGGAACTTCGGTAAAAAGAGATTTATATTTTAATCAAGGATGTTTTAAATGAAAAAACAGATTATTACAATTGCAAGCGTTGCGCTTGCGGCGTTAATTTTGTTTACTACCTATGTGGTTTTCTTCAAGGACGACGGTATCGAAGAAATCGGCGACCCCTTTTATACCCTCACCGATGAAGTGAAAACCGCAATCGAGGGAGTCGAAAACGAAGCGACCATCACCTTAAAGGGCTATGACGGCGACGACGAGGGTTGGGAAATGATTTATCTTTTCGCCAACGCAATAATCGAAGCAAACGATTCCATCTCGCTCAACACCGTCGGCGGCGATAATAAGGTCGAGGTCAGCGCAAACGGTCAAAGCAAGGAAATTGCTTATAACGATTTCTTCAAAACGCTTTACGACGGCACCCGTTACGGCTTTGACGGCGAAGCCTTGATAGTAAACGCAATCCTTTCGCTTAACGGCAAGGAGGAAAAGAATATCTCGCTTCGCGCGTTTGAAGGCTATGATATTGACGGCGACGAGATTACCACCTCCGGCGCACCCTTCATCTTCACCGCGCTGTCGAGAAGCCAAATCTCCTTCCTCACCGTAACCAACAGCCACGGCAAATATTCGATTTATAAAGACGGAAACGAATTTTATTTCGGCTCGTCGCGTGCGGTAAGCTACAACGATGAAATTTTTTCTCAGGTAACCACCGAATGCCGTTACCCCGTTGCAGTGGGCAAAATGGATATACCCGAGGGCAAGGATTGGAAGGCTTACGGTCTTGATGCCGAAAAGCCCGAAACCGCTTCCTACACCATAATGTCCGAGCCCGACAGCACTAACAGATATTTCCTCCACACCGTTTATATCGGCGCACTTTCCTCGTCGGGCGGATATTATTACGCTCGCTACGTCGGCGGATTGTTTGAGCCGACGGGCAAGGAGGGTGAAAGCGATAAGCTTGTCCACAATTTAAGCAAGGAAAAAATCTATTTTATCGCAAAGGATACCGTTGACTCGGCAATCGGTCTTCCCGAAACCGATATTATGAAGCCGACGCTTGTAAACCCCATTTCCAACAGCGAACAGGTTCTTTCTATCGATAACATCCGAATCGACCTTTTCGGTGACGGCGTAAGCGCAATTGCGAAGCGTCAGTCCGATTTCAATCCCGCAAGCAACCTTGCGGCTGTCGATTCCTCGGCGCTTACAAAGGTAATCAGCGATAAGGTAAGCGCAACCGATTATTCGGGGTATGAAGGCGGCTGGATGAAGCATATCGACGTATTCGGCGCATTCACAAGCTCCGACGGAAAAGCGACTTATATCGATGCCGCACTCGCAAAGCAGAGCAAAAACGGCGAATACAAAATCGTTTTCGGTATGCTCCGTGATGAATCAAAGGGCGCGTATTTGCCCGAAAAGATAACCTTTTCCAAGTCTTACGACGGAAATAACTGGCACGAAATCGAAAACGGCGAGGTTTCGGTCGGTCATTCCGATGCATCTGTCGAAAAATACGAATTTTCCTTTACCGATGAAACTGTTGTAAAATATATCCGTATCGGCTTTGACGTACCTCAAAAGCAAAACACCTACGTTATTTTTGACGAAATAAGAGTTTACGTCGACGGCGATACCGATGCTCAACCCTCAAGCGCGGTCGGCGGCACCTGGAAGCTCACCGCACCCACCGAATATATCCCCGAGGGCAGAAACTATCACTATCTCGATATGTCCAACTTCAACACCTTCGTTCAAACGATGGCGGCGCTTAACGGCGAAAAGGTTGTGGCGTGCGGATTTTCGAAGGATGGCGACGCATCCACCATCGATAAGGAAATTCTTAAGAAGTTCGGTCTTGATAACCCCGACAAGCATTTTGCGTTCGATTTTCAGGGTGTTACCACCGATATTTACGTTTCCAAGCCCAACGATGAGGGAAAATATTACCTCTATTCAACCTTCACGGGCGAAATCGAGGGCGAAACAATCAACGCAACTCCCGACGTTATAGTTGAGGTGTCGAAGGAAACCGCGCCCTTCCTTGCTTGGGATATCGTTGAATATCTCGACCACTCGCTTGTTTCGATCTATATCGTCGATATTTCCAAAATGGAAATTGCGGCTGACGGCAAAAATTACGTGTTCGACCTTTCGCTTGATGCCGAAGGTCAGCTCGGCGAGGTTAAGTATGAAGGCAAAAATTACGACGTTAAGAGCTTCAAATATCTCTATCAGTCGATAATTTCCATCTATTTGCAGGATGCATACGTTCCCAACGAAAACGAAACGAGCGAAGAATACCTGCGCGTTAAGATTTATACCGAAACCAACTCGCCCGAGCTTGTATTCTACCGCGTTTCTTCCTCGAGATGCTACTTTACCATCGACGGTCAAGGCGGATATTACTGTCTTGTTGAAGACGTCAAGGAAGCACGCGACAGACTTTTCCAATACGTTAACGGCGAGATACTCACAAAATGAAAAAATGCTTTATAAGCTGTCTGTTGGCGCTTTCGCTTCTTCTTTGCGGCTGCGCCGACAGCGGCAGTACAAACGGCGAGCTTTTGACCGAGCTTAATCAGGCGATCGAATCGGTCAATGCCGAAGCGCTCGTTTCGGGCGGATATATGATCGAAATAACCGTAAGCGGCGTTACTCTCTATTACGCAAAGGGCAATATTGCGTTTGACCGCATAAGCAACACCGCTTATAACGATTTCACCCAAGCCTATATGGGCAATTCCGTCGTTTCGCAAAACTACTTTGCAAACGGCAAGCTTGTTTCGGTCGAAAAGGGAAATGCCACCTCGTTTGACCGCACAGCCGAGCAGATAATGGGCAAATTCCCTTATTCCAAGCTTTTAACGCTTCCCGAAAATATAAGCGGAGTTACCGAAAAAAGCAGCTCGGTCGGCAGAACCGTCGAGCTTGTCCGTACTGATACGGACGTTATCTGCGACAGCGTCGTCGGCAAGGATATTTACACGCTCGTAAGCGTTATCAAAAAGCCCCAGCCCGATAAAACGCAATACAGCGACACGAACTGCATTTACACCGTAAAGGACGGCCGCGTTGTCGGTTGCCGTTACGAGTTTACGGTAAAGCTTTTCGACACACCCGCTTACGTTCCCGGATACAGCGTACCCGAATCGGAATATACGGTTGACCTTGCGGTCGTCGCAAAGGTAAATTACGAAGACTTTGGAGAAGGCGTGACGGTTTCGGAGTATTCCCAAACCGAAAGCGAAGAAAATTAACAAATTTTCTATTGACAAAGTAAAAAATTTGCAGTATATTGTTTGCAAAGCAAGAGCTCTGCTTAAAATTTAAAAATTAAATCAAGTTACGGGGTGCTGAGTGCGAAAGCATTCGGCTGAGAATATACCCGAGGAACCTGATGCGGATAATGCCGCCGTAGGGAGAGTATGCAAAAGCATACAAACTTTAAGGTACATTGTCCCAAAATTTAACGATTTTGGGACTTTGATATTTTATGCGTTTGGCGTTTTTCGTAAAGGTTTCAAGAAAGGAAAGATTATGAAAAATACCAAAAACCAAAAAACAGTTTACAATATCTGCGAAGCGGCTTTGATGATTGCATTGGCGGTCGTTTTCAGTCTTCTTCGCTTTCCGCCGTTCCGTATCGACCTTTGGGCAAACGGCGGAAGTATAGATTTCGTTATGATTCCCATAATAATCTTGGGTTGGCGCCGCGGTCCGATGTGGGCAATCGCATCGGGACTTGTTTTGGGACTGCTTGAATGTCTTATCGGCGGCGGTATCGGTTGGGGACTTCCCTCGATATTGCTCGATTACGTTCTTGCCTATGGAATGGTCGGTCTTGCAGGCTTCTTCCGCAACAAAAGGTGGGGACTTTTCGCAGGCACGGCGGTCGCATCGCTTGCGCGCTTTGCAATCCACTTTATTTCGGGCGTAACGATTTACAAGCTCGCAATAGGCGATAACGTAGAGCTGTTCGGAGCGACCTTCGGCGGCGATACGGCTTATCTTTATTCATTAATATATAACGGCAGCTATATGCTCGGTAATATGGTGATTGCGCTTTTGGTTGCGCTTTTGCTCACAAAGCCCCTGCAAAAATTGCCGAAGTAACAAATTTTTGAGGAGAATGTCAATTGTACGGATATTTGCAGTATCTATTCTTTATGCTTCCCGCTATGATAATAGCGGTCGGCGCACAGCTTCTTGTAAAATCAAGATTCAATAAGTTTTCGAAAATGGCATCCGAAAAGGGCTTGACAGGCGCCGAAGCGGCAAGTCTGGTTCTGCGCGCAGGCGGTGTGAACAACGTCGCCGTCGGCAGAGTTTCGGGACATCTTACCGACCATTACGATCCGAAAAGCAATTCTATCTCGCTTTCCGATTCTGTTTACGGAAGCAAAAGCATCGCCGCTATCGGCGTTGCCGCGCACGAGGCAGGTCACGCGTTGCAATATGCCTATAACTATGCTCCCATCCGCTTCCGTATGGCGATGGTTCCGATAACTCGCATCGGCTCGACGCTCGGCCCGATACTTATCGTGGTAGGCTGTATTATGACCTATGCCGCATCGGCGGTGAGCCACGAGCTCGGATTGGTGATTTATGCGGTAGGTCTTGCGCTCTTCTCGGCTGTTGCGGTGTTCCAGCTCGCAACGCTCCCTGTCGAGATTGATGCATCATCCCGCGCGATGGTCGCTTTGGAGCGTGTCGGCGCATTGAACGAAAACGAATTGCAGGGTGCAAAGAAGGTACTGACCGCCGCGGCTCTTACCTACGTTGCCGCGCTTATCACCTCGATTATGCAGATACTTTATTACCTATCGCGCTTCAAACCGAGAGATTAGTACAACCTGTTGGGCAGTGTTTGACGACGGCTATACAATATATTGAAATTGCTAAAAAAACGCCAAAAATGTGTAAAAACACTTGATTTTTGGGAATTTATATGCTATAATTGGTCGTTAAATTACGGGTGGTCCTCTGCGGCTGCGCATGAACGCCTTAGAAAAAATGGAGGTAAAAGCTTTGGATATTTTGAAAGCATTTACAAACGAGCAGCTTAAAAACGAAATCCCTGAATTCAACGTTGGTGATACCGTTAAGGTTTCGCAAAGAATCGTTGAAGGAACAAGAGTCAGAACTCAGATCTTTGAAGGCACCGTTATCGCAAGAAAGAACGGCGGTATTTCCGAAACCTTCACTGTAAGAAGAGTTTCCTACGGTGTTGGTACCGAAAAGACCTTCCCCATCCACTCCCCGAACGTACAGGCAGTTGAAGTAGTACGCCGCGGTAAGGTTCGCCGTGCTAAACTTTACTACTTGCGTGATAAGGTTGGCAAGAACGCTAAGGTCAAGGAAAAAATCTAAAACGGCTCTTTGGTGTCTGCGTTTCTTCGCAGACACTTTTGCTTTTTACTCGCGTTCTTTACCGAAATACAGTTAGGAAAGATTGATATGAACGATTTTGAAAATAAAAATCAAGATTTGTCGGACGCTCAAAACGAAAATATTGAATCGACAGATAACGAAACGGTATATATGAAGCTTGACGGCGAGGCTTTGGAAAGCCAAGACAGTCAAGACAGTCAAGAAAGCCAAGAATCTGCCTATTCGGTATCGCATATCGAAGCCGAGGAATTATCGGACGATATGGAAGAAAAGCTGAAGACCCGCAAAAAACGTACCGCGTTGCAAACGGTGTACGATTATCTCGAGGTGTTTTGCTATGCACTCGCCACGATGATGGTTCTTTTCCTTTTCGTTTTCCGACTCGTTACCGTTGACGGCGATTCGATGAGAGCAACGCTTACCAACGGCGACAAGTTAATAATTTCAAACCTTTTCTATACCCCCGAAACCGGCGATATCGTGGTAATAAACCCCGAAAATCACGGTGATGCCGATGAACCGATAATCAAGCGCGTTATCGCAACCGAGGGACAAACGGTAAGAATCGATTACGAAAAATGGGAGGTTTACGTTGACGGACAAAAGCTTCACGAGCCCTATATCGTCGAAATGATGGAGGTCGAAAAGAAGCGTTGGGGCAATGATACCCCGATGGACGGCACAAACGTACCCAAATATAAGGAAGAATTTACGGTTGGCACAAACAAGGTGTTCGTTATGGGTGACAACCGAAACAACAGCAAGGACAGCCGAAGCCGCGAATACGGCGAAATGGGCGTTAACCGCATACTCGGAAAGGTTATTTTCCGATTAACGCCTAATTTCGGAACGGTAGATTAAGCGCAACGGCAGACGAAAACAAATCGCCGCGCGGCGGTTAAATCCTAAGGAGAAAATAATGGCAGATATAGTTTGGTATCCCGGACATATGGCAAAAGCGAAGCGCCTTATCAAGGAAGCGCTTCCCAATATTGATATGGTTATCGAGCTTTTGGATGCGCGTGCGCCGATTTCAAGCACGAATCCCGATTTCAAAAACCTTTTCTGCGGAAAGCCCACTCTTACTCTGTTAACCAAATGCTCGCTTGCCGACCCGAACGAAACCAAAAAATTCGAATCGCTCCTTCGTTCCTCCGGACGCGAGGTTATCGCAATCGACTGCAAAAACGGCAACGGCATAAAAAATATAAACGGCGGAATAAAATCGCTCATGCGCGAAAAGCTTGCGCGTGATGCGGCAAGGGGAATCAAGCGTCCCATCCGCGCAATGGTCGCAGGAATCACAAACGTCGGCAAATCGACGCTTATCAACACCTTAAGCGGCACAAAAAAGGCGGTCGCTCAGGACCGTCCGGGCGTAACAAGACACAATTCGCGCATTTCTATCCCCTCGTTGGGACTTGAATTGACCGACACCCCCGGTATTCTTTGGCATAAGTTTGACGACCAGCTTGTCGGCATCAAGCTTGCCTGCCTCGGCTCGATAAAGGACGATATTCTCGATACCTTGGAGCTTTCCTGCAGATTGATCGGTCTTATCCGTGAAAATTACGCAGAATGTCTTGTCAGCCGCTTTAATATCGAGCTTAATGACGAGGACACCGATTTTGAGGTGTTCGAAAAAATAGCGCGCCGCCGCGGATTTATCCGTTCGGGCGGTGTTATCGATGAAGACCGCGCGGCAAGTGTTATTCTTGATGAATTCCGCGCAGGCAAAATCGGCAGAATAACTTTGGATAGGGCGTGAAGCAATGTCACTCGAATGGGCATACGAAATATCCTTCAGAGCTAACGGCGAAACCATCGTTTGCGGCTGTGACGAGGCGGGCAGAGGCCCTCTTGCAGGTCCCGTCGTTGCGGCGGCAGTCATTTTGCCCGACGGTCTTTATATCGAGGGGCTCGACGATTCGAAAAAGCTGACCGACAAAAAACGCGAGCGTCTTTATAACGTCATCCGCGAAAGCTGTATCGACTGTGCGGTCGGACACGCCGAGGTTTATGAAATAGAAAAGCGCAACATTCTTAACGCCTCGATGCTCGCAATGAACCGCGCCGTCGCAAAATTAAGAATAAAGCCCGAATTAGTCCTTGCCGACGGCAATATCGTGCGCGGCTTCCAAACACGCGCCGTGCCGGTTATCAAAGGCGATGCGCTTTGCCCGTCTATCGCGGCGGCATCGGTTTTGGCAAAGGTAACGAGGGATAAATTGCTTGACGAATTGGAGCATAAATTTCCCGGCTACGGCTTGGGCAAGCATAAGGGCTATGCTACCAAAGCGCACCGCGAAGCGATTTTGTCCTTGGGTGTAAGCCCTGCCCATCGAATGAGCTTTTTAACCAAGCTGCTTGGTGATAAAAAATGAAGCTTACTGCAAAGGAAATCGGCAATTTCGGTGAGGATATTGCCGAAAAATATCTTAAAAAACGCTTTTGGCGGATAATTTCGCGCAATTTCAAGGCACGCGGCGGCGAGATAGATATTATCGCTTACCGATTTGGCGTTTTGGCGTTTGTCGAGGTAAAAACAAGAACAAACGAGCTTTACGGCAAGCCGAGCGATGCGGTCGACGGCGAAAAGCTCTACCGCATACGTAATGCGGCGCGGCAGTTTCAGGAAATCTATCACGTCGGAAGCAAAATCGAGCTGACGAATTTATTCGGTGTCGAAGCAAGGAAGAAAATATACAAAAAACGAATCGACGTTATCGAAATTTATTTGTCCAAGAACAAACAAATCGAAAAAATAAACCATATCAAGGACTGGGAAAAACAGCTATGAATTACATCAGCACCCGTACTGTTGACGGCGAAAAAAGAAGCGCCGCATACGTTATCAAAAAGGGACTTGCCGAGGACGGCGGTCTTTATATTCCCGAAAATATTCCTACGCTCGATGAGGTTGCCATCACCGCGCTTTGCGGTATGAGCTATACCGAAAGGGCGGCATATATCCTTTCGCTTTTCCTTACCGATTACAGCGATTCCGAGCTTAAAACCGCGGCAGAGGAAGCCTACAGCTTGGAAAAATTCGGCGGTCCCGCGGCACCCATCGCGCGTGTCGGCGGCGGTTATTTCCTCGAGCTGTGGCACGGCCCCACGAGCGCATTCAAGGATATGGCGCTTCAAATAATGCCCCGTTTGCTTTCGCTTTCGCTCGGCAAAACCAACGAAACCAAGGATGCATTCATCCTCGTCGCAACAAGCGGCGACACGGGCAAGGCGGCGCTTGAGGGCTATTGCGATATCGACCGCGTCGGTATTCAGGTGTTCTATCCCGTAAACGGTGTTTCGAACATCCAAAAGAAGCAAATGGCTTCGCAAAAGGGCAAAAACGTTAAGGTCGTTGCAATAAACGGCAACTTTGACGATGCTCAAAGCGGTGTTAAGGCGATTTTCGCAAACGAAGAAGCGAAAAAGCTGCTCGAATCGCGCGGAAAATTCTTCTCCAGCGCAAATTCAATAAACTGGGGCAGACTCGCGCCGCAGATAGTTTATTACGTTTCGGCATATTGCGACCTTGTTAAGGAAGGCGAAATTAAGTTTGGCGACCTTCTCGACGTAACCGTACCCACCGGCAACTTCGGTAACATCCTTGCGGCGTATATCGCAAAGAAGATGGGACTTCCCTTGGGTAAATTGGTCTGCGCGTCGAACAAAAACGATATCCTTGCCGATTTTATCAACACAGGTGTTTACGATAAGCGCCGTGAATTTTTCACAACCGTTTCTCCCTCGATGGACATCCTTATTTCGAGCAATTTAGAGCGTCTTCTTTGGTTCGTTTTAGGTGCCGAAAAGACTCGCGATTGTATGGAAAAGCTCAACCGCGACGGTATTTATAAATTGGATGACGAGGCAATGGAGATAATCCGCAAGGACTTTGCGGGAATTTCCTGCTCGGAGGAGGAAACCAAGGAAACCATTAAATCGGTATTCGCCGAATACGGTTATCTTTGCGATACTCACACCGCGGTTGCGGCAAACGCGGCAAAGAAATACGACGGCAAAAACAAAATGCTCGTTGTTTCCACCGCTTCGCCCTATAAGTTCGCGCCCGCAGTGCTTTCTGCGCTTGGCGAAGAAGTGCCTGCCGACGATTTCGATGCTTTGGACAAGCTTTTTGCGGTTACCAAATGCGCGATTCCTAAAAATCTCGCAAATCTCCGCGATGCCGAGGTTCGCTTCACCGAAACGGTAGACCCCTGCCAAATGCTCGAAACGATATAAAAAAGTCCCCTTTTCAGAGGACGTGGGCTATTAACCGAAATTCTTCGGCTTGAAGGTCGCGCAAACGGTTTGCGTGCTGTTTGCGGCGGTCGAAGGGCCGACGGTAATGTGGTTTGCGGTGCAAAAATGCACGCCGTCGTGGTAGGCGCATTTAACAACACTGCAGCTGATTCCGTGAATGTGCTTCGGCACTTGGTTAAAAGAGATTTCGTTCATAATAATTTCCTTTCAACAGTAGTCTACAACCTATTATCTGCAAAAATTCTGAAAATATTACGGAGAGTATGAATGTCGGTTTTTGTTATCGCTGATTTGCATCTTTCGCACACAACGAATAAACCGATGGACATCTTCGGCGCGCGTTGGGAAAACCATACCGAGAGATTGCGCGAAAATTGGCAATCGGTCGTTTCGCCCGATGATACGGTTATTATCGCAGGCGACATTTCTTGGGGAATGCGAACCGACGATGCCTTGGCGGATTTGATGTTTATCGAATCGCTCAACGGCAAAAAGATTATCGCAAAGGGAAATCACGATTATTGGTGGCAAACGATGAAGAAGCTTTACGAGCTTCGTGATTCTGTCGGCTGTCAAAGCATTGATTTTCTTTTCAACAACGCCTACGTTGTCGAAAATTTTATAATTTGCGGTACGCGCGGTTGGTTTCCCGAAAGCAATTACGGCCCCGATGATGAAAAAATCGTCAACCGCGAAGCCGAAAGATTACGCACCTCGATTCTTGCAGGGCTTAAATTAAAGGAACAGCACCCCGAAAAGGAAATGCTCGTTTTCCTTCATTATCCGCCTGCATACGGAAGCGTTAAGTGTGAGCGAATTTGCGAGGTAATCCACGAATACGGCATAAAGCGCGTTTATTACGGTCACCTTCACGGTGCGGTGAAATCGCGCCTTATCCATCAAATCGCAGGCGCGCAGTTAACTCTTATCGCCGCCGATTGGGTGGATTTCACTCCCATAGAAATTAAATAATTAAAGGACAGAGAACGAAAAATTCTCTGCCCTTTTTATTTAGCTTTCTGACGTCACCGTAAACTCGTTAGAATAAACGGTACAGCCGGTGGTTTTGTCTGCGAAAAATCTGTCGGATATGAAGCTTTGTGTGACTCTGTATTTAGGATAACCTGTCTCGACACGCTCGCTCAGTTCAAACGTATAGGTTCCTTTGCCGTAACAGAAAAACGCTTCTTCAAGAATTAAAAAATCTTTTTTGCAACGCTTCCATTCCTTTGCTTCTTCGTCCCAATATTCGACAAAAAAGTTATGGCCGTATCCTAACTCTGCCGCTTCATCATTCGCAACGAAGGTGAGAACGATTTTTTCATCGATGGTGTATTCGGTTTTGTCGGTCGTCATAACGATGTCAAGCGGCTCTGTCTGATCGAAATCGGGAGCGTTCGATTCTGCATTGCTTTCGGGCGCGTTGCTTTCGGGCGCAGAGCTGTCGGGTGCAGAGCTTTCAGCGTCTGATATTTCAACGTCCGAGCTTTCGATGGGCGCGGTTGAGCTTTCGGCTTCTCCGACATCGCAGGCAAACAACGAAACCGCCAATAAAAATGCGGTTAAAGCTAAAATGATTTTTTTCTTGTAATTAATTGTACCGTAAATCAAAGTAATTCACCGCCTGTGCTAAAACTGTATTGATAGTATGTGCAACGTTATATTGTCCGGAATCATTTCCTCCGCAATGAATACCGATGACCTTATACGTGCTCACTCCGTTAACGATGCGAAGTGTTAAAACGGGAGAACCGCTGTTGCCGCCTACTGTGTCGCAACAATGTCTAAAGTAGCTACCGTAAATGGCTGAAATTCGCCCCGGCGATTCATGCATAGTTTTTATTAAGCCGCCGACACCTTCGTTTGGGTATCCAATTGTTTCGACTTCTTGATTAGTGGTAAGAGCGGTTGTATCGAAAGTTAATATTCCGTTTGCGCTTCCCACATCATCTTCTACAATAAGTATAGCCCAGTCATATGTAACTGTCGGATTAGATTTATAAGTTATAGGAATAATTGCCTTAAGCACTTTAGTTCCGTTGGTACGGATGTATGCGTTTGAGGCATTGCTCGGAGCATGCGGCATCGCGTACGCCTCAGTGTCCCAAGTCTGTGCTGTGGCATCATATACACAGTGTGCTGCGGTCAACAATATCTTTTTTCCAACGATAAATGCAGTAGATCTGTTGCCTGCTAATAAACTGCACACAGACCGGTAAGGAGTACTGTTTAATCTAATATCCGGTATAAATGACCAATTGTAAAACTCTTCGTCGGCTCCAATGTAAACGTTTGGAGTTGTTTCCGAATCATTTGGAATTTGTTGCGTTTCCGGATTTGACGAATCATCTCTATAGGGTACACGGCGAGTTGTTTCTGTATCTGTTGTGAAATCGTATTCTACTACGGTGATTTCTCGAATAATAGCATTAGCCGCTAAGGTATCAGTGTTGGAGTTCGCAGTTGCAGAAGTCGAAGCTGATAAAAACGAATTTACCAATAGTGCTGCCAAAGCTAATTTTAAAAATGCGTTTTTTAGAGTTATTTACTTTTTCATAAAATGCCTCCTTATAGTTTTAAAACGGTTAAAGAGTATTGTGAACGATAATGACCCATTGGAATCACCTCCTAAAGCGACGGGCAATTGCGGGGGTTATCCCACTTCACTATAAATATGTCTTTAAAACCGAAAATGTCTATAAAAATTTTTATTTTATCCCAAAAGCAAAACGCGAGGAAAAATCCCTCGCGTTGTTTTTATGACTTTACGCAATTTCAAGACAAAGCTTTATCATTTCGTTAAAGCCGGTTTGACGCTCCTCGGTGGAAAGCTCCTCTTTGGTGAACATGTGGTTGCTTACCGTACAAACGCAAAGCGCCTTTGCCTTTGCCTTTGCGGCAATCATATAAAGTGCGGCTGCTTCCATCTCTACACCCAAAATGCCCATATCCTTCCAAATCGCGTTCACCTTTTCGGGCGCATAGAAAACGTCGGTCGAATAGATGTTGCCGACTCTCGCGCTGATGCCAAGCTCTTTTGCCTTTGCATCCGCCGCCTTAAGAAGCTCGAAATCGGCAATCGGCGCAAATGTGCCGGGAAGCTCGTATTGCCAAGCGAAATTGCTGTCGTGGCAAACGCCTTGTGCGATGATGATATCACGAACGTTAACGCCGTCACCGATACCGCCTGCCGAGCCTGCGCGGATGATTTGCTTTACGCCGTAATGGTTGTAAAGCTCGTAAGCATAAATGCCGATAGAAGCCATACCCATACCGTGTCCCATAACCGAAACGCGTTTGCCCTTGTAATAGCCCGTGTAACCGAGCATACCGCGTACCTCGTTAAAGCAAACGGCATCGTCAAGATAAGTTTCTGCAATATATTTTATGCGCAACGGGTCGCCGCACATAACGACTGTTTCGGCAATGTCGCCGATATTTGCTGAATTATGAGGAGTAGACATTTTTATCACCTTTTTCCCAAGGAAACTTTTGAAAAAGTTTCCTTGACCTTCAAAACTTTTCAATAATAAATATTAAAAATACGCAGTATTTTTATAATTAAATCCATATAAAAATCCGCGACATGCGCGTGGATTTTTATACCTTAGAGCATCGCGAGTGTCGAGCGAAGCGAGGCGCGAGGTGCGAACGTACGATGCTCACAAAACCCCGCCGCGCGGGCATGGGGTCCCCGAAAAATCTTTAGATTTTTTGGGGAGAGCGAAGCGACTCAGTGCTGCCAAGCACCCAAATAATTCTTTTGATTTTCGGTAAGAGTGTCAATCTTGCAGCCCCAGAAAGCGAGCTTGCGGCGAGCAACCTCCTCGTCAACCTCACGCGGTACGCGGATAAGCTTTTCCTGAATGTTGCCCTTGTTTGTAACCAAGTGAAGCGCGGAAAGCGCCTGAATAGCAAAGGACATATCCATAATTTCGGCAGGGTGACCGTCGCCTGCACAAATATTTACCAATCTGCCCTCGGCAATAACGTAAACGGTGTTGCCGTTGGGAAGCTTATAGCCGATAATATTGTTACGCGCTTCAAAGGTTTCGGTTGCGTATTCGCGAAGCGCCTTCATATCAACCTCAACGTCGAAGTGACCTGCGTTTGTAAGAATTGCGCCGTCCTTAAGAAGCTCGAAGTGCTTGGTGGTGATAACCTCGCAGTCGCCGGTTACGGTGCAGAAGAA
This sequence comes from Eubacteriales bacterium, assembly GCA_045636665.1. Lineage (GTDB taxonomy): Bacteria > Bacillota > Clostridia > Oscillospirales > CAG-382 > Coliplasma. The sequence goes on from JAZTXY010000085.1 coordinate 15,301, forward strand.
ATCGCCTTCCTTTGCCGCATCCTCCATGGGCATAACCGCGAAGCCGTCCATAACCGCTTCCATTGCGCGGATGGGGTCTACCTCGGTAACGATAACCGATGCGCCCAAGCCCTTTGCACGCATTGCAACGCCCTTGCCGCACCAGCCATAGCCTGCAACAACGACCTTTTTGCCTGCAACGATAAGGTTTGTGGTGCGGTTAATACCGTCCCAAACCGATTGACCCGTGCCGTAACGGTTGTCGAAAAGATGCTTGCAGTCGGCATCGTTAACCAAAACCATCGGGAATTCCAAAATGCCCTCGCGCGCCATAGCGTGCAAGCGGATGATACCTGTCGTGGTTTCTTCGCATCCGCCGATAACGTCGGGAAGAAGCTCGCGGTATTTGGTGTGGATAAGGTTTACCAAATCGCCGCCGTCGTCAATGATAATGTTGGGTCTGCCCTCTGCGATAACGCGTGAGGTATGTGCTTCATATTCCTCGTCGGTACAGCCGTGCCAAGCGTATACGTTAAGTCCGCCGTGAACCAAAGCAGCCGCAACGTCATCCTGAGTAGAAAGAGGGTTCGAGCCGGTGATATACATTTCGGCACCGCCTGCCGCAAGAACACGGCAAAGGTAAGCGGTTTTTGCCTCCAAATGCACCGAAAGCGCAACACGAAGCCCCTCAAAAGGCTTGGTCTTGCTGAATTCCTCTTCAATACCGCGAAGAAGGTCCATATTGCTCTTTACCCATTGAATTTTAGTTTCTCCGCTTTCCCAAAGCGAAATATCTTTAATATCGTAAGACATATTTTTACTCCTTAATTGTCAAGAAAGTTGACGATTTTGTTTATATTGTAATAAAGCTGTTCGGTATCTATTGTAAGCAGCTCTTTGTTTTTCATAACTACCTTGCCGTCGATAATGAGGGTATCGGTTTCACTGCCGTCACAGCAATAGCAGATAGCCGCGTAATAATTGCGAAGCGGTATCATCTGAGGCACGTCGGTATCGATAAGCGCGATATCCGCCGCCCAGCCCTCTTCGATTTTGCCCAAGCGGTCAAAGCCAAGCGCCTGAGCACCGTTTACCGTCGCAAATTCAATCGCCTTCTTGGCAGGTATCGCAGTCGAATCGTAATTCGTGCCCTTGTGCAGAAGCGTCATATAATTAAGCTCGGAGAACATATTAAGCGAGTTGTTCGAAGCCGCCGAATCGGTTCCGATACAAACGTTAACGCCCGCTTGGTCAAGCTGATAAATAGGCGCGATGCCGTTGCCGAGCTTAAGGTTCGATTTAGGATTGGAGGCAACCGAAACGCCGTATTTCGCAAGTATCGAAATATCGTTTTCGGTAAGCTGAACGCAGTGCGCGGCAAGGGTTTTGTTTTCAAAAAGTCCAAGAGATGCAACGTATTCGGTCGGGGTACAGCCGTTATCGCGCATACAGTCGTTGAATTCCGCCTTGCTTTCCGAAAGGTGGATGTTAAGTCCGAGATTTAAGCGCTTTGCTTCCTCGGATATCTTTAAAAGATATTCCCTGTCGCAGGTATATATTGCGTGGGGCGCAAGCATAAATTTAATATTCTTTTCGTGCTTCCATTCTTCGATTTCCTTGAATTGGTCGTCAAGACGCTTTTGTCCGCCCTCACTTCCGACAAGTCCGCGCGAAACGACTGCACGCATACCGCAATCAACCGCGGCGCGAGCCGAATTGCCGGGGAAAAGGTGCATATCGCAAAATGTCGCACAGCCGCGCTTCATCATTTCCGCGCAGGAAAGAAGCGAGCCCCAATATGCCTGCTCGCCGTCAAGACGGTCTTCCTTGGGCATAACGCCGTTGAAAAGCCATTCCATAAAGGGAAGGTCGTCTGCCGCGTTGCGAAGCGTGGACATATACATGTGAGTGTGCGCGTTAACGAACGCAGGCATCGCCAAACGGTTTTTGCCGTCAATAATTTCGTCTGCAACAAAATCGTCGCCGATTTGTCCGATTTTTGCAATAATGCCGTCTGTGATGGCGATATCGGTCGTTTTTAAACGGTCGCCATCGGGCAGAATTACGTTTTTAATAAGAAGCTTCATTCAAAAAAACCTCCGTAAAGAGAAGACTTGACAAGCGATTATTGGGTGAAAAACACAAAAATTAATCACAAACGCCATACATATCCCATTATACAACGAATTTTATGGAAAATCAAGAAAGCGCTCCGCGCTCCGCAAAAATGCAAGCATTTCTGCGGGTTGCGAGTTCCGTACGCTCGCGCCTGCGCGCACTCAAGCCTGCGGCTTTCGCACACTTGCGGAACCCCAAGGAGTTTTTTCCAAGGCGCATGTCCTCGGAAAAAACAAAATCGTTGTATAATGCGATATTGTTGCGATTCGATTATATTTCATACAAAAAATAATCACAAACGTCATACATTTTACATTATACTATGGAATTTGTGGAAAATCAAGAAAAAAGGTTGATAATATGAATTTTTGGTGATATAATTAATTGGAATAATTTCGATTTCAAGAAATCAGGTGTTAATAATGTTTAAAATAGTTTCTAAAGAATCATTAAATCCCACCGTTTCGAAGATGGTGATTTCAGCACCCGCTATCGCAAAAAAAGCAGAACCGGGTCAGTTTATTATCCTTCGTGTCGATGAAGACGGCGAAAGAATCCCTCTTACCATTGCCGATTTTGACCGCGAAAACGGAACCGTTACCATTATCTATCAAATCGTCGGCGGTACCACCAAGGCGCTTGACGCTAAAAAAGAGGGCGAATATATCTGCGATTTCGTAGGACCTCTCGGCAAAGCGACCGAAACCGACGGTATTAAAAAGGTTGCCGTTATCGGTGGCGGCGTTGGCTGTGCGATCGCGCTTCCCGTTGCAAAGAAGCTTCACGAGCTCGGTGCAGAGGTTCACTCGGTTGTCGGCTTCCGCAGTAAGGATCTCGTTATTCTTCAAGACGAATTTACCGAATACAGCGATAAATATATCATCATGACCGATGACGGCTCTATCGGCGAAAAGGGACTCGTTACCGACGCGCTTAAGAAGCTCATCGAAAGCGGCGAAAAATATGACGAGGTCATCGCAATCGGTCCGCTTATTATGATGAAGTTCGTTTGCAAGCTCACCAAGGAATACGGCATCAAAACCACCGTCAGCATGAACCCCATTATGATCGACGGCACGGGTATGTGCGGCGGCTGCCGTCTTACCGTTGGCGGCAAGGTGAAGTTTGCCTGCGTTGACGGCCCCGATTTCGACGGACACGAGGTCGATTTCGACGAGGCAATGGACCGCGGCACGATGTACCGCGAATTCGAGCGTCACAGCTATGAAGAAACCTGTAATCTTTTGAATAAATCGGTCAATGCCTAAGAAAGGGGAAACGAAAAATGCCTAATATGTCATTGAAAAAGAACGAAATGCCCCATCAGGCACCCGAGGTTCGCGCGCGCAATTTCAAAGAGGTTGCGCTCGGCTATACCGCAGAGCAGGCAATCGACGAAGCAAAGCGTTGCCTTAACTGCAAAAACCGTCCCTGCGTTTCGGGCTGTCCCGTAAATATCGCAATTCCCGAATTTATCGCACTCGTTGCCGAGGGCGATTTCGAGGGCGCATATAACGTAATCACCCGTCAAAGCTCGCTTCCTGCAGTTTGCGGCCGCGTTTGTCCCCAAGAAACTCAGTGCGAAAGCAAATGCGTTCGCGGTATCAAGGGCGAACCCGTTGCTATCGGTAGATTGGAACGCTTTGTTGCCGATTGGCACAACGCAAATTGCAACACCCTCCCCGTTGCTCCCGAAAAGAACGGCCACAAGGTTGCCGTTATCGGCTCGGGCCCCTCGGGCTTGGCTTGTGCAGGCGATTTGGCGAAAAAGGGTTATTCGGTAACCGTTTTCGAAGCGCTTCACGTTGCAGGCGGCGTTCTTGTTTACGGTATTCCCGAATTCCGTCTTCCCAAGGCAATCGTTGCAAAGGAAATCGAAACGCTTAAAGCATTGGGCGTTGAAATAAAAACCAACTACGTCGTAGGAAAAACCGTTTCTATCGACGAGCTTATGCAAGAGGAGGGCTTCGAGGCGGTATTTATCGGCTCGGGCGCAGGTCTTCCCAGATTTATGGGTATCGAGGGCGAAAACCTCAAGGGCGTTTATTCTGCAAACGAATTTTTGACCCGTATCAACCTTATGAAGGCTTATAAGGAAGACAGCAAAACCCCCATCTTCCGCGCAAAGCGTGTTGCAGTCTGCGGCGGCGGTAACGTTGCAATGGACGCGGCAAGAAGCGCACTCCGTTTGGGCGCAGACGAGGTTTATATCGTCTACCGCCGCGGTGAAAGCGAGCTTCCCGCGCGTGCAGAGGAAGTCGAACACGCAAAGGAAGAGGGCGTAATATTCAAGCTTTTGACCAACCCCGTAAAGATCATCAAGGGCGAAAACGGAATGGTCGGCGGTATGGAATGCGTCGAAATGACTCTCGGCGAGCCCGATGCATCGGGCAGAAGAAGACCCGTTGTCAAAGAGGGAAGCGAATTTGTGCTTGACGTTGATTGCGTAATTATGGCAATCGGCACCTCGCCCAATCCGCTTATCAAATCGACGACCGACGGTCTTGATACCGAAAAATGGGGCGGCATTATTGCCGACGAAAACGGTCTTACCTCGCGCGCAAACGTTTATGCAGGCGGCGATGCCGTCACGGGCGCGGCAACCGTTATTCTCGCAATGGGCGCAGGCAAAACCGCCGCAAGCGCAATTGACGAGCAGTTGAAAAACAAATAAAAAACAAATAAAAATTAAAAAGCAGAGCGTGAAAAGCGGTTTGCTCAGACCGAAGACAAATGGGACATTTACGTCCTTGAAAGAAAATAATAATAATAATACAAAAAGATCACTTTCGAAACAAACGGAAGTGATCTTTGATTTTATCTAAGGAATTAAAAAATATTGTATTTTCAAGGACATTTGAAGAAAAACTTCGACTGTCTTACATTTGTAAGCCGACGCTCGTAATTGGAACCCCAAAAACACGAGCGTTTTTGGGGGACCCCGCTTCAAAACTGTCCTCATTTCTCTCAGTCTGTTTTTTACTCTTTACAAAACAGAAAAAATGTGTTATTATATTTAAGAGAATATCGAAAAAACAGGAGAAACGAATTATGAAATGCCCTTCCTGCGGACACCTTGAAGACAAGGTTATCGATTCGCGCCCCTCTTCCGACGGAAGCTCGATACGTCGCCGCCGCGAGTGCTTGGGATGTCAAAGACGATTCACCACCTATGAAAATATCGAAACTTTGCCCCTTATCGTAATTAAAAAGGACCTCTCGCGCGAAACGTTTGACCGCAACAAGATCCTTAATTCGATAATCCGCGCCTGCGATAAGCGTCAGGTAACGCTTTCGCAAATGGACGAAGCGGTCAGCGAAATCGAAATCACACTTCAAAACACCCTCCAGAACGAAATAACCTCCGACCGTATCGGCGAATTGGTTATGGACAAGCTTAAGGGTCTTGACGAGGTCGCATATATCCGCTTTGCATCGGTATATCGCCAATTCAAGGATATCGGCGCATTTATGGCAGAGCTTCAAAAGCTCCTTGCCGAAAAATAACAAAACAAACCGCTGTCGTTGTGACGGCGGGTTTTTTGCAAAAAAATGCAATTTTTCTTGAAATTTCCTGCAAAATATTGCAAAAATATGCTTTAATTCGGTATTGCGCTATTGAAATTTGCAAGAAAAAGTAGTATAATAACTGAATATTAATATGGGTTAATATGATTATTGCATTCAAGCAGTATCCTCGAGGCAGACAAAATGACAAAACAGCAAATCCTTTGGATAACAATAGGAATATATTTCGTCTTTATGGCGGCAATCAGTATAATAAGCAGAAAAAAAGCGAAAAATATGGGCGATTTTGCCGTTGGCGGCAGAAACGCAGGCGCTTGGATGTCGGCATTTTCTTACGGCACCGCATATTTTTCGGCGGTAATGTTTATCGGCTATGCAGGCGGCACCGGTTGGAAATACGGTCTTTGGGGCGTTTTGCCGGGTATCGGAAACGCAATCATCGGCTCGCTTTTTGCTTGGCTGATTCTTGCAAAGCGTACGCGTAAGGTAACGCGTGAAAAGGGCGTCACCTCGATGCCTCAGCTTTTTGAATCGACTTACGGCTCCCGTGCGATGAAGCTCTTTTCGGCAATCGTGATATTTATCTTCCTTTTGCCCTATTCGGCATCGGTTTATAAGGGACTTACAAGCGTCTGCTCGGTATTGCTCGAAATTGACGAGCTGACCTGTATGATAATCATCGCGGCGGTCAGCGCAATTTTGGTTGTTGCGGGCGGTTATCTTGCGGCATTGCGTGCCGATTTCGTTCAGGGCGCGGTTATGCTTGTCGGCGTGTTTGCGCTTATCTTTGCGGTGTTTAACAGCGACCGTGTCGGCGGACTTACCGACGGGTTCAAAAACATCGCCGAAAAAACGGGCGATTTGGGGCTTGACGGCTTTGCTCATATCGGACTTTGGGCAACTGTGCTTATGACCTCGTTCGGCACTTGGGGCTTGCCTCAGATGATACATAAATATTACGGCATCCGCGACGATAAAGAGGTTAAACGCGGCACCGTTATCTCGACCGTTTTTGCGCTTGTCGTTGCAGGCGGCGGTTATCTTATCGGCTCGCTTTCACATTTGTTCTTTAACGAGCTTCCCGAAGGCGGCACCGATTATTTAGTCCCGAATATGCTTATCGAATCGGGCATTTCCGACGTTTTGGTCGGCATCGTGCTTGTCCTTCTTATCGCGGCAAGCGTTTCGACTCTTTCTTCAATCACCATCACTGCATCTACAACCTTTACGATGGATATAGTAAAGGATAGAATTTTAAAGAACAAAACCAAGGATATTTCTCTGCTTACAAAAATCGTTTGCGTTTTGTTCGTATCCCTTTCCTTCCTCATCGCTTGGAAGGGCGAGGGCACCCCTATACTCGATATGATGAGCTATTCTTGGGGAATAATTTCGGGCAGCTTCCTTGCGCCCTATGCAATCGCACTGTTTTACAAAAAGGTTACGAAGGCAGGCGCTTGGGCAGGTATTTTGGGCGGCTTTGCGTTGGCATTGCCTCCGCTTGTCGCAAAATTGATCGGAAGCGATATCGCCCTTGGCGGCTTTGGCAAGCTTTGCGATATGGGCGCGCATTTTGCGTGTCTTGCAATGGCGGCTTCGGCTCTGCTCGTGCTGACCGTAAGCGCGTTTACTTATAAAGAAGAAAAACTCCCCAAAGGAGAAATATAAAATGGAAAACAGAATTTTTAACAAAGAAATCGAGTGTATGCCCCGACGTGAGCTTGAAGCACTCCAATTGGAAAGACTTAAATCGCTTGTCGATTACTGCGAAAGAAATTCCGAATTTTATTCCAAGCGCTTGGCAAAGGCAGGCGTTACCGCGGATAAAATAAAATCGCTTTCGGATATTCAATATATCCCCTATACCACAAAGGATGACCTGCGCGATACCTATCCCTTCGGTATGATTTCGGTGCCGATGGAAAAAATCGTTCGTGTACACGCCTCGTCGGGTACAACGGGCAACCCCACCGTTGTTGCTTACACCCGTGAGGATATGGAAAACTGGTCGGAGCAGGTAGCTCGTCTTGCGGTTGCCGCAGGCGCCGATGCAGGCACTATCGTTCAGATATGCTTCGGCTACGGTATGTTTACGGGCGCGCTCGGCTTGCACTACGGTCTTGAAAAGATCGGCGCGGTCGTAGTTCCCACCTCCTCGGGCAACACCGAAAAGCAGCTTAAATTTATGCGCGATTTCGGCACCACCGCAATCGTTGCAACCCCCTCTTATTGTATGTATCTCGCCGAAGCGGCAAGAGGTATGTCGGATAAATATCCGATGGATATGTATAAGCTCAAATACGGTATTTTGGGCAGCGAGGGCAGTACCCCCGAAATGCGCGCAGAGATTGAAAAGCATTGGGGAAGCGGCATTTTCTGTACCGATAACTACGGTATGTCCGAGCTTAACGGCCCCGGCATGTCGGGCGAATGTATGTATCGCGACGGCTTGCATATCAACGAGGACCATTTCCTTTGCGAAACTATCGATTCGGCAAGCGGAAACGTGCTCGACAAGGGCGAAACGGGCGAGCTTGTCGTTACAAACCTCACAAAACGCGGTCTTCCCATGCTCCGTTACAGAACGAAGGATATTACCAACATAAATTACGAGCCCTGCAAGTGCGGAAGAACAAGCGCAAGAATGCATAAGATCATCGGCAGAAGCGACGATATGATAAAGGTACGCGGCGTTAACGTGTTCCCGTCGCAGGTCGAAAGCGCGCTTATCGGTATGACCGAAATAAGCCCCAACTATTTAATAGTTCTCCGCCGCGAAAACTATTCCGACACAATGGAGGTTCGCGTCGAGCTTATCGACAGCAGCCTGCTTGACCGTTACGGCGAGCTTGTTGCGCTCCAAAAGAGAATTCAGGACAATATCAAGAACATTCTCGGCATTGCAATAAAGGTTACGCTTGTTGAACCCAATTCCATCGAACGCTTCACCGGTAAGGCAAAACGCGTTCTTGACCTCAGAAATCAGTAAAGGAATAACAGATATGGAAAAGAAACTTCTTTTAGGCAACGAAGCGGTTGCACGCGGTCTTTTCGAGGCAGGTGTGCGCGTCGTTTCCTCCTACCCCGGAACTCCCAGCACAGAAATTACCGAAGCGGTAAGCAAATACGAAGAAATTTATTCCGAATGGGCGCCTAACGAAAAGGTGGCGTTTGAGGTTGCTATCGGCGCATCGTTCGGCGGTGCAAGGTCGTTTTGCGCGATGAAGCACGTCGGCTTGAACGTTGCGGCAGACCCTCTTTACACCGCATCCTATATCGGCGTTAACGGCGGTATGGTTTGCGCGGTTGCCGATGACCCCGGAATGCACTCGTCGCAAAACGAGCAGGATTCCCGCCGTCACGCAATCGCGGCGAAGGTTCCCATGCTCGAACCGTCGGACAGCCAAGAAGCGCTTGATTTCACAAAAATCGCTTACGACCTCTCCGAAAGATTCGATGCTCCCTTCCTCCTTCGTCTTTCAACAAGAATTTCCCACTCGCGCTCGCTTGTAACGCTTTCCGACCGTAACGAGGTCGGCGTACGCGAATATAAGCGCGACGTTATGAAAAACGTAATGATGCCCGCAATGGCTCGCAAGGCTCACGAAAAGGTGGAAGCGCGCAACGCTTCTCTTACCGAATGGGCAGATACCGAGGCGTTTGAGCTCGGCGTTAACCGTTTAGAGCTCTTTTCCGATGAAATCGGCGTTATCGCGGCAGGCAGCACCTATGCTTACGCACGCGAAGCGCTCGGCGAAAAGGCAAGCTATTTAAAGCTCGGTATCGTTAATCCGCTTCCCGAAAAAGCGATTATCGAATTTGCGAAAAAGGTTAAAACCCTTTACGTTATCGAGGAGCTTGACGATATTATCGAAACCCATTGCATAAAATTGGGTGTAAAGGTTATCGGCCGCGAGGTATTTCCTCCTCTCGGCGAATATAATCAGGCAATTATCGCAAAGGCAATCCTTAACAAGGAAAACGAATTTAATTCCGTCGATTGCGAGGTTCCCGCGCGTCCTCCCGTGCTTTGTCCCGGCTGTCCTCACAGAGGTCTTTACTACGCACTTAAGAGCCTTAACCTTTATGTAAGCGGCGATATCGGATGCTATACCCTCGGCGCGCAAGCACCTCTTTCGATGATGGACACCTGCGTTTGTATGGGCGCATCGGTTTCGGCGCTTCACGGCTATAACACCGCGCGCGGAAGCGAAGCGGCAAAGAAATCGATTGCGGTTATCGGCGACTCGACCTTTATCCACTCGGGTATCACCGGTCTTATCGACATCGTTTACAACAAGGGCATCTCGACCGTTATCGTGCTCGATAACTCGATAACAGGTATGACCGGCCACCAAAACAATCCGCTTAACGGCAAGACCATTAAGGGCGACCCCACAACCGCGGTTGACCTTGAAGCGCTTGCAAAGGCAATCGGCATCAACCGTGTCCGCGTTGTCGACCCGTTTGATATTAAGGGTACAAAGGCAACCGTCGAAGAAGAATTGCAGGCAAGCGAGCCCTCGCTCGTTATTTCGAGAAGACCCTGCGCGCTTCTTAAGAGCGTTAAGCACGAGCCTGCGCTTGTAGTTGACCAATCGAAGTGTGTCGGATGCAAGGCGTGTCTTAAGGTCGGCTGTCCCGCAATTTCTCAGAAAAAGCAAGAAAACGGCAAAACCAAGGCATTTATCGACCCCAATCAATGCTTGGGCTGCGGTGTTTGTATTGAAACCTGCCGTCTTGATGCTATAGTTAAAAATAATTAAGGAGGCGGAACGAAAATGAATTCAATAAACATTCTCATCGTCGGCGTTGGCGGACAGGGAACACTTCTTGCCTCGAAGCTTATGGGCAAAATATTCATCGACAAGGGCTATGACGTAAAGGTCAGCGAGGTTCACGGTATGAGCCAACGCGGCGGCAGTGTCGTTACATACGTACGCGCAGGCGAAAAGGTATTTTCTCCCGTTATCGAAAAGGGCGAAGCCGACGTTATGATTTCGTTTGAAGCGCTTGAAAGCGCACGTTGGTTGCCTTATCTTAAAAAGGACGGCGTTGTTATCTCCAACACCGCGCAAATCGATCCTATGCCCGTAATTATGGGCAATGCCGAATATCCCGAAAATCCGATAGGACATATCCAAAATTCGGGTGTAAGGGTTGTTTCGGCGGATGCGCTCGCTCTTGCCGAAAAGGCAGGAAGCGCAAAATCGGTAAATATCGTGCTTTTGGGCATCGCCGCAAAGCAGTTGGGCATTGAAAAAGAGGAATGCCTTGATGCTATCCGTGCGACAGTACCGCAAAAGACAATCGAAATTAACGAAAAAGCATTTGAATTGGGATATAATCTCTAACAGTGGGGAGTGAAAAGCAATGGGAATCTTCAAGCCGGAGGTAGAATGTGCCTCCCGTGATGAAATGAAGGCGCTCCAAACAGAACGTCTGAAAAAAATGGTAAAAAACGCGTATGAAAACGTACCGTTTTACAAACAAAAGCTGGACGAAGCAGGTGTTTCTCCCGACGATATCAATTCGATAGACGATATAACCAAGCTTCCCTTTACGGTGAAAACCGACCTGCGTGATAATTATCCCTTCGGACTTTTCGCAGTACCCAACAGCGAAATCGTGCGTGTACACGCTTCATCGGGTACAACGGGCAAGCAAACGGTTGTCGGTTACACCAAGAACGATATAAACGTTTGGTCTGAAAGCGCGGCGCGTGCTATTGTCGCAACCGGCGGAAGCAAGGACGATATAATTCACGTTTCCTATGGCTACGGCTTGTTCACGGGCGGCTTGGGACTTCACTACGGCGCCGAATATCTCGGCGCGACCGCAATCCCCGTTTCGACGGGCAACACCGCAAGACAATTGCAAATCTTTCAGGATTTCGGCTCGACGGTGCTTTGCTGTACCCCCTCTTACGCAATGTATTTGGGCGAATACAGACGCGACAACAACATTCCGCTTGAAAACTTAAAGCTTCGCGCAGGCATCTTCGGCGCAGAGCCTTGGACCGACGAAATGCGTAAAAAGATTGAGGAATTGTTGGGTATCGAGGCATACGATATCTATGGTCTTTCGGAAATTGCAGGCCCCGGTGTTTCGTTTGACTGCGAAGCACATAACGGCTTGCACGTTAACGAGGATTACTTCTATCCCGAAATTATCGACCCCGAAACCTTAAAGCCGCTTCCCGACGGACAAATCGGCGAGCTTGTGTTCACCTGCATCGGTAAGGAAGCGCTTCCGCTTATCCGTTACCGCACGCGTGACCTTTGCTCGATAACGCGTGAAAAATGCGCTTGCGGCAGAACCTTGGTAAGAATGAGCAAGCCGGTGGGACGCAGTGACGATATGCTTATCATTCGCGGCGTAAACGTGTTCCCCTCGCAAATCGAGCACGTTCTTCTTCAGGAGGGAATGGAGCCGAACTATCTTATCACCGTTGACAGAATCAACAATCTCGACACCTTGACGGTAGACGTCGAAATGAATCTCGACACCTTCTCGGATACCGTTAAAGCGCTTGAAAATGCAAAGAAAAAGCTTGAAAACGCTATGCAAAGCACGCTGAACGTTCACGCTAACGTGCGTTTTGTGGAATACGGAACGCTTCCCAGAAGCGAAGGCAAGGCAAAGCGTGTTATAGACAACCGCAAGAAATAATTACGAAAGGACAACAGATATGTATATCAAACAGCTTTCCGTTTTCGTTGAAAATAAAGACGGCAGACTTGCCGAAATTACTACAATAATTGCAAATGCGGGCATCGATATCCGCGCGCTTTCGATCGCTGATACAACCGATTTCGGTATTCTTCGACTCGTTGTGGATAAGCCCTATGAAGCAGAAAAGATATTGAAGAACGCCGGACTTACCGTTTCGCTTACCGACGTTATCGCCATCGGTATCCCCGACAGACCGGGCGGATTTGCCGAAACCATCACCGCAGTTGCAAATCAAGCCGTTGCGGTTGAATATATGTATGCTTTCATCTCGCGTGAGCAGGACCGCGCTTATCTCATTATGCGCGTTGCCGATAACGAAACCGCAATCGCCGCACTCAAGGCGCAGGGCTGCGACCTTTTGGACGGAGAAAGCGTTTACCAGTTATAAGATAGGGCTGTCGTTTTTGGGCTAAACCGAAAATATGCGACTGTGTCGGATGTTTTCTATCGCGCTTGGCAAGGCGGGCAGTAGGTTTCTACAGCACGCGCCTTGCAAAGACACGATTTTAGCCTCAAAACCGTTCGCCCTCAACAAATCAAAATTCAACGCTGTCGCTTTCGGCAAAACCGAAAACGGCAGCTTGTTTCTATGAGGAAATAAAAATGAAGCACACAGAATGGATGACTGCGATATCGACCAATCGCACCGATTATGAATTTTTAAAGGAAATAAAGGGCTATTCCATCGACGGAATCGAGCTTTCGGTAAGCGAATGGGACGTGCATAAGATAGATTGGTCGGGACTTTACGAAAATGCAAAAAAGGCGGGAATCACGCTTTGGTCCTATCATCTTCCCTTTGGTGACAGAAGCGATATTTCGTGCATAGATGAGGTTGCGCGTCAAAACGCCGTCGAATGGCAAAAGGAATTGATTAAAAAAGCAACGGATATCGGCATAAAACGCTTTGTAATACATCCGTCTTACGAGCCGATTGCCGATGACGAGAGGGAAGCGAGGATGAATTTCGCAAAGGAATCACTGCGTATACTTGCCGAATATGCCGACACCTTGGGCGCGGTAATCTGCGTCGAGGACCTTCCGCGAAGCTGTCTTGGTCATAACGTTACGGAAATGCTTTGCCTCGTCGGCGCGGACAGCCGTTTGCGAGTCTGCTTCGACGTAAACCATCTCCTTGCCGTTTACGGCTGTACCCATGCGGACTTTGTTAACGCTCTTGGCGACAAAATCGTTACCTGCCACATGAGCGATTACGATTTTGACGACGAAAAGCACTTTTTCTGCGGTAACGGACAAATAAATTGGGATGAGCTTATCGGTCTTCTCGAGAGCGTAGGCTATGACGGGCCGTTCCTTTACGAGGGCGGATTTAAACCGCACCGAGTTTTTAAGGACGTACCCTTTGGCACTCTCGACCAAGCGCGTGAAAGACAGTTGAATATAAGAAGCTTTAAGGGCAAACAATAATAACAACCCTTCCGCCGCGGGAGCTTAAGCATTCCTAAGAATGAACCTACCTGCACAGAACCCAAAAGGCACAAGTCAAAATCAACCCTCCGTCGCGGGAACTTAAGGTTATCTAAATAAAAAACCTCCGTGCGCGGACTAAAAAACATTGACAAATGGGAAAAAAGTGGTATACTGATAAAAGAAAAGTGATGATAGCAGAACAAGTTTGGCTTTTACGTCTTACCAGAGAATTAACGCCGAGGGCTGAAAGCGTTATAAGAAACGGGTTGCCGAATACCGCCTGCTTAGCTTAAAAAATGAAATAAAAAGTTAAAAGTACGGGTGGAACCGTGCGATACGATTGTATTTGCACCCCGACAGTTTTTATGCTGTCGGGGTATTTTTATTTTTGTAAATAATATCGAAAGGAAATATAAAAATGAAGCTTATCATCAACGGAAACGAATTTAACGTAAACGAAGCAGTTACCGTTTACGATGCCGCAAAGGAAGCCGAGCTTATCAGCCGCGCGGTCATCGCCGCAAAGGTAAACGGAACGGTTTGCGCGCTTAACACCGCAATTAAAGAAGGCGACGAAATCGCGCTTCTCACCTTTGCCGAAGCAGAGGGCAAGCAGGTGTTCCGCCACACCGCGGCGCATATTCTCGCACAGGCGGTAAAGCGCCTCTATCCCGAAACCAAGCTTACCATCGGCCCTGCGGTTGAAAACGGTTTTTATTACGATTTCGACAGCGAAAATCCCTTCACTCCCGAGGTTTTGAAAAAGCTTGAGGACGAAATGAAGAAAATCGTTAAGGAAAACCTCCTTATCGAACGCTTCGAGCTTCCCCGTGCGGAAGCAATCGCGCTTATGGAAGAAAAGGCAGAGCCTTATAAGGTTCAGCTTATCAACGAGCTTCCCGAGGATGCGGTTATCTCCTTCTACCGCCAAGGCGAATTTGTCGACCTTTGCGCAGGCCCCCACCTTTTCTCGACCGGCGCAGTAAAGGCAATCAAGCTTATGCAATGCACCGGCGCATATTGGAAGGGCGACCAAAACAACAAACAGCTTCAACGTGTCTATGGCGCGGCATTCCCCACCAAGGACGAATTGAACGAATATATCACCCAGCTTGAAGAAGCACGCAAGCGCGACCATAACAAGATCGGCCGTGAGCTTGAATATTTCACCACCGTTGACGTTATCGGTCAGGGTCTTCCCATCCTTATGCCCAAGGGCTCGCGTGTTATTCAGCTTATGCAGCGCTGGATCGAGGATGAAGAGCAAAAGCGCGGCTATCTTCTTACCAAAACTCCGCTTATGGCAAAGCGTGAGCTTTTCAAAATTTCGGGACACTGGGACCACTACCGCGACGGTATGTTCATTATGGGCGACCCCGATGACGAAACCAAGGAATGCTTTGCGCTCCGTCCTATGACCTGCCCGTTCCAATATCAGGTATTCCTCAACAAGCGCCGTTCCTACCGCGACCTTCCCATGCGCTTGGGCGAAACGAGCACCCTTTTCCGTAACGAGGACAGCGGCGAAATGCACGGTCTTATCCGTGTCCGTCAGTTCACCATTTCCGAAGGTCACCTTGTTCTCCGTCCCGACCAGTTAGAGGAAGAATTCAAGGGCTGTGTTGAGCTTGCGCGCTATTGCCTTGAAACCTTGGGACTTTGGGAGGACTGCACCTTCCGGTTCTCGCAATGGGATCCCATCCGCACCGATAAATACGAGGGCACTCCCGGGCAATGGAACGAAGCTCAGGACATTATGGGCAGATTGCTCGATAAGCTCGGCATAAATTACGAAATCGGTATCGACGAAGCGGCGTTCTACGGACCCAAGCTCGACATTCAGTGCAAGAACGTATTCGGCAAGGAGGATACCATCGTTACCATCCAAATCGATATGCTTCTCGCAAAGAAGTTCGGTATGGAATACGTTGACTCCGAAAACAAGCTCGTCAACCCCTATATCATCCACCGCACAAGTATGGGCTGTTACGAAAGAACGCTTGCGCTCCTGCTCGAAAAATATGCAGGCGCACTCCCGATGTGGCTCTCGCCCACTCAGGCAACCGTTATCCCCGTTAATGCCGATATGAATTCTTACGCGGCGGAAATTACGGCAAAAATGGAAGCGTGCGGCATCCGTGTCCGTCTTGACGACCGTAACGAAACAATGGGCAAGCGCATCCGCGAAGCGCAAATCGAAAAGATTCCTTATATGCTCATCGTAGGCGGCAAGGAGCAGGAAACCAATTCGGTATCCGTTCGTACCCGTAAGGGCGAAGACCTCGGCGCAATGCCCGTTGACGAAATGCTTGCGAAATTCACCCTCGAAATCGCAACCAAGGCGAAATAAGTTCAGACAATGCGTTAGTTCCCAAGAACCCTTTTTGAAAAAAGTGTTCTTGACTCCCAAAAACCTTCAATACAAAAAGGACTGCCGATTCGGAAGTCCTTTAAATTTTAGGGAAGTGTTATTATTTTGCGGAAAAGCTTAGATATGTAGAGCCTAAATAGAAGCCGTCGCCGCTTCCGCCGATGTTGTTTGCCGCAGACCATTTAAAAACAAGGGTACATCTTTCGTCTAAATCCGAAAGATTTAATGTGGCGCTTTTGGTAGCGCTTGCCCAGTCGTTTCCGAAAATCGAGGTATTATAGAACGTACCCCAATCGATATACGCAAGCCTTTTTCCGTTGGCATATATTTCGAGAATGGGTTGATTATATACTATCCACGCATTTTCTTTTGCATCAACGGATATGGTAACATCCAAGGTCTTAAATCCGGATTGGATCAGAGTATCTCTGTCAAATTCGGGGTATGCATTATCGGTATGCGAATGACCTTTGATAAGCTCAATAGATCTGCCAACATAGTTTACCGTAGTATAAGATTTAACCCAAACGGCATAAAGCATTACTGTACTGTTCGGCGTTACGTCGGTAACGGCTTGTCCGAGCTTGTACATAGGCGTTGTTGCTTTAGCGTCGGTGCTCCAACCGATAAGGGTATGGTTCGCTTTGGTGTATCCGCCGCTTGAAAGCGGGCTTACGGTATCATAGGTGTGAGTCGTGTTGTTAACAACTCCGTCGCCGCCGTTTGCATTGTAAACAACGGTGTAGGTTTGCGCCTTCCATTTTGCAAACAGGGTGGCAGTTTCGTTTGCCGCCGAAGCAAGGTTTGCTTTTTCTACGGTTTCGTTTCCTTTGCCGACCTTGTTCGTACAAGCGGCATCGAGATACCAGCCGTCAAACGTCCAGCCGATAAGAGAGGGCGCTTGTCCGAGCGTAACGCTTGTGTCGTAAATTGCATCGATGCTTGTCGGCATATTTGTGACAGCGTTGCTTGCGTTGCTCGGTTTGTTTGCTTCATACTTAACGGTGTATTTGTTTGCGTTCCATTGAGCGTTCATTACCAACATTTGACCTGCGCCCGCCAAGTTCTTTACGGTTTGACCTTCATTGTAATCGGTGCCGGTTGTATCGGACCACTTATCAAAGGTATATCCCGTATAAGCAAAAGGATTGCTTGCCAATTTAACGTCGGTATCTCTGGGGTATATTTTCACAACGCTCTCGGCAGTACCGTTGTTTGCAAAATACTGAACGAAGAAGTTGCCGTTGACCTCGTTGTTGATTCCGTCGATATATACGTCATAGGAAAGTGCGTCGGAAACATATTCGCGTCCGTCCTTCTTGTCGCTCAAAACAGCGGTAGAGGTATCTTCATCCAAAACGCTGAAGGTTTCCAAGCCGAAGGTGTTTGTAACGGGGTCGAACACAACGAATGCATAAACCTTAACCGTGCCGACGTTTGCGTAATAATAGTTACCGGGCGCTACGTCGTGAGTAAAGGATATGTTGCGGTCCTTCGATTGGCTGATTGCCTTGTTATATGCAAAATTGGTTTCTATCGTGTTGGAGTTTTCGTCGCTTTCTTCGCCGCTTCCGCCCTCGGTAATGCTGCCGCCGACGCTTGCGCTTATCTCGCACGAAACGCCGATGGAGGCTTCTACCTTAGTTTTTGCAAATTCGGGGCCGATTTCCGCACCAACCATTACCGAAACCTCAACTCCTGCAGAGGAGGATTGCTCCCAATCGTTTGTCATTTCCCAATTGGTGCTGTTTGTAACGGTATGCGAAACGGTTTCGCTAACGCTCTTTCCGACAGATTCTTCAACCGATACGGTTTCCGCAAGTGTGAGCGAGCCTGCAATATGTCCGCCGCTGTGCTTGGTCTTTACAAGAGTGCTTTCGGGATCCAAAACAACGTTTCGGATTTCGCCCAAGCTGTATACGAACCAATAGCATTTTTCGGCTTCGTCATATCCGCTGCTT
>JAZTXY010000086.1:0-161130 GCA_045636665.1 Eubacteriales bacterium
CATATAGAGTAAAGAGCGGTCCTACCGTCGACTTTGGCGAAGCAAAATCCTTCGAACAGTACAAGGACGGCGAAAAGGACATTCAGCTTTGGTTCTCTGTTTCTCCCGAAAGCCTAAATAAGTTTATTGCGGAAAACCGCAATTTGACTATGACTTACGTGTTTGACTGGGATGGGGACGCTATCTATGAGCAGACTGTTGAATTTTCGGTTAAACCCAGCGCAAGCATTGTGCTTATGAAGGGCGACGAGCAGTGTTATCCTCCTGCCGGCACGGTCAATCCTTTAACCGGCGGTACGGTAACCGGAAACGGAACAGATGAGGTCAACGTGATTATCGATGACGTAACTCTTCAGTGGGTAGAGGGCAACTCGCTCCGCGCTGAAGGCTGGTGGGTCGGTATCGACGTCATCGCACCCGAGGGATATTCGGCAGACGCTACATATAAAGTAAAGAGCGGTCCTACCGTCGACTTTGGTGAAGCAAAATCCTTTGAACAGTTCAAAGACGGCGAAAGGGATATTCAGCTTTGGTTCTCTGTTTCTCCCGCAAGTCTGAATAAGTTTATTGCGGAAAACCGTAATTTAACAATGACTTATGTGTTCGATTGGGACGGAAACGGAATTTACGATCAGACGATCGTGTTCTCTGTAGATCCCAAGGGCAGCATTGTTCTCAAAAAGGGCACGGTACAGCATTATCCCGAGCAAGGTAACGTAACCGGTTATACCGGTGGAACTGTTTCGGGCAACAGAACCGGTGACGTTTCGGTAGTTATCGATGAAGTTGTGCTTCAGTGGTCTCCTGCCGACAGCACCATCGGTCGCAATCAAGACGGTTGGTGGGTTGGTATTAAGGTGGAAGCTCCCTCCGGTTACGGCGCCGATATTTTGAAGAATGCAAAATATCAGGTAAAGAGCAATCCTGCTATCAGCTGGGACGATATTACCGAGATCAAGAGCTTCTGGTCTAACAAGGACTCGAAGGACGGAGCAAAAACTCACTATATACAATTGTGGTTCCCTGTAACACCTGCATCTCTTGAAAAATTCAAGAACGAGAACCGCAATATCACCATGGTATATAGATTCAATTGGGACGGCGAGGGTGAATATGATCAAATCGTTACGTTCAGCGTTGTCCCCAGCGAAAAGATCGTGCTCACTAAGGTCGAGCAGGATGGATTCGAATTCGCAGATCAAAACCCTGCTGATAAATGGGTAGGCAATACCTATACCAACGTTGCAAACGGCGGTAAAGGTACGGGTGCAGTAACTTACGTCATTACCGAAGGTGCGGACGTTGCGGATATCAATGCCGAAACCGGCGAGTTGACCTTTAAGAAGCTCGGAACAGTTAAGGTTACTGCTATTAAAGCTGCTGACGATACTTATGCGGAAGCAAGAGCAACCTATACCGTAAAATCCATTAAGTACGACCAAGCGGAATTTAAGTTTGAAAACTCTAATTCCGATATCACCGTCGGTTTCGCGGACGGTAGCTTCACCAACGTCGCTATCGGCGGCAGCGGTGAAGGAGAAGTGACTTATTCTATCGTCGCAGGTGACGAGTTCGCTGCTATCGATGCAGTTACCGGTAAGCTTACCTTTATCAAGGCGGGCGAAGTAACGGTTGAAGCGAAAAAAGCGGCAGACAATAATTATAATGAAATCACCGCGACATATACTATCACGATAGAAAAATCTGCACAAGAGGCGCTTGAATTCGAAACCTCTTGCACTGAGACTGTAATTTATAACCCTAATGCCCAAAAGGTTCTTCCTGCAGTAATGGGCGGCAGCGGTAACGGTAAAATCACATATTCTATCTATGAAGGACAGGAATACGCAACAATAGATCCCGAGACGGGTATGATTAAAACCGTAAAGACCGGCGGAAGATTCGTTGTTATGGTTACAAAGGCCGAAGATGACGGCTACTTGGGGGCGACCTTGTATAGCGAAGCTATATACGTGGAGCTTGCAGACCAGGATGGCTTTGGTTTCAGGGTCGAAGATTCCTCGATGACCTTCAACGATAATGGTAACAAGTTTACCAACGTTGCAAACGGCGGTCAAAGTGTCGGAGAAATCACCTATGCATTTGCCGATGCTGCATCCGACGATATCGCGGATATCGATCCCGTTACCGGCGAAATTTCAGTTCTTGCCTCCGGTGTGATCAAGGTTATCGCTACAAAAGCAGGCGACGAATATTATAATCCCGCCACTGCACAGTACGTGCTTAGCGTTGAAAAGGATACTCCCGAATTCACCATTGGAGATGTTGATCTTGTATACGGTGCAACCGAGTATCAAATAAACGTTAATACCGTGCTTGGCGGCTCCGGCAAGTATGTTTACACCATTGAAGGTGCCAATAACATCGGTGCTTCGGTAGATGAAAATGGTAAAGTAACTTTCGTTAACTCTGACGAAAAGGTCGGCACTATTAATATTAAGGTAAGAAAAGAAGCTGACGATCAGTACGTTGAGTCCGAAACAACCTTTACGCTGACCGTTTCTTATCACGAAACGACCGCAAAGCCCGAGCTTTCCGGAACTAAAATTAACGATTCCGGCTGGTATACCGACAAGGTTGATATTCTTGCTCCGGAAGGGTATTTGATCAGCTACAAAAACGGCTTGACCGATACGGCTTGGAGCGAATCGGTTCAATTTAGTAACGAAGGAATCAATACTGCATATGTGTTCTTGAAGAAGGGCAACGAAATTACCGATGCTATAGCTGTTGAGAATATCAAGATCGATACCGTCGCTCCTTCTGTAACTATCGATTACGATAGCGAAACTTTCTGGGAAAATATTCTCGAAACCATCACTTTCGGCATTTATACCGCCGATGAGGTTATGGTTACTCTCACCGCCAGCGATGCAACCTCAGACGTTGATTATATAACGTACAACATCGGCGGCGACGATATCATAGTTAAGAACGATAAAGAAAAATCGAACGTTTTCGAGTATCAGTTCGAGATATCCGCACAGTTCCGTGACAAGATCACCGCAAAGGCGACCGATGTTTCCGGTTTGACATCCATGCTTACAGAAACTAATCATATCTTGGTTTTGGATACCGAATCTCCTATGCTCAACGTAGGATATGAATTTACCGAAAACCATAATATGGGCGCTATCATCTATTCCGATAATGACGTCAAAGTAATGTTTGAGATCAAGGAAGATAACTTTGACATCAGAAATACGGATAAGGGCCCCGTATTCATGATTGGCGAAAAGGTGACAGAGCTTGTTTGGGCATATGATGATAAGCAAGACGTTTGGAAAGCAGAGTATGCGCTCTCGGGTGACGGCACTTATGCTTTGTCCTTGACGTTTGCGGATGCGTCCGAAAACGAAATGGAGCAATATACAAAGACGGTCATCATCGACAGCGTTGATCCTGTTATCAATTGCATTTATGACATAACCGATCCTGTTAGAGATAATATTTTCGACACCTCGCGCGTTGCAACCTTTACCATTACCGAAAGCAATTTCAATGCGCAAAACGTTGCTTTGACCGTAATTGCGAAGGATGTCGCAAAAGCTAAAGTGGACATTTCTTCTAAGCGTTATGAAGAATACGTCAAGAACCCCGAGAATTGGACGGAAGACGATGGCGTTTGGACTTTAAAGTCAGAAGGTATGAAGTTTGATATCGATGCAATTTATTCTATCGAGCTTGAATACACCGATCTCGCAAGCAATGCGGCTATTCCTTACAGCGAAGATTTCGCAATCGATCAGACCGACCCCGAAAATATTAAGATTGAGTATTCTTCCAATCTTAAGTTCTGGGAAAAGGTTCTCGAAATGGTAACCTTTGGTTATTACTCCTATAACGAAGAAGTGACTGTAACCGTGACGGCTGATGACGTAACCTCCGGTGTAGATCATTTCGAATGGACCTATACCAAGGAAGAAGGCGCAAGCGACATAAATGCCGCAGAGCTTGGCGATAGGATCGAAGCGGAACACGTTGTTTACAGCGACGACGGCAAGACTGCAACAGCCACCTTTACAATTCCTGCAAATATAAGGGGCTATGTTTCTGCAAAAGTAACCGATAAAGCAGGAAATTCAAGTGAAGTATCTGATTCTACAAGAATCAACGTTGTAGATACAATTGAGCCTACAAGAAAAATCGAGTTCAGCGAAGCGATTGTTTACGATAGAGCAACAATGAATGCTGTTGAAAGCTACGTTGAGGGCGATGACGTAATTCTTTATTATAATGAAAAAGCTACGGTAACAATCACCATTAACGAAGCTAACTTCTATTCCGAGGACGTAATTGTTACATTGACCAAGGTGGGCGAAGCAGATATCACCCCCGAGGTTACTTGGAACGACAAAGAAGATGACGAGCACGTTGGTATGTTTACCATTACCGAAGAGGGCGATTATTTCGTAAAGATTGCGTATAAAGACCGTTCGGATAACGCAATGAAAGAATACACCTCGCAGGAAATTCATATCGACAAAACCGCACCTGTTATTTCGGTTGAATATTTTTCTGATGCGAATGCGCAGAACGATAAGTACTACAAGGAAGACCGCATTGCTACTATTACCGTTGTAGATCACAACTTCCTTGCGGATTTCGTTGAAATCGAGGTTACCGCTGTTGATCTGGGCAACGAGAGTGGTGACGCAGAAGCTATATGTAAGGCATTTGAAGTCGCGTTGAAGAACCGTGATAATTGGACTCACGACGGCGACGTTCATACTGCGGAAATCCCGTTCTCGGAGGATGCACAGTATGACTTTAAGATCAACTGCAAGGATATTGTCGGCAATGCGGCCGATACATACGAAGCAGATGCGTTCGTAGTTGACCATACTGCGCCCGTTGGGTTGAATATCGAATATAGTAAGCCTATCGTTAATCGAATTCTTGAAGCTATTACGTTCGGCTTCTATAAATCCGAGGTAACTGTAACCCTGACGGCTGACGACGTAACCTCGGGTGTGGATTATTTCGAATGGACCTACACCAAGGAAAAAGGCGCAAGCGACAAAAATGCCGCAGAGCTTGGCGGTAGGATTGACGCAGAACACGTTGTTTACAGCAACGACGGCAAGACTGCAACTGCCACCTTTACAATTCCTGCAAATGTAAGGGGCTATATTTCTGCTAAAGTAACCGATAAAGCGGGCAATCCCGCCGGCAAGACCGATGAAAATAACATTGCGATCGTGGTAGACGACCTTGCTCCCAACATTAAGGTTGAATATTCCTCTAAAACGGGAGTAGCAAACGACACCTATTATAACGATGACGTAACTGCTGCAATCACCATCACTGAAGCAAACTTCTTTGAGGGCGTAGAAGCAAAAGAAAGCTCTGATGGCGTTGCGTTCGTAATTCATGATGTCGGAATTAAACTTACCGAAACTGACAATGAGGGTAATGTTACCGTTTATGAGTATCTGCCCGAAGGTTCTGCTCAAAAATACGAAGGTGCGATACCTAAGTATATCACCTGGACCGATAAGGGCGATGACCACTCCTTCGAAATCGTTTATGCGAAGGATGCCGACTACGTTTTGGAAATCGAATATACCGATCTTTCCACTAACGCAGCAGAAACTAACAAATCCAAGGTAATCACCGTTGATAAAATCGCTCCCATTGTAGACGTTAAGTACGGTAACGAAACCGTTATTCATACTATCGATGGAAGAGATTACTTCAATGCTATTCAGACAGCTACCATCACCGTTGTGGAACATAACTTCCGAGCATCCGATTTCGTAGCTACTGTTGAAGCAAAGAACATTCTCGGTGAAGCAGTTACCACGGAAAACTTCAAAACGACCCTGTCGACCGATTCCAACTGGACTCACGACGGCGACGTTCATACTGCAGAAATCACCTTCTCGGCTGATGCAAACTATACGTTCGATTACGTATTGAAGGACCTTGCTATTAATGATGCTGCCGAGTATGAAACCGATCTCTTTACAGTTGACACAACAGTGCCCGAAACGCTTACGATTACCTATAGCGACAGCGTTCCCGATGCTTCCGGATACTACAACGATCAAGTGACTGTAACCGTTACCGCAGAGGACGAGACCGCGGGTGTCTACTACTTCGTTTACAGCTACATCAAGGGCAATGACGTAAGTGACGTTAACGCCGAGCTTATCGATGAAATAATCAGCGATGCAAACGGCAGAATCAAGCGCGAAGGCAAGAAGTCTATTGCAAGCTTTACGATTCCCAAATTGCTTCTTGACGATGATAACCAGTTCAACGGTACGGTTGAATTTACAGCATTTGACCGAGCAGAGAACTACAGCAATATGCAGGACGATAAGGTGATCGTCGTCGATAACATCAAGCCTACAGCAACGGTTACATATAACGAGCCGGTGCAGAATGTAAACGGAATTTCCTACTATGCAGGAAATATCGATGCTAAGATCGTTATTAACGAAGCGAATTTCTTTAGTAAAGACGTAGTAGTAACCGTAACCAAGGACGGTGAAAAATATCCTGTAGACGTTAAGTGGAGCGATAACAGTGTTGACGTTCACACCGGAACGTTCACCTTGACCGAGGACGGTGATTATATCGTAACGGTTGAATACAAGGACCGCTCTGATAACCGAATGGATAAGTACACGTCCAACCGCCTCACGCTGGACACCAAGGCGCCTACTGTAAACGCATCCAATATAAAGAACAATACTGCAAATAAGGATGAAAAGTACGGATTTTCTATCACGGCAAACGATATTAATCTCGATGCTACCACCTTTAAGCCTGTATTGAACGCTATTGTAAGAGGCGATGACGGCAGTTACGAGATCAAGACTATATCTCTTGGCGATATGAATACCGTTGAGGAGGGTAGAACCTATACCTTTACGGTTGACAATTTAGTCGAGGATGCAGTTTACACTCTCGTTTGTACGCTTAAGGATATGTCCGGTAACGAGTGTACAAAGATAATTCTTGACGATAAGGCGTCCTATGATGAGGTGCGTTTCTCGATCAACAGAAACGGCTCTACGTTTGCTGTCGATAAAGATACCGATGACCTTGTAAATCAGTACTACGTTTACAGCGTAGGCAAGGACGTGATCATCGAAGAAATCAACGTTGATCCGATTGAAGAGTACGTTGTTAAGCTTAACGGCGAAGCACTTAAAGAGGGCACCGACTATACCACCACCTTGTCCAACAAGGATGGCGAATGGAGCAAGCGTACTTACGTAATCTCTAAGAATCTCTTTGAATCCGAGGGTGAGTACAAGATCGTTGTTGAGTCCACCGATAAAGCGGGAAGTTCTGCATACAGCGACGTTAAAAACCTTAACGTATCCTTCGTCGTAGACCAAACCGCGCCGATGATTACCATCAGCGGACTTGAAAACGGCGGACGTTATCAGATCGAGGAACAGGTTGTAACCATCATTCCTACTGATAACGATGGCAGACTCTACAGCATCAAAGTAATCGTTCTTAATTCTGAAGGCGAGCCGCTTAAGGATGCCTCCGGCAATGACATCAGTGTAAGATTTGAAATGTCCGGCGAAGAATTCCTTGCCTATTTGGCCGAAAATGACGGTAAGGTTACATTTACCGTACCCGAAGGACTCGAAAATCAGGTTCAGATTGTTTGCGCTGACTATACGCTCAATGCAGGCGGCACCTTTAACGAGTTAAATGAGACGTTTACCAAGGTAACCGTATCTCAAAGCCAGTGGATCATTTTCTACGCAAATAAGCCGTTGTTCTACGGAACAATTGCTGGAATCGTTCTTTTGATCGGTGGCATTATTGCTCTGATCGTCTTTAAAAAGAAAAAGAACGCAGCAAAGAAGTAAAAAGAAGCAATTCTGAATAAATCCCCAACCGTCATGTAAATGGCGGTTGGGGATAACCCTTAAAATAAGGAAGAAAACAGGATTCAGTATTAAACGTCTCCAAAGAAAAGGATGAAAAATGGTAGAAATATTTGTATGCGACGATGACATAAACATAACTGAATTCTTAAAATTCTTTATTATGAAGCACTTTGGGGACGAATATAAAGTTGTCGCGATGAATTGTTGCCGAGATCTGATAGGCATGATCGAATTTAACGAGCGAATCCCCGATATTTTAATAATGGACATCAATTTAAAGGACGGAAACGGCATTGAGACCATTAAGCATCTGCAAAGGATGCATCCGACCCTTAAGGTTATTTATTTGACAGGCATAATCAATTATGCCACTGCTATTTTTGAAACCAATCCTGCTTATTTTTTAGTAAAGCCAATAAACGAAAATCTTTTGATCGATGCGATCAGAAAGGTAAGCAGGGACATTGAATACGACAAATCTGACTCCATTGTCGTCAAGACAAACGGGTCTGAAATATTATTAACCAGAAGAGATATAGTTTATGTGGAAAGCCGCGGACGCAAGCTGATATTGCATACGCTTGACGGCAAGATGATTGAAACTTATGAAAAAATGGACGATATTCAGCAACGGCTCGGTGCGCCGTTCGTTCGAAGCCATAAAAGTTTTCTCATTAATATGAAGCATATCGTAGAAAGAACAAGCAGGGATTTTTATTTATCAAACGGCACCGTTTTGCCGATAAGCAAGACAAATTTCAAAGAGGCTAGGATCAAGTTTATATCATATCTTGGAGAGGAAAAATGAGTCCGCTTTTATATGAGATAGTTGTGTATTTTATCGAGTCATTGATATCAGGGATTTTCTTGATTAATGTGCTTGAGGAGAAGTACTGTAAAGCGATTCACGCAGCGATATGGTGTGCTATTACGGCGGTATCGATTCTTTGTACCGAACCGTTCACACTGCCGCGACTCGGTTTGATTGCATTTTCGGAGCTTATCTATGCTTGCTTTATGTTTAAAGATAGGCTAAGAAAAAGAATCGGCGCGTTTTTCATCAAGGAACTGTTTCTGATTGCCGCCTATGTAATCTCTTTTGCGGTGTGCTCGTTACTTATAGTTGGTCACGGAACGCACTATGTATACGACGGTTGCGAAGACTGTATTTGCCGTTTACTGTATTTGTTGATTTTCTCCGTTTTGACCTCGATTGTATTTCAATTCACAAAGCAAAAAAAGGGCACGAGGCTTCACCGGGTTGTCATAATGCAACTTCTCATAGGATTGGGTGAAGCCACCGCTATTCTTGCTGTGGCGGTTGCATCAAACGGAACGATCACCTCAAAGAACTCTTGTTTTATCATCATAGCTACCGCTTGTATGGTAGTCGGAAATATTTTTATGGGGATGCTTGTTCCCTATTTACTTCGCAAGATTACGCTGTCAGCTAATTTAGATTACATCAAAAATCTCAGCGTTATGGATTATAAATATTATGAAATGTCGGTTGCAAATAACAACAAGCTACGTTCTATTAAACACGACGTTTCAAATCACATACAAACGGCCTATTCGCTTTTCAGTAACGGAGAAACACAAAGGGGCATTGAGCTTATCAATGAATTGCGAACACGTTATGCCACTGTTGATCAGATGGTGTTTTGCAACAATCCCGTTGTAAACATAATCCTCGCCAACAAAAAGAGCGAGGCTGAGGAAAAAAACATTGAAATGTGGATAAACGTAAAGGAAAACCCTGATTGCGCTTGGATTACCGATTTTGATCTATCCACTGTTATTTGTAATTTGCTGGACAACGCTATCAGCGGTTGCATTTTCAGTGAGCAATCGCATCCGAGAATAAGCGTTGAAATACTAAGAAAGAATCGATATTTGGTTATAAAGGTACTCAATTCGTGTAAGGTGGGTATGAATATCGAAAGTACGGATAGGCTTGAAACTACAAAGGAAAATGGCGTTGTTCACGGTTTGGGAATGCCGATTATTGCGAGCATTGCCCAAAAATATCGGGGCGATTTTGCGGTTTCTGCACAAAACGGAATATTTACCGCAACAGTTGCGATGGCGATAAAGGAAGCCCGGATTTAAGTAACAAACAGGTGCTTGCCGACAATATGGTATTTAACAAACTAACAAGGAAAAACGCGACATAGTATTTAAAATCAAAGACAAATGTTTTGCGGATAAAAAATTCAATAGAGGTGCGATGTATGAACATCAATCAAGTATGGCCCGAATGGAACGAGGATTGCGTCCTTGGCGAGGGCTCGTTTGGTAAGGTTTACAGAGCGAAAAGAATGGAATACGGCGGAAGAGCTTTTTATTCCGCTATTAAGGTGATTTCGGTTCCGAAAAATCAGCAGGAAATCAAATTTGCCCGTTCTCAGGGTATGGATGATCAGGCGATATATAATTATTTTCGCGGCTTGGTAGATAACCTGCTTAACGAAATTACCCTGATGGATAATTTAAAGGGTGCTAAGAATATCGTCGGTATCGAAGATTATAAAATCATCGAGCGAGAGGGAGAGATAGGCTGGGATATATTTATCCGTATGGAGTTGCTAACGCCGTTTGACAGCTTTATCTCTAATCCTGAATTTTCTCAGCTCGACGTTATAAGGTTGGGTGTTGATATTTGTACCGCGCTTGAGGTGTGTGAGCAAAACTTTATCGTTCACCGAGATATCAAGCCTGACAATATATTTATTTCCCGTTTTGGTGAATATAAGCTCGGCGATTTCGGTATTGCCAGAAAGTTAGAAACGACGCAGGCGAATCTCTCGCGCAAGGGTACGCTGAATTATATGGCACCGGAGGTCTACAAAAGCGAGGCATATAGCTCTAATGTGGATATTTATTCCTTGGGATTGGTGTTGTATACGCTATTGAATAATAACAGAATTGCGTTCCTTCCGCCTTATCCTCAACAAATAACCTACAAAGACAACGAGGAAGCATTGACGAAGAGGCTGTCCGGTGAGCTGTTGACGCTCCCGTGTAATGCGAGCGCTTCTCTTGGTGCAGCAATCCTCAAAGCTTGTGCATACAGCCCGCAGGACCGTTATCAAACCGCTACAGAGTTCAAGAATGCGCTGATTACCGAATGGAACGTTTTGATTCAGTCGGGAGAGAATCGAGAGATTCAATCGGATTCGATGCGTTTCAGTGGTAATATGGATCAGAGACTGCAAAGCACGACCAATGATATGAATGCAAATGGAAGAGTTGTGGTTGACGAATATGTTCAAGGAACGACGGTGCTCGACCCAATGTACGGCGCGTACACGTCGGAACAGTTGCCCCCACAAAGTAATGTAATTGGCATTCCCGATACCTATTCTACTGCAAAATCGAGCAAAGGGTGCCGAATTTTTGCATGGCTGCTGTCACTTGTTGTTTGTGTTCTCGGTATTGTGCTGTTGTTTGACGGCGGAGACACTGCATTAGAATTATCGGTCGCCTTGTCATTGACAGGGCTTGGCTTGATCGTGATTATTGCCGACAGATGTAAGCTTGCGGTCGGTATTTCGGCTGTTTCGTTGTCACTTGTGTATATCGTCAGCGGACTGAACGCATTGTTTAGCGGTATGCAGGAATTGATTCCGCAAGCAATCGTTTTTATACTTTCCGGATCGTTGATGCTGTTCGGCGGCATAGTTATTGTATCTCAGCGAGAGGTAAGGTTCGGAGGTGCATTAAGCTTATACGCTCTTATCGTCGAGTGGGTATATTACTTATATCGAATGATAAACGATGACTTTTATATTGAAGCGTGGCATATCTTTTATGGCGTCGCGGCTGTTGCGGTATTTGTATGGGCATATGGCTACAACAGCGCGTATAAACCCAAGGGAATAAAAAAGGTGTTGCATATCGCGGCTTACATATTGGCGGCTGTTGTGGCAATACAAGCAATTGTGTACCTGGTACGCCAATGTTCCGTTATTTTTTAATCGAGGAATGAAACGGTTATGACTTTTACGATAAATGCCGCTTGCGGCTCATTTATAGGTATGGGCCGCGGCAATAATGAGGATAATTTTTTCTTTAATAAAAAGCATCTTCAAATCCCCAACAAGGGAATGAAAAATCCTATAAAATGCAGCAATGTCACTGATGACCCGGTCGTTTTTGCCGTTTTTGACGGTATGGGCGGAGAGAGTAAGGGCGAAGAAGCGGCTTGCTTATCGGCAGAGATTTTCGGCTCCGAATACAAAAAGCTTGAAGAGCTTGCAGTTTCGGGAAAAGCGTTTATGTACGAATGCTGTGAGAACGCTAATGCTGCGGTAAATCAGCTGAGACGCGATATGCAGCTTTCAGCGATTGGCAGTACCGTGGCGGCTGTATATTTATCTCAGGATGATATTGTCGCTTGTAATATTGGTGACAGCAAGATATTCAGAATAAGAAGCAAGCAAATGATTCAAATTTCCGAGGATCATACCGACGAAAAAATTATGTCAGCTATCGGAATCAAAAAAAAGCCCGTTTTGCTTCAGTATATCGGTATTCCCGATACCGAAATGGCGATAGAACCCTACGTTTCGAAGGGTGTGCTTGAATCGGGAGATATATATGTTTTGTGCTCCGACGGCATAACAGATGTTATCGAGGCCTCCGAAATGTATAAAATTATCGGCGACCTTGATGCGGACGAGGCGGTAAGACAGCTTTTGACCGAGGTCGAGCGAAGAAACGGTGCAGATAATGCAACTGCGATCGTAATAAAGATAGCTTAATAAGGAGAGTGCTTTATGGCTATGCAGATAGATCAGGATCTAGTCCTTAAATTAAAAAAAATCGTTACTGCGGAATTACCTTTGAGTCAGCTGAGCGACGAACAGCTGACGATAGAAATCGAGAATATAGTCGAGGAACAAACCCGTGGACAGTATTTGTCCATCCAGACCAGAGTTAACCTTGTTCAGCAGGTATATAGCTCGATTCGCGGCTTCGGATTGCTGGATTCGATTATCAGTGATGATACGATCACCGAGGTTATGATCAACGGTCCGGACAATATATTTATTGAAAAATCCGGTAAGCTGACAAAGCTCAATATGAATTTTGAGAGTCAACGAAGACTTGAGGATATCATTCAAAGGATCGTTGGTATGGCCGGCAGAGAGGTAAACCAAGCAAATCCTATTTGTGATACCCGTTTGCCCGATGGATCGCGTGTTAACGTTGTGTTGCCGCCGATTTCTTTGTGCGGACCTATTCTTACTATCCGTAAGTTTTCTAAGAATCCGATGACCGTTGAAAAACTTATTGAATACGGCTCGATTACAAGGGAAATTGCCGATAAACTTGAATTGCTTGTTAAAGCAAAATACAACATTTTTATCAGTGGTGGTACCGGTTCGGGTAAAACCACGTTTCTCAATGCGCTGTCCAACTATATTCCGAAGGACGAGCGTGTTATCACCATCGAGGACTCTGCGGAGCTTCAGATCACCGGCGTCGAAAACCTTGTAAGCCTTGAAACGAGAAATGCCAATGCATCCGGCGCGGGCGAAATTTCTATACGAGAGCTTATCAAGTCTTCGCTCCGTATGCGTCCCGAAAGAATCGTTGTCGGCGAAGTACGTGGAGGTGAAGCGTTGGATATGCTTCAGGCGATGAACACAGGTCATGACGGCTCACTGTCCACCGGCCACGCAAACTCCACTGAAGATATGCTCAGCCGTCTTGAAACAATGGTGCTTCAGGGTGCATCAGGCTTGCCGTTGGAAGCGATCCGACATCAAATAGGCTCGGCAATAGATATTATAATTCACCTTTCGCGTTTGAGAGACAAGTCAAGAAAGACTATGGAGATCACAGAGGTAGTCGGTTACAAGGACGGTCAGATCATTCTTAACCCGTTATATGTTTTCCAAGAGGATGAAAACTCCACTTTGGAGAAGGTATCCGGTGGCTTGGTCAGAACCGAGAATCCCTTGAAAAACGATTTCAAACTGAAACTGTCGGGAATCAAGACCAAGATATAAGGTTGTTTTTTACATTATACGGTCGAATTTTATCGAATTGGTTGTTTAACGAGAGCATATATTATTATATTATTATGATAAAGATATGCATATATAGGTATGAAAGTTAGCGCATATATAGAAAGGAAGAGAACATATGAAAATTAAGCTTGCGATGCTGGAAAGCGATCCTTCGTATCTTCGCCGTGTTGTTCCTATGTTCAACAGCAAGTACGCCGAGGAGCTTGAGATATATTCTTTTACGGATGTAGATGCCGCGATGTCTTGCTTGGAAGAAAAAAAGATCGACGTGTTCCTGGCAAGTGACAGTTTCAAAATAGATTTTGCTCAAATTCCCAAACGATGCGGGTTTGCATATATGGTCGAGAGTCTTGATATCAACTCTATTGACAATAGAAAGGCGATTTGTAAATTCCAAAAGGGTGAGCTGATCTACAAGCAGATCTTGAGCATCTATTCAGAGCACGTGCCCAATATCTCGGGGATCCCATCGAATCAGAACGGTATGATGAAGACCATCGCGTTTTGTTCTCCCTGCGGAGGAGTTGGAACCTCTACTGCTGCTGCAGCTTGTGCCATTGCATTGGCTAATGCAGGTCAAAGAGTCCTCTATCTGAACGGAGAAATCTATGGCGATGCGGATGTTTTCTTCAGCTGTGACGGACAATTTGATTTCAGCGACGTTATTTACGCGGTAAAGAGCAATAAGACAAATAGAGCAATGAAATTGCAGAGCACGGTTAAGCAAGACCAGACTGGAGTTTACTATTACTCTTCCGTAAGGGTGCCGTTGGATATTATGGAAATGAGTCCGGACGATTATATGACGCTTCAAAACGAGCTTAGGTCGTTGGGTTGCTATGATTACGTTGTTATGGATGTTGAATTTCCGAAAACACAATCTGCATTCAAGCTTTTTGAGTGCTGTAATTCCATCGTCGTCGTTAGTGATGCTTCCGAAATTTCCGAAGCGAAGATAAATAAGGCGATTCGAGGAATCCAGATTCTTGACGGACAATCGGATTTTGCGATTCAGCCCAGAATGTGGCTTTTGAAAAACAGAGCGACTGTAAACGAGCTTTCACAAACCGAACTTCGTATACTCGGTGCGTTTCCAACGTATGAATCGGTTTCTTCCGCTCGTATGGCAAAGCAACTTTCCTTGTCCGACGTATTCAACCAGTTAATGTAAAAGGGATGTGAAATTCAATGAGTAAAAAGAAGAAAGCCCATACAGAGTCGTTGTATGAGGTTTCGGGCACTAACCGAAAGATGATAAACTACAAGGTTTATCGTATGACAGCCAATGAAAAAGCATTGTACCTCATCTTGGCGTTCGTCATCGGCGCGGCTGTTGCATACCTGTTCTACGGCGGCATTGGAAAAGATGAGCACGGCAATGCAACGGTTGTTACATATGTTTGCGATATTGTAATCATGACCATCGTCGGATTAGCGGCGGCAAAGCTGTTTATGCCGATTCGCAAGGAGCGGATCATTGCAGAGCGAAAGAAAAAACTGAGAAGTCAGTTTATAGACCTGCTCGATTCCTTGGCAACTTCTATTTCTTCGGGTAAAAACGTTCCCAATGCATTTATGGCCGCACGCGAGGATTTGCTCGTTCAGTATCAACCGGACGCGTTCATTGTTCAAGAGGTCGATAACATAATCAGCGGCATACAGAATAATATCGACGTAGGTAGTATGCTGTTGAACTTCGGTGAAAGAAGCGGAATTCAAGATATCAGAACCTTCGGCAGAGTTTTTGAAACGGCATATTCAAAGGGCGCAAACCTAAAGGAAGTGATCCGCAACAGCCATGTGATACTTTCTAACAAGTGTGAAATAGAAGCGGAGATAGAAACGAAGGTTGCTTCAAATAAAAATGAGCAGAACATTATGATTGTCATGCCCGTAATTTTGATTTTGATGATCAAAATGGCCGGTTCTGATTTTGCTGCAAATTTCACTACACCTACCGGAATTGTTTGTACGACAATCGCGGTCGGCGCGTTCGTTATAGCATATTTGATTGGCAGAAAAATTTTGAATATCGAGGTGTAGGTTGTGGAGTTGATTTTAAATATTGTTATTTTGACTCTGTCGCTTTTCTCGGGTCTTTCGTTCGTGTTTTTGCTTCTAACCTCCGGTGAATTTGAAGAATACATAAAACCGCTTAATAAAAAGACCTTTATGATGTCTGAAATTTACGGTGCAGGTTTTAAGTTTATGAAGCTGTTTAGATTTGAGTTCAAAAACAGAAGTGCAAACCAGCTTCGTGAAAAAACAGTGATTCTGTACGGCGAAAGATATGCGGATTATTATATGCGTGTTTTTTACGCTCAAAAAATCAGCATTATATATCTTTTCTTCACTATAGGCTGCGGTCTTTGTGCCTTGGCAGAGGGCACGGACAAGCTTTTGCTTTTGGCTGTTGTACTTGTTGTATGCGGCACTTTGTACTATTATTTCCAGACGTTGCCGGCTACCCTGGTTAAGCAAAGAAGCATTCGTTTTATGGACGAATTCCCCAACGCTGTGTCCACGATTGCGCTTTTGGTTAATTCCGGTATGATTCTTCGCGAAGCATGGAGCGAGGTTGCTATGTCTTCCGAAACGGAATTGTATATGGAAATGCGTAGAGTGACCGAAGACATAGATAACGGTATTGCGGAAGCGGATGCTCTATACAGCTTTGGAAACCGCTGTGTTACACCCGAAATCAAAAAATTCACCGCGCTTATTGTTCAGGGCCTTGAGAAGGGCAGTCGAGATCTCGCGTCTGCTCTTAGAAACCAGACCGATGAAATGTGGCAGTTAAAAAAGCAAAACACTCTTAAACGCGGAGAACTCGCTTCCGGTAAGCTGATGATTCCGCTTATGATTATGTTTGTCGGTATCCTTGTAATGGTAATGGGACCGATAATGACTAACTTGGGTCTTTAAGAGAGATCTCTTTAAGATAAATAAACAAACAATATTTTGGAGGTATACAAAAATGTCTAAACTGGCTACTAAACTTTGCATCAAGGGACTTCAGGCGAGGATGAAGTTGAGAAAACTTTGGAAAAACGAAAGTGGTGAGGCGAACATCATCGCTATCATTCTTGTTCTTGCTATCGTCATTGCACTTGCTATTATCTTTAGAACTCAGTTAACAAATTTGTTTAACAAGATTTGGGGTTCTTTGTTCGAAGACGTAGATAACGTAATTTAAGCAGAAAAGCTTGACCTGCCGCTGTATTAAAATACAGCGGCAGGTCGGCAATCAAATTTAGGGAGATATACCCAATGCATTATTTGTTGTTTTTATTGATTGCCGCCCTTTCGACCTTGTTGGTTGTTTATGTTTCTTCTTTTATGGGCGTGATCAACATTGGAAAATTCAATATTTATAAACCTTGTGAAGAGAAAATAACACCCTATAAGGGTAAATCTTTAACTTTGCTTATAATAATCTGCTTTGCATGCTTTTTTGCAGCTCAGATTTCTTTATATATTAACACCTCGATTATAAATCTTATAAAGCTGTTCGGATTGGCTGTTATTGTTATAAGCGCCGGCATTATTGACTCGAAGAGAAGGATCATTCCTAATTTATTGATTATTAGCGGCTTGGTTTTTCGCATCGCCATTTATATTTACGAGATAGTGGGACCAACAGACGATTTAATGACAGTTTTAACCAATGATCTTATTGGTTTTGCAATTGGCTTTGTGTTTCTCGCTGTGGTATCCTTGCTTTCAAAAGGCGCACTTGGATTCGGTGATGCAAAGCTATTTGGTATCATCGGGTTGGTAAGCGGATCGTTTTGCACCTACAGTACGTTGTTTGTGAGCTTAGTGATTTCCGCCGTTGTCTCTCTTATCAATATTTCTCGAAAGAAAATGGGACGCAAAGATGCATTCCCATTTGGACCTTGCATCGCAGTAGGTTATATGTTCGTTGTATTTTTAACCAGTTATTAGAAACGGAGCGTTGAACGGAATGAAAAACAATAAAGTATTAATTATCATAGGCATTATTCTTCTTAATATTTTGGTTGTTTATATGATTGGCCAAAGCTTGATGGGCAAAACAAGTCAGTATGATTTGACTCTTTCCGAGGCGCGCTCTTTGTCCGAGCAGGAGTTGTGTTCTAAATCGATTGCGAAATATAATGAAGCGATTATGTTAAAGGACACGCTTGATGTTCGTATCGAGATGATCGGTGTTTACGAAAAAGGGATCGATATTGGTGAATTTACTAATATTTATGACATTGTTACATCCGTAACCTCTATTGTGGATGCCTATCGACAAGAACCGCGCGCGTATGAAGCTGCTTGTGAGATGTTTTTGAAATATGATAAATTCGAAGAATGCGCCAACGTCTTAATGAAAGCGAGAGATCTTCTTGTTACCTCCGATAGAATTGAGGAGCTTCGTAGCCAGGTAAGATATCAGTACACGAAATATTTTGCAATGTATACCGAGGTGCTTCCCGTTTTTGACGGTATGTATACCGTCAAGACTGAATATGAGTACACATTCCTTAACGATCAGGGAGCCCCTGATTTTGATGGCACCTTTGTCGAAGCTTCTTCCTTTTCTGAAGGCTACGCATTCGTTAAAGGGTCCCATCCCGACGGCACTGACCGATGCATCATAATTAATAAGGCGGGTGAACGCCAGGCATATCTTAACGGCGTAGAAACGTCTTCCGGCGTAGGACGTGCTAAAAATGCCGAGGGTAGTGACGTTCTCTTGCTTGCATGCAAGGTTGGCGATAGATATAAATACTTTGATATCAACGGCAAGGAAACTTTCGGCGATTATGCGTTTGCAGGCAGATTTAGAAACAATGTTGCTGCTGTTATGGAATCTGAGGGCAATTGGAAGCTCATTGACGGAACCGGTAAAGCAATAACCGATGTAACGTTTTCCGACGTGGTGCTTAATGAGTTTGATGAATGTGCAGCAAAGGGATTTATCTTTGCCAAGGTGGGAGATAAATACTACATATACGATTTGAACGCCAAAAGAATAGGCGACTTTGCTTGCGACGGTGCAAAGGCGTTTGTTGATGATTACGCTGCGTTTAAGATAGGGGATCAATGGGGTTTTGTAGGAACAGACGGAGAGATCCTCATCGAGCCACAGTATGAAGATGCGAAGTCTTTCTCAAACAGTATGGGTGCTGTAAAAACCGGCGCAGGATGGGTATTTATTAATCCTAAAAACGAAATTGTTATTCAAGAAATTTTTGAAGATGTTGACTATCTTAACGACAAGGGGATCTGCTTCGTAAAGACCGGAGGATATTGGTCTTATTTGAAGATGTATTATACCGGAAAATAATGTGAGGTGATACAGTTTGAAAAACAAGAGAGAAAGCGGCGAGGTTGTAGTTGAGGCCTCTATCGTAGTTACACTTGTTATGATTATTATTACAGTTATGCTGTATGTCGGTATGATTCTGTATCAGCAGACGCTCGTGTCTGTAATGGCAAACCAAACTGCCGCCAATATTTCCCAGGTGTACAGCAATAACCTCAAAGATCCATTTACCGGTTATGTCGACGCAGAGCGGGTGTATCAGTCTATTACATACGGTAATATGA
This sequence comes from Eubacteriales bacterium, assembly GCA_045636665.1. Lineage (GTDB taxonomy): Bacteria > Bacillota > Clostridia > Oscillospirales > CAG-382 > Coliplasma. Next base: position 19,511 of record JAZTXY010000086.1, read on the forward strand.
AGACGGATGCATATATATCGGTTGTCGAGCAAAAGGCTAACGTATTTGCGCAGTATCGCTTAAAATCCTCGAAAATTTTGGCTAACGGAAATACATCAGTTGACGTACAGATTGTAAAGAAACCGAACGAGCTGTTAAAAAGCCAGATCGTAGTTACTATCAGAGATCATTACGATATGCCTTTGGTGGGTATGTTTGGCGTGTCGGGTTTAGTGGAGTTTTCTTCTTCAGGTCGCGCTGACTGTGTTGACGTTTTAGAGTATGTCAACGGCGTTGAAGCAATTGGAGATCCTGAGGATTCTAATCTTGTCTTTTTGCCGGATACAAAAAGCTGTATGGTTACTTTTGTGCCCGATAGCGATAAGCCGGGCGATTTTACTGTTGAAACGGTTTTGAAGGGGCATTCGATTATGTCCTCGAATAAGTATACTCACTGTGTGATGCCTGCAGAACCTCAGAAGGGCGATTTGGAGTTTGCAGGTTGGTATACTGCGGATGGAAGACCTCTTACAGGTACAACGCAGATTGAAGAGAATGTTACTGTTTACGGTAGATGGAAATGCCAAGTAACGTTTATTATGAACGATAACGGAGCAACCGTTAACGGAAAAGATAAAGATATTATGAAGGTAGTATACGGAAACAGAGCTACTTTTCCGATACCTAAGCGTTCCGGATATAGGTTCGCCGGTTGGTTTGACGCTCAAGGAAATTCCTATGTTTCAAACGACACTCGTATTACCCAAAATGTTACCTTGTATGCAAAATGGGAGTGCCTCCATCCGAGCCGATATGAAGAACGGACCGGAACCGTATGCACCGGCGGAACTATCAAGTATAAATGTGCTCAATGCAACGTCGAATTGGGCACAGGATACTATACGGGCAATCATGACAATTGGTATAAGTGTTCACAGCGCCACACGATAAAGATTTTTAACGGTAAAAACGCCTCTGGTGGATGCGGTGGATACCACGAACGCGGACAATGGTGCGCCACTTGTGGAGTTACGCATTCTCAAGTGTATTATTATCATGTCGTATGTGCGAATTGCGGAGCAAAAAGCGGCGGTTGGTGGTGCGGAAATACGCACTGTTCCTATACTATTTACCGTCGTCCGTCCCACCCTTGTTGATAATGTGTGCTTTGCAGTTAGTTCATTTTTTAGTATTTAAAGAGGTTATGCCATGAAAAAGGCGTATATAGTTGCAATTGTTGTAATTGTATTGGGCATAGTAATTACCGCTGTATCGATGTCCTTTGAATTTAACGATTCGGAAGAAATCGAAGATAAAAATGAGTTATTAAAGTGTTTGACGGTAACAGAGGTTAAGCAGTTTATAGATAACCATAAGGTGGCAAACTATGTTTTAAATGACGACGATTGTTTTATTAATGACATTTCGGTTCTCGGTTCGGAATGTGTTTCTAATTTCATTTTTGACGGCGAGGCAGTATCGCAAATTAAGGTTGAGTATACATTGTTCCAAGATGCTTTCGAGGGTTTGTCCGACGAGGAAATGGAAAACTATGATTTTTCTCAGTATAAGTTCAGCGAAGAGCATAAAAAGCTTATAAGCGATGCATTCCATAACATAAAAACAGAGTTTGAGAGCTTCGTGGGTTGTACGATTTCGCAGTATGATGTGATTCCTACGCAAGTTGGTGTTTCTTACGAGGATAGCGATGATCGGTTCTATCAAGGGCACTTGGTAAGAGAGTATTCTGTTCGCGATAGAAATGGCGTGTTATGGCTTTTGAGATATAAAGCTGCGTACGGAACGGCACATGCTACATTGATAAAAGTTGTTGACGACTCTGGATACGATGGTTTTATGCCTATTGTAGATTTGACAAAGTCGTAGAAAAGACTTCCTTGGGAAGGTGATAGAAATGAAGAGAATACAACAAGAACGAGGCGTAATTACAGTTCTTATTTCTTTGCTGTTGGTTGGTATACTGTCTGTCGGCACTTTGGCAATTGAAGCAGGAAGATATCAAGCAGCAAAGACACAATTGGCTGAATCTAACATTAGCGCTTCGACATCAATGATTGCGGCGTATAATCCTGATTTATATGCTCGATACGGATTGTTGGCGATTGACAATGAACGGTTTGCCCCCGAAAGAGCGATAGATTACCTCAATTTTAATGCTGATCAGGCATTCGGTTATCAAGGAAACAGAGTGTCGAGGTCATACGTAGTTGATTCCGTTGAATTAATGGGATTATACAATCTCACATATCCCTCTGTTATGAAGAGACAAATCCTTTCTCGAGCAAAATATCATGTTGTTCCAAAGGATTATGCGTTGAATATTTATACGATGGATGCGTTTTTGGCAGACTTCCAAAACAAATGTCAATACGTAGCACAGCAACTTTTGCCGGTTGCGAGCGGTGCGGCTGATGCGGGCAGCTTGTCTGACATTCCGGAAGAGATGCAAACTGCTTTAACGGCGTTGTACGAGACCTACATAACGTTGAAGCAGTATGATGATGATTGCGATATAACTTTGAACGGTCCCACCGTGGCGTTACTCCCCAGTGTAACAGGAACTGTTAGAAACGATGCACCTTTAGAAGATATTGCGGACATTAATACAGTTCTTAATGACGCTATAACCGTATTGGGGGGCACGGGTTCTTCACTCAGCTATAATAACGGAACAGTTACAGATGAAATTGATGTAAATGTCTCAGTTTCTTTTGTTTCTGATATTAAAGACAAACTAAAGTACGTGTCTTCTGCTGCAAATCTTCAGTCCGATGCAAAAGAACTTGCCGAAAAAACAAGAACTTTGGCTCAGCGTTTAAATGCGGCGATTAATATGCTTGCTTCCGATAAGGAAGAAAGTATTTTGCTTAATTCTTACATAGCGGAATATTTTTCTAACCGTAATTACCGCATCAACACATATTCGGCTCCCGAAAGGGGAACTGTAATAAACGGCTCTTTGGACAACGCAACCTTTGCATCCGCTTGCGTAGAATATGTTTTTGGCGGTGATGCAAGCGAAAGAGCAAATCAAGAGGCTACATACGCTTATATGCAGGCAATCAGACTAATTAACAATCTTTATGCGGTTATGAGCGATTCGGCAAGTTTCAACGCTTATAACACATATGTGGTTGCGGCGCATTTGGCATGGGCGAATTTTGAGAGTATTGTCGATATGGAATTGCTGTCCTCGTACAATATTTCGGTTCCGTTTAATAAGAATAAAATGATTCTTCCTATTAATTCCGTAGAAAGTGTAGTCGGTGCGTTTTCATCGCACAATACGGCTGATGCGTTAAAGGCACTTGGATATTACAGCGAGGAGAAGACAACATTCATTGTTCCGGGTTCTAACTCATTTTCCTATAAAGATTCTTTATCCTTCGCTTTGTGGTTTGTGCCAAATTCCGAAAAACTGTTGCGAGTTGCAGACCTTGTTCAATTGGAAATGAGATATCGCGAGCAACATATTGAAAATAAATCAGCCATGTTTCTTATGAGTGAGCAAAATACGTATTGCAGAATTAAATGCATCGGCAAGTTCAGTCCGTTGCTTCCTATACTTGCTTTAGATTCCGGCAATTCTGCGAAAGGAATCACGATTCAGACCATTAAGTATGCCGGTTATTAAAGGATGGTAGTTATGAAAAAAAGAGAGCAAGGCATTCTTACGGTTGAGGCGTCTATCGTTTTGACGCTAATGCTGTTTTTCATATTGTTTTTGTTTAGCTTTGGCCGTGTATACCGCGCACAGAATTTAGTCAGCCACGCATCGTTGCAATCAGCGGATGCAATAGCATTGGAATCTTATTTGAGAGAAACTGCTCTTCGGTCGGATGCCGAGAAAATCTCGTATCTTGCTTCGTACATTACGGAATCTACCGCAATCAGTGCCGACGGGCTCGAAAGTCTTAGGTCTGCAAATCTTCCCAAAATAGCAAAGGAAAAATTTATATCCGCGATCGCAAGCTCGGAAGCCGAGGCTGATAAAAAGCTAAAAAGTATGGGCGTGAAGGATGGACTTGCGGGGATTGATTTTTCCGAGTGTAAAATGGATCTTGGAAGTGATGACGTAATTGTCGCAATTACATATACACTTGAAATGCAATTTCCTGTTTTTGGTTTTGATGACATAACCGTTACCAAGGTTGCGAAGGCCAAAACGTTTGGCGAAATATTGTTCGAGGTTTCTACTCGACCCAACAACCCCGGATGGGGATCCACAAGCGGCGACGATAAGGTTACGCACGGTTCTTCCGTAGTGATCACCGCAACGCCTAATTACGGATATAAATTTGTCAGTTGGAATGACGGTGTGACCGATAATCCCAGAACCGTTACCGTAACCGATGCGCATCAGTACGTTGCAATTTTCGAAAAGGATCAGTTCGGTGTCAATTTAGGAAAAACGGTTACTTACGATGCAAGCTGTGCCGGAATCGAGCATATAAATTACGGCACCGTTACGGGCGCAGGGAATTATGCGTATATGGACAACGCGACCATAACTGCAGTTCCCGAAGCAAATTACACCTTTGTCGGTTGGGATGATAATGGTGATGGGATTGCGGATAACACAAGTCCTACAAGAATGATTACCATAGATAAGACGTATAATTTTAAGGCAATTTTCAAACCCGTCACTTATAAAGTTACCGTAAAATCGAATGATAACTCATACGGCAGTGCGCAAGCTTTTCAAGGAATAAAAAAAGGCGACACTATTGAAGCTGAGTATGGTAGCAGAGTTCAGCTTATAGCTACGACAAAAGATTCGGTAAGATATCTTTTCAGTAAGTGGAGTAACAACAACACGCAACCATCTGCAACGGTAATAGTAGAGGGAGATGTTGCGTATGAGGCAATTTTCATAACAAATACATATACCGTTACGTTTTATAACGGTGGTTCGGCGGTTTTCACTACAAACGTAATTCGCGGCAGTTCCGTTAACGGGTCGAAATCTGTCATCGCATCAAATATGCCCTCTATTCCGGTGAGAAACGGTGCAATATTTGATAAATGGACGTATAGCGGAGGCACCTTTACTGCAACGACCGTAGTTAATAGCGACCTAAACGTATATGCTTCTTGGAAGTACAACGTTATTCTTGATGCAAACGGCGGTTCTATTTGGAGCGCGCCGAGCAAGACTTTTAGTATCCCTGACGGCGGTATCTTTGATTTTTCGGCATATATACCCAGCAGAAACGGCTTTGCATTTAACGGTTGGTACTGTGACGGTATTAAATACGCTGACAACAGAACTATTAATTCAGCCGCAACTGTTGTCGCATCATGGACATGCAAGCATAGGTATGACAATGGTGTGACAATGTACGAGCCTATTTCCGGTACGAGCGTAGGATGCAAGAACAGCGCGATTACGTACAGATGCGCGGGTTGTTTTGATGAGTATGTTGTGCAGGGTGAAGGCGCTTGCGTTTTCAAAGGCTGGTGCGGCACTTGGCATCCGTGTAGTTGGTATACTTATTGCACTTCCGGCTCTACTCATACTTGGAATGGTTACTCTTGTATAACTTGTATTTACTGTGGCCAATGCGAGAATCCGGTGTATCGCAAGAGTGGAGGCAAGGATATATATGTTTCTTATTATGCATATTGTAAGACTCACAACGGACATCTTTTGTGGAATCCTGCAATAAACGCCTTTGAGGAGCGAGTAAAAAAATCAGCATGGCCTCATTCGTAGGTCGTTATTGGAGGATCTATGAAAAAAAGGAGTATTAATATTATTGCAATACTTGTCGCGGTGTTGGTTATAGCAATAGCGATTGTTATTATAGTATCATTAGGTCAAGATTCTACCGATTCGTCAGAATCGTCATATACGGCTCATGGCCGACAAGATGACTATTTGGGCTTTGCTGCGCTTAGCTTAAATTCGGTTGGCGAGTTTAACGAGTTCGCTAAGAAGGGCGAGTACGAGTGTTTCTTGGCTTCGGATGGGTCTGGCGGATCTATATATGGAGTTCCGATTCTTGGAGAAGATGCTGTTATAACATATTATTTCGACAAACAGGGAAACACGACTGATTTTCAAGCATTTTATTATCTTAATGCCGATGTTTCGGCGGTAGAAAATTTTAGCGTAAAGCCCTTGACGACACAAGAGTTAGCCGACGGTATAAACGGTGCAGTTGCACAGTTTTGCACAATGTTTGAATATAACATCGTGCCCACGCTTTATTTGTCGAATACAGACGGAACGTTTGTTGAGGTAGAAGACGATTCCGCTTTTCAACGTATCGCGGAAGGCGGTTCAAGTTTGACGTTCAGCATCAGAGACAAGGAAGGATATTTTTGGAAGTTATCAGTATCAGCTACAGGTGAATTGATATCTGCCAATATCAGTAAGTATTTTGATAAAGAAAAAACCAAGAATTATGTTGCAAATATCTCACTATATGAAGAGGGGTAACGTATATGACTTTTACTTATGAAAATCAAGGCGCGATCACATATTTGGTGTGTGAGCTTGAGCCGAGCGAACAGTTGGACGGCTTGACCTTAGGGATGCTTACCAACAATCACATTTCGGGTTTTGCGCCCGTGCTGTATACCGAAATGAACGGTCAGAGATATTTGAAATATAATATTTCTGCAAAGGTTACAGCGGAACAATTCTTTAGCGGTGCGATGAACAAGCAAAGAGCGCTGACAGCCTTTCGAAACATTCTTAGTGCAATCTGCTCTGCAGACGATTATATGATCGATCTTAACAGCTTCGTTGTCGATTCCGATCATATCTATTTGAACGTTTCAAGCTGTGAAACCGCCATGATCTGCGTTCCTGTAATTACCGATAAGGATATTAATGCAGAGGTAGCCGCGTTGTTCAAGAAGATTATGTTTTCCACGCAGTTTGACAACAGCGAGGACGTATCCTATATTACTCAGCTGATTACATACGTTAACAGCGGCGCGTCGTTTACAGTGTACGGATTAAATGATTTGGTAACAAATCTTCAATCAGGAAGAGTCGATGCACCTCAGACAGCGCCTCAGGCGGTTCCCTCGGTCGTTCCTCAAGCGGCGCCTCAGCCGGCGCAACAGGCGGCTTCTGCACCTGCTGTGCAGCAGATTCCGGTTCAGCCCGTTCAACAGTCTGCGCCTCCTGCTTCCCCGTTTGATTCAACTATTTCTATTGACGATATGCCTGCAATGATGGCTAAAAAGCAACAAACTCAGCCGTCTGCGCAGATCCCCGTAACACCTATTAAGCCTGCACCTCAACCTCAGGTTGTACCGCAGGGCAATATGGTTCCTCCGATTCAACCCGCGGCACAGGGTAAACCTCCGGTACAGAGCTTCGGCGCTCCTATTCAACCGAAGCCCCAGCAACCCGTGGTTCCTCCTCAGCCGTCTGCACCTAAGGGACCCAGCTTTGCAATTCCCGGTCAACCCTCGGGTGTAGGTAACGTTCCCGTTCCGCCCGCACCTCCTGCCGCTCAAAAGAAGCAAGCTGCAAAGGCAGAGCCTTCGGGCGAAAAGAAAATGTCTTTGTTTGGTCTTCTCGCGCATTACAGTAAGGAAAATGCCGAGCTGTATAAGAAGCAAAAGGAAGAAGGAAAAGCAAAGAAAGCCGCCGCTAATTCACAACCTATACAAAAGCCTATTAACGGTCCCGGACAAATACCCGGACAAATGCCTGGACAAATGCCCGGACAAATGCCCGGTCAGCCGCCTATAAGCTCTTCGCCTACGGGCACTCCCGTGCAACAGCAGTACGCGCAGCCGCAGTTCCAGCCTCCCGTTCGACCCGTTCCCGTGCAGAACAGCTTTAACGAAACAACCGTGCTGAGCCCCTCGATGATGGGCGGGGAAACAACGGTTCTCAGTGCTGATGCGGGCAGACCTAATCCTACACTGACTCGCATTAAAACAGGCGAGAGAATCAGCATTAACAAGCCTGTATTCCGTATAGGCAAGGAAAAGAGCTATGTGGACTACTTTATCGGCGACAACACTGCCATTAGCCGCAGTCATGCGAACGTTCACACCGATAACGGTGAATACTTTATAGAAGACACCAACTCTACCAATCACACCTACGTAAACGGAAAATTGATCAACAGCAACGAAAAGGTGAAGCTTGTAAGCGGCGATAAGATTCGCCTTGCAAACGAGGATTTTACTTTCTCAATTTAAGGATTGCTTATTACAAGTATAATGACGAAAAAAGCGGTATATGATAGAATTTTTCATATGAAAGGGTGATATTATTGGTAGTTAATCTTATTAAAGCGAAACAGCTTTTTAGCTTAACCCTTCCTGATAAGATCAAGGGGCAGTATTGGCTATCTGACTTTGATGATGCGGGCGAATACAGAAAGCTCATAAGTATTGAAGCGGTAGACGGTAAGTGGGTCGTTAAAAGCAACAAGTGTGTATCGGTTCTTGATGCCCAAAACAAAGTGGTTGCTCAGGCTGTAATTGAGCCGATGAGCTTTTTGAGCATTAAATATTATAATTCTGATGAGCGCATTATTCTTTATGCAGAGGCGCTTGAGCAGTCAAGACAAAGCTTCTCCAAAATAGTAATGCTTGAACCGGGCACTTTAACGATTGGACGTAACAACAGCAATAATTTGTTTTTTGCAAATAAATTTGTTTCGGGAAATCATGCCCAACTTACCTTCGACGGTAACAATTGGGCAATTTATGACCGACAGAGCACCAACGGTACCTACGTAAATGGATACCGTGTGGAGGCGACGAATCTTTGCCCCGGCGATATGATCTATATAATGGGTTTGAAAATCGTTATCGGTAGCAATTATTTTGCAATTAATAACCCTGACGGATTGCTTACATTGCAAGCAAATAATCTTGCCAATTATCATCCGCAGATTGTTGAGCATATCGAACGAGAATATGAAACACCTGAGGACAAACACTTTTTCAGATCTCCCCGTTTCTATCGCGAGATCGAGCATGCGGTTATAAAGATAGATCCGCCGCCTCAAATTCAAAAGCAGGAAACAGTTCCTCTTGCGTTGATGCTCGGACCGTCTATCACGATGGGTATGACCTCTATGAGCACTGCGATACTCTCGGTTTCCAACGTTATAAATAACGGCGGAGATATTTCACAAGCGCTGCCGACTCTTTTGATGTCGGTCAGTATGCTTTTGGGTACAGTGCTGTGGCCTGTTCTCACTAAAAAATACGAGAAGAAGCAAAGAATTAAGAACGAACAGAAGCGCCAAAAAAAGTATCTTGCTTATTTGGACGAGGTCAGAGATGAGATAAAACAAAAGTGCAAGGAGCAAAGTGATATCCTGGCAGAGAATTTTGTTGATCCCAACGAGTGTGCTTCCCGCATATATGAGGAAAAAGCAAATTTATGGGAAAGAACAAACACGCATAGCGATTTTCTCAGTCTTCGATTGGGTTTGGGCGATCTTCCTCTTGATGCTGAGGTTACTTGCCCCGAAAAGAAGTTCACTATGGACGAGGATAATTTGCAAGATGCGATGCTTTCATTAGGCAATGAGCCCAAGGTTCTCAAAAACGTGCCTATCAGCATTTCTTTGATTGAAGATTTTATTTCGGGTGTATACGGAGAAAAGTCGGAAATCGTTAATTTCATCAAAATGCTTCTTTTGCAGATTGTAACGCTTCATAGCTACGATGAGCTAAAGGTGGTTTTGATTGCCGATAATTCTACCGGGTGTTGGGATTTTGCGAGATTTATTCCTCATTTTTGGGATGATGAAAAGAAAATGCGTTTTATCGCCACCACTCCGGATGAGGTAAAAGAGTTATCTGCATACATAGAAAACAACATACTTAGCCGCGGAGATAAGGAAAACCGAGATTTTTCTGAATTTTCGCCCTATTACGTGATCGTTGTAGCTGACAAGGCGCTTTCCGAGAGCAGTGAAGCTTTGGGACAACTTTTGAAATTCAAGGGCAACAGTGGCTGCAGCTTAATCTATGGGGCAGGCGAATTGAAGGATCTGCCTAAAGAAGTATCCTCGGTTATGTATGTCGGCGGCAACAAGTCCTGCATTTTCGACAGAGCAGACACGTCCGGTAATACTATTCCGTTTATTCCCGATACGGTCAACGAGAGCGTTATTGACAACATAGCCGAAAAGCTCGCAAATATCGAGCTCGACCTTGCGGGTCAGCGCTTTGCGTTGCCTAATATGATCACTTTTATGGAAATGTTCAACGTCGGTAAGATCGAGCACTTGAATTGCTTGACACGTTGGAAGGAAAATAATCCCACAAAGACGTTGCAAACTCCTGTCGGTGTAGATTCTTACGGCGGAACGTTTTCTTTGGACCTTCACGAAAAATTCCACGGTCCTCACGGCTTGGTAGCAGGTATGACCGGTTCGGGTAAGTCTGAATTTATAATAACGTATATTCTGTCTCTCGCGGTTAACTATCATCCCGATGAAGTAGCCTTTATCTTAATCGACTACAAAGGCGGCGGTTTGACAGGTGCGTTCGAAGATGATGAGCGCGGTATCAAGCTTCCTCACCTTGCAGGTACGATCACAAACCTTGATGGTGCGGCAGTTAAGAGATCGCTTATCTCGATACAAAGCGAGCTTCGCCGCCGTCAGGCGATATTCAACGAGGCCCGTAAGATATCCAACGAGGGCACGATGGATATTTACAAGTATCAACAGCTCTACCGCGATAAGGTGGTTTCTGAGCCGCTTCCGCATTTGTTTATTATTTCGGACGAATTTGCCGAGCTTAAAACACAACAGCCCGAATTTATGGAACAGCTTATCAGTGCGGCTCGTATCGGCCGAAGCCTTGGCGTTCACTTGATACTCGCGACGCAGAAGCCTAGTGGTGTAGTTGACGATCAGATTTGGAGTAACAGTAAATTCAGGGTTTGTCTTAAGGTTCAGGAAAAGGCGGATAGCCAGGATATGATCAAGTGCCCCGATGCTGCAGAGCTTTCGCAAACAGGCCGCTTTTATTTACAAGTTGGCTTTAACGAATTGTTTGCATTGGGTCAATCCGCTTGGTGCGGTGCTGAATACATACCTACAGATACAGTTGAAAAGTCTGTTGATAACAGCATTCAGATCGTTGATACTCTCGGCCACGTTCTTATGAACGTTAAGCCTGCCAAGAAGGTTACAAATACAGGAAAAAAAGTAAAGCAGATCGTTTCTATCGTCAAATATCTGTCGGATCTCGCGAACGAAGAAAGTATTTCCGTTCGTCCGCTTTGGTTGCCTCCTATCGCGGCGCGTATTTTTGTAGATGAGCTTGAGGAAAAGTACGGTACAACCTCTAAGGGTACCACGCTCTGCCCTGTTGTCGGTGAATATGACGATCCGTTCAATCAAAAGCAGGGCGTCTTGACTGTTCCGTTTTCTGCAGAGGGCAACTGCCTCGTGTATGGTGCTACCGGTAATGGTAAAACCACAATGCTCACTACAATTGCATATTCGCTAATTAAAAATCATACAGCGGACGAGCTTAACCTTTACATTATGGACTATGGCTCAGAAACGTTGAAGGTTTTCGAAAAAGCTCCTCAGGTGGGCGGCTTTATGGCTTCCTCGGACACGGAAAAGACTATTAACTTCTTCAAAATGCTACACAAAGAGATTGAATACCGTAAGAATCTTTTCTCCGAATACGGCGGCGATTATGCGGGTTATTGCAAGAACAGCGGCAAGACAATTCCCAATATAGTTGTTCTTATCAATAATTACGCCGGCTTTGCAGAGCAGTATGAGGACCTGATCGAGTCGTTTGCTCTATTGACAAGAGACGGCGTAAAGTACGGCATTTACTTTGTTGTGACAGCAAGTAATACCAATGCTATCCGTTACGTTATTGCTCAGAACTTTAAAATGACGATGACTATGCAGCTTAATGACGAATCCGATTATGCTGTAGTTGTCGGCAAAACCGACGGATTGGTTCCCTCAAAGTATAAAGGCAGAGGCCTTGTTGCCCTTGACAGAGTGTATGAGTTCCAAACCGCAAATTGTAGCGATGCAGAAGATACGTTTGATTTCCTTAGCCGTTATTGTGCGGGACTTAGGGAAAAGGCAACGTCTTTTGCAAGAAGGATACCCATTCTTCCCAATATTGTTAAGCTTGCCGATGTAGAAAGCAATCTGTCGGATCTTAAGAGCGTTCCTGTTGGTATCGGCAAAAAATCGCTCAATGCAGCAACCTGCAATATATTCGGCAAAGTTGCGATTCCCGTGGCTGCTCAAGAAATACATCAGACTGCAAGCTTTATGGAAGAGTGGCTCACGGTGCTTAGCAAGCTGACGAGAGTTGTTTACGTTGACGCTGAGCAAATTCTTAATGCGGATAAGATTTCAGGCGCAGAGCTTGTAAGTGATAGCTATGAGGCATACGTTCATACGTTGTTTGCCGAAATGGTGAACCGTAACAACACGTATAAAGAGGCTAATCTCGACGTAGAGTCGCTTGAATCCTTTGAACGCAGAGTTATCGTTCTTGTCGGTTACAAGAGATTTTTCAGCAAGCTAACACCGGACGGTCAGGAAAAGATGCGTCTTGTCCTCTTGAAGGCAGAATCGATCTACAAGCTTCACTTTGTTATTGTAGATGCAGTTTCCGATTTTGGATCCTACAATTATGACGACTGGTTTAAGCGTCAAATCACGGGTGCGGACGGAATTTGGGTCGGCGACGGAATTGCGGATCAGTATATGCTCAAGATAAACAAGATTACAAACGAGCTGTATGAGGAAATCGGCGACGAATACGGTTACGTGCTTAACAGAAACAAGCCTACGCTCGTGAAGTTGCTTTCTTCTGTGGAGGAGGATGAAGAGTCGTGAAAAAGGTATTAGTTGAGGTATATGTGCCTGTTATTGATGCTCGATATGACGTCTTCGTTCCGAGCACGTCACAAGTATCTGAAATTTTAGAGCTTTTGAAAAAAGCAGTTGCAGAGCTTTCGGGCGGACGTTTTACTCCGTCAAGTGAAACTGCACTGTGCTACCGCGAAAGCGGAGCAATCATCAACGTTAACATGACGGTTTGTGAGCTGGGTATACACAACGGCTCAAAGCTCATGTTGATATAAAAAATAAGGAGGTCATGAAAATGGCAAGAAACATCGAGGTAACACCCGAACAATTGGAATCTACAGCCGGAAGAATCGAGGGTTTAGCTGCTGATTACAAAACACAGTATGATCAGCTTTACAGCGAAACCAATGCGATGGCTTCTACTTGGAACGGTAAGGACAATTTGGCATTTACCGATCAGATCGCAGGCTTCAAGGATGACTTTGAAAAGATGCATAATCTTATGATTCAGTATGCTGATTTTCTCAGAAAGAGCGCGAAAGCATACCGTGACACTCAGGATACTGTAGTTGCTGAAGCAAAGAAGTTGGTAAACTAATAGGGAGGAAATGAAAAATGGCTGATAGCATTAAGATTTCAACACAGGTTCTTACAGATACTGCTCAAAAGGTCCGTAACTGCAATAATGCAATGGACGCAAAGCTTGCAGATATCAATAAAAATATGAATGATCTGGAAGCAACCTGGAAAAGCGATGCAGCAAATGACATTCGTGCTGCTATGAACGCACTCAAACCTAAGTTTGAACAATACAAGAATGTAATCGAATCCTACGCAAAGTTCCTCGTAAATACTGCTCAGAGCTACGAATCTACCGAAAGTGCTGTGCAGACTAACGCAAGCGCATTCAAATAATGTTATGTTTTGTAGGTGGGTGTACAGAACACCCACCTGCCTAAAATTGAAAACAATGGGCGAGAAGGCCTTTTATATAAGTCTTGTTTAAGCGAGAAAGCATAATAAAACATACGATTGTAGTATTTTAGAATTTTAAAATTTGAGGTGAAGAAATGAAAAACTTCAAACGCGCATTATGTATGGTCTTGTCTTTGTTTTTTGTGTTACAACTGTTTGTCGGATGTTCTTCCGAGCAGACGGACGAAACCATCTATTTGACAAAAGGCGAGTTTTTTGCTTACTTTGTATACGAAAATGAGATGTCCTCAGAAAAGTATACAGCAGAAGAAATTTTTAACTCCTATGACGGTGCTATAGAAGCAGATGTAATTGTGGAGTGGGGATATCTTCCTGAAGAATTAGCGAAAAATGATTTAGAAGATCCTGTGACCAAAGAAATTGTGGTAATGGCTTGTGCGAACTCGACTTTCGAATTGAAGAAGGGTAACACTGCCGATATTAAGGATGCGGGCTTATTGGAGAATCCGCAACTTATTGCCGATGCCTATGCCAGTGGATTTTTTGAACTGGAAAACGGGTATTTTGACGGTGCAGAAAAAATGTCCTTTGCTGATTGCGAAAAGGTGATGGAGAAGGCGAAGGAGTATATGGCCGGTTTCCATTACGAAGCAAACAAGGAAATCACAGAAATTGCTGAAGGGGTGCTCGAACAGGACACCACCGACTATAAAGAGGGCGATATTGTTATCGAAATTATTCCGGCGGATGCACAGGAAGAGAAATCGATTGCCAGCACAGGAAATGCAGAGCTAAAACCTTCGACAATGGCATCGGTTGATTCTGTTGAGAAATCTACGATTAATTTAGCGAATGGGGCTCCTGATTTGGGTTTGGGAAACCAAGGTACTGGTTTGCCCACACAGACACCTAAAGGGTTTATCGCTACTATTGCCAAAAAAACTTTCGAAAAACAATTGGGTAATCCCAAACTTGGTGACGTCGTTGTAGTAAAGGCGTTCGAAATCATTGGTCAGCCTATAACTCAAACCGGTGAGGTTATGGGCATTCTGATGGAGAAAAAGTTGATTGGAGATAAGTACACTTGCATCTTTGAATATCCTGCAAGTTTTGAACAAGCGGTTGAAAAGAAAAATGTGAAGCAGGGCAATGGTTCTGGTATTGATAAGGCAACCTTTGTAGAAGAAAAAACCGAGGTAGCGGGATGGTCATTAGAGTTTGACGTGACCGGAAGTTCCATTAAAGTATCTGCTAAAAAAGACTTCAAGTCCTACGAAACCGGAAGAAAACAGGATTGGCAGAATGCTACAAAAACTGTTACGGCAACTGCAGACCTGGAAATGAGCAATTTCAATCTTGACGTAAAAAATCTAAAGAGTTTTGCGAATAAAAAGGGTACTGGATTCATCAAGGTTACTTGCGATACAAATACAGGATTTTCACTAAGCCAAAGCTTGCGGTATACACCGGACAGTAATAGGAATGGCAAGTTCCCATCCAACTGGAGCAATTCAAGGTGGACAGATTCGGACGCTAAGGGCGCAAAAACTATCAAGATTGCAAGATTTAGCCCGACACTATATGGTGTGGTCACCATTGATGTGTATGTTTACATGCTGATTACAGTGGACGGAAAAGTATCGTTCACAACGTCTATTGATGATGGCGGTGTAATGATCAGCGCTAAAGAGGGAAAGATCAGCACCCAAAAATTGGGCAAAAAGACTTCGGAATTTAGTGCCAACGTCAATTTGCGTACGCGCTTTGGTGTAGAAGCATCTTTAAAGATTTTTACTTTTATTAAGGTTGTTACTTACGATGTAGGCGCAAATTTGGATTTGCACGCTCAAGTAGATCTGTACTACGAAGATGTTTTAAGCAAGTCTGGTGTGTATGCGGATGAAGAGGGCCTTAACGAATACAAGGAAGATGATGGAAAATTCAGTTATTGTATCGACGCTATGTTGGAACTTAGTGTCAGCGGTGAAATGAAGTCATCCGGTGTCAAGATGATCCTAGACTATGTGAATAAGGGTAGTAGCCTTGACTTTGAACACAAAATTTGGAGTGCAGGGCTCCATTTCGAAAACGGTGCTTTTATTGATAAGTGTACTCACGGCGACGAAAACGAGGAAGAAAAACTGGAAGAAACTGATGACGACGTAGAGTTAAGTGCGTACAAAATCTCCATGTGCGACAACACGTGTGTCGAAGTGTTGTTAAAGGCGATTCCTTCCGAAACGGCAAATCTGATGGATTCCAAAAATTCTATCACCGTAAAGAGTAAGAACAATAAAGTTGTAAAGGCCACATATAATAAAAAACGCAAAGCAATTATCTTAGAAGCTGCAGGCGAAGGTAGTACAGAAATCGTAATTACTGCCAAGAAGGGTCACCTTTGGTGGAAGAAGACGGCTACTCAAGAAATTTCTGTTACTGTAACTTCTTCAAATTGAACAGTAAGCAATACTGATTTCATCACACCTAATTAAGTTGCAATAATTCAATTGCAAAATTTAATTTGTGCTATTAGAGGAGGTGTTCCTATGGCTATAAACGTGAGTGCAGCAAACAACCAAGCAAATCAGTTGAATGACAATGTTTCCAAATTGTTTGATGCAAAAAAGCAAATGCAAGTATACAGAGCTTCGCTTTCTGCTAATTGGCAGGGCAAGGAAGTTACTTATATATTAGATGCTATTGATAAGGTTATTTGGGATATTGACAGCGCCATAAGAAGCTTAGAGTCTTTGAGCAATGACATAAAGTCCGTTGCCGCGCAGATCAAACGCGAAGAGGATGAGGCTGCAGCGCGCGCTGCAGCAGAACAACGCGCCGCAGAACAACGTTCGGTGGCAAGTCACAGTGCTGCGGCAAACGCTACGGTAGCACAAACAACGCAGGCAAGCTCCGCTAAACAGCAAAAAATCAATGCGGCACAAAGCGCTTACGATAACGCAAAGAAAGAATTAGACAAATTATACGATCAAAGGGATAAGCTTAATGATAAAATCAGCAAAGCCAACATTTTCAAAAAACTTACCTATTTAGATGATTCAACTGCTTTAGAAAAAGCTATAAATGCGGCAGAAGACAACGTTAAAAAGGCACAAAATGCATTAAAGGCGGCTAAGAAATAACTATGAGTAAGTTTAAGATAGAGCGTGATGCCGGTCAGAGCTTCTTAGTTATCCAAGGGCAAAAGGGTCAACAAATCAGCGAACGGGAATATTATGCGATAAGCACAGGTCAGATTCCCGGTTTGTTGCGCGCCAATCTTGTTCGTAAAGGTAACACGTTTAAGCTGGTCTATAATATTTCCGGTTGCATTTCGCTAAGAGAATTTTTGCTTAATCCGTTGAATAAGCAATCTTTTGCAACTTTGCTGAATAACATACTCAATAATCTCAAGGCGTTGCAGAGAGCGTATTATAACTATCAGTTTATTCTGATGGATATGAATGCCGCAATGGTCAACCCGGCCTCGCAGCAGGTGAGTTTTGTGTACGTTCCCATAACCTTTTATGAAAGCGGCACAAACCTTAAGGAGTTTTTGCTTAGTATTATTCAGTGCTGTTCGTTTGCACCCGGTGAAAATACGGAATATGTTAGAGAATACATAAGAATTCTTAACACGGGTATCAATTTTTCGGTGTTCGATCTTGAGGAGTATATCAAAAGGATACAGCTTGAAAACCGTGCTAATGACCAAGTGAAAAAGTGCTCCCGTTGCGGTACGTTGATTCAACCGAATGTAAACTTTTGTTCATCGTGCGGAATGAAGCTATCGGGGATTACTCTTGATAGCGCCTATGGCACCTACGATCCTGCAAAGGTCGTTATAAGACCGAAGCAACAATCCGAACCGGTGCAACAGCCTATGCGTATGCAGCCTACGCAAGAATCGGGAATGAGCAATGTGAACGGAGCAAACGGAAACCGTTATTCCGAAACGGTTTCGCACAGTATTTCCGGTATCCCTCAATCCGAACCGATTATGCAGAACCCGAAAAATGCATATATTACACGTTGCAGAACCGGAGAGCGTATTGCAATCATGTCGTCTCAGCTACGTGTTGGCAAGGATCCGCACAACTGTGAATATTGTATTGCCGATAATTCTGCAATCAGCAGATGCCATGTAGTCATCAAGCACATGAACGGAAAATGGTATATTAACGATTTGAATTCCACTAACAAAACTTATATCAGCGATAGAGCGATACCCCCTTATACGGATATCGAGCTGTTTGACGGTTTGAGTATTAAATTAGCAAATGAGAACTTTATTTTCAATTTGTATTGATTAGGAGATGGTATTATGTATCCTGAGTTTATAGCAATTTACGTTATGCTGGCGGTAGTGATTGTTTTGCTGTTTGTGGCAATATTCTTCTTGCTTAAGCTGTTGAAGAATGGGCCTTCAAAGAGCGGTTCATACGTAGATATGCAACAAAATAACGCTTATTACGGTCAGCAGTATCAGCAACAGTATCAACAACCGTATCAGCAACAGTATCAGCAGCAATCGGGCGGTGTGGTTTTCTGTAAGCACTGTGCCACACAGTTTGATGCATCACAGGCGTATTGTCCTCAGTGCGGAACAAGAAGATGAGCAGCAATACTCTTTTTAGGAGGTGATACCGGATGGGAAGAACAAAGATCAATGTGACAGCGGTTATTGATGCGTCCAATCAAATCAATTCCGCAAAGTCCAATGTCAGTTCAGCCAAAAGTGCCTTTGCCCAAACCAAAAACGGCATTGACGGTAAAATCCAGAACAGATCCAATATTCGAAACCGACTGGGGACGGTTAGCAGCCAGCTGTCCAGCATTGATTCCCAAATCGGCAAAATCCGCACAATGGTTCAAAACGGTGCGAATTTGTATAGAACCACAGATGATCGCGTTGAAACAATGCGTCAACAGGTTAATGCAAATATTTCTGCCAGAACAGCTACCGAGCCAACAAGCAAATGGGCAGGCTACTTTAATACTTCTGCCGAAAAAGTTAAGGACAGTTCTTTCATTGATGAGTTAAAAAAGAACTACGGTGTGGATGATCTTTTGGCTGGGAGTGGATATATCGGAAAGATTTATGGTTTTATTAACGATATAAAATCTGCAGAGGGCTGGTATGATTATGTTGATACTAGTGCCAATATCTATAGTTTCTTGACAGATGCAAAAAAGACTTGGAAGGACTATAAGTTGATTGGGAATGCAGTAGGTGTTAAAAAATCGACTACATGGTGGTTCAAAAATGTGACGGGTATTAAACCACTTGGACGTTCATCTACAGCAAGTACCTGGATAAAGCGTTTCAGCAATAATCTAACCAATAAAACATCGCCATTTGCGGCTCAGTTAAAGGATATCGGAAAGAACTTTACTGGTGCTAATGGCGTTGGAAAAGCTGTTTCCTCTTGGGCATCTGTTGCTGTTACTGGTGTTGTCAATTTTTTTGGCAACAAACAAGAACAGAAGGAATCTAATGGTACGATGTCTGATGGAAGAGTAGTTGCTGAAACTATAACTGAGACCGCTATAGATACGGTAATAACGCTAGGAGCAAGTGCTGTTGTTGGTGCAGCGGTAGCTGCATGTACGACGGTTGCGTTGCCGGGTGTTGTTGTGACTGCAGCAACGGGTCTGGTGATAGCAGGTGTCAATGCTGGTATTAAAACTCTGACAGGAAAGACATGTACGGAATGGGCATCCGATGTCATCTTGGATACCGGAGAGAAAGTTGTTAACGCAGTAGGAAATGCTGCAAAAAGTGTCAAAAATGCCGTTGGTGGCTGGTTGAAAAAATTAAAATTTGCTTAATTGGAGGTTTGTTATGAACGTTAAAGATTTATTGCCTATCGGAACAGTGGTTTTGCTGAAGAACGGTGAAAAGAGACTTATGATAGCGGGCATCAAACAGATGGATACCGAAGATACATCAAAGGAGTATGATTACTACGGTGTTATGTATCCCGAGGGTCATGTTGGAGAAAATTTCCAGTATCTTTTCAATCATGAAGATATTGCTGAGATTTACTTCAAAGGGTTTGAAGATGAGGAGCGCGAACGATTTCTGGATCAGTTAGCTAAGATTTATCGCTAATACACTATGTTATGACTAATCATATTGTCGTAATAATATCGCTATTTTGTATATATTTCCACATCAGTGGCTTAGCCACAACCAATATTCTTCGCCTGACGGTGGGGAACACAACACCGGTGCTGGCGTCAAAGTG
Organism: Eubacteriales bacterium; assembly: GCA_045636665.1. Taxonomy (GTDB): domain Bacteria; phylum Bacillota; class Clostridia; order Oscillospirales; family CAG-382; genus Coliplasma. The sequence continues at coordinate 39,501 of JAZTXY010000086.1, forward strand.
CTATTGCGATAGCTGTGGTGCCACAATTCCTCCGCATCTGCAGTTGCCAGTCATATCTTACGTTCTTTGTAAGGGTAAATGTAAAAAATGCGGCGCTCGTATCCCGTTGTTTCCTTTGCTGTTGGAGTTAACCATCCTTTTTGGAATGTTTACAATAACCGTGCTTTTAGGATGCACATTTTTGGCTGTTAGCCTTAGCTTTTTATTTTATGAGCTGGTCCGTATTTTAACGGTTGCCGTTTTCGGAAAACGTGCCGAGCAGTTCAAAAAACAGTACCTAATAGCGGTTTTATCAATGCTGCTATTCTATATTTTAACGTTGTTTATCGCATTGATCTATAGCTTGGTTTAACGTTTTATTTGTCTGTTAACAAGAAAAGCCATCCAATCGGTTGGCTTTTTGTTTTTAAAATATTAAATGTTATTCTAAGATCATCGTGGAAATACTTCCTATTGAAAAACATAGCGGAATGCGGTATAATCATCCTATCATAACAAAAAAGGTGGTAAGACTGTGTCGAACAACGAGCATACTGTTACCAAGGAAAAAACAAGCATTGTATTTACGGGCGATATCGGATTTGACAAGTATATGGCGGGGAAATGGGAAGACGAGGAATTGATTTCCATACCCTTGCTTGACTTTTTGAAAAGCGGTGAGCATCTTTGCATAAACGTCGAGGGTTCGCTTATCGATGCGGAGGATGACGGCAATCGCGGTGTATTTTTTCACTGTATGAATCCAAACGCTGTTCGCGTTTTTAATAAGATTGGTGCGGATATTTGGAGCATCGGCAACAACCACACGATGGATGCGGGCAGGGAGGGCATTATAAGCACCAAAGAGCACGCGAAGAAAAGCGGTGCGATGACCTTCGGCGCAGGTCTTAACGATAAAGAGGCGTCCGAGCCGATTTATCTCGACGAGGCAGGCGGAATCGGCATTTTCGGCGTGAGCTATATGGCGGAATGCATTCCTGCGACAAAGACCGATGCAGGCGTTTTCCGTTGGGACGATATGGAGTATATTCAGGCGCGTATTGACGAAATAAAATCCAAATGCCGTTGGTGTGTTATCGTTGCGCACGGCGGTGAGGAGTTTGCGCCTATGCCCAACCCTTACACACGCGACAGATATTTAAAATATCTCGAAATGGGCGCTGATGCCGTTGTTGCGCACCATACCCACGTGCCCGAAAACTATGAAATAACGAAAGACGGCAAGCCGATTTTCTATTCGCTCGGTAATTTTATATTCGACACCGATTATCAAAGAGTACACAAATATACCGATACGGGAATCGTGTTAAAGCTCACTTTCACTCTCGATTCCTTGGAATTTGAAGCCGTCGGCACAAAGATAAACAGACAAAACGAAACGATAGATATTAACGTTCTGCCCGATATTTTCACCAATATCGACGATAAGGAATTTGAGCTTCTTTCGCCGCTTTCCGCAAAGGCATTCATCCTTTCGGATATGAGAAAAATGCAGTTTTTAGAGCCGAACCGCTTTACCAACGCCGACCAAAGCGTTTGGGATGCTTACTTCTTCAGTACCGAGCCCGACGGATATTTCGAAGGTGCTCATATGGACCTTAGCTTGATTGTTCCGCATGCGAAAAAGGCGGATAAAAACGAATGGCAAAAGAGCAAGCTCGATAAGGTTAAGAATTACATATTGAAGCAAATAGAGGGATAAATTATAAAAAAACCATCCAAATTCAATATGGACACAGGCATTGTTGGCTATCGGCACCAAGTATAATGCTCCTCTCCGGTTTAAATTATTTGATTTTCCAGCACCGTATAGAAAGGAGGAAAAGCGATGAACGATATAGATACAATAATGGATATGCTTAACTGGCATCAACCCGAAGACATTCAAGCTGAAGGTAGAAAAATTGCACAAAATGTCAAATGTATATCTGTCTTTGTTATGCCGATAAACGGAAAGTGCGTTTGGGATAATTGTGCGATGATTTTAAGCGAAAAGAATGACGACGAATTAAAACACATTTTACCAAATCTGCTTTTTTGGTTTATAGATATCAATTGGCCGGGTTCTCTTTGTATTTGGGACAGGTTGTTGAAGTTTAAAGATAAGGAATGGATGTCTTTGTTTTTGAATTCTCGTATGAAAATGGCCTTAAATTACAATGAGATTTGGTTGCACACTTTACAAGAGTTCAAACAGGAATACGATGTGTTGAATCCATAACGATATGTTTTTATGAATGATTTTTGTTTCCAACCATTGTTTTGACTTCGGCGCACATCTTTAACGCGTCGGTATTTGCCTCGCATAAAAAAGACCGTGGAACTGTGTAGCAGTTCCATGGTCTTCTATTTTTATTTTGTCCTTGCTTTCCTCAAGGTTTTTTGTTTTATTCCTTATCTCCGACAAGCCGTTTAGTCCATGTGCCCTTTTTAAGCATATAAAAGCTTATCGTTGATTTCATCGCTTCTGCGCCTTGGCATATCGCAAACAGACCGTGGATATCGACGTCGGTAAATCTTGAGAATATGAATGATACGGGAAGCATAACCATCCACATAAAACCGCTGTCCATAATGAAGGTGATTCCGACGCTTCCGCCCGATCTGATAGAAAAATACGAGCTGTTGTTGAACGCATATAACGGCATATAAATGCCCGAAACGATCATCATATAAGTCGCAAGCGATTTAACGCTATCCTCGGTGTTGTATAATTCGGGGAAGATTCCCGAGCTAACGGCAAGCAACGTGCCGAGCGTAATACCGCAGAACACCGAGCAGACAAGCACCTTGCGGTTGGTGTCCTTTGCTTCTTCGAATTTGCCTTGCCCCAAAAGACTGCCGACCATAATCGAAATTACCGTTCCGAACGACATATAAACGACCGAGAAAACGTTGAAGATAGTCGAGCAGATGTTTTGCGCCGCAACAACGTCGATACCTCTCGTTGCATAGCATTGGTTTCTTAAGGTCAGCGAGATCGACCAGAAAAATTCGTTTGCCATAAGCGGAAGCGCTTTTAAAAACATCCTTTTTACAAGGTCGGCAGGGATCGAAAATGATTTGAAAACGCCTTTGAAATAAAGACATTTATCGGTGTTGAGGTGACTCCATATTACAAGGATGGCAAGCTCTGCAAAACGAGAAATTACCGTTGCGATCGCCGCACCTCTTACGCCCATCGGCTCGAAGCCGAGATTGCCGAAGATAAGAATATAGTTAAGAATAAAGTTCGTAAAGACGGCAATAACGCTTGCGACCATAGGGACGACCGCGTGCTCGGTTTCGCGCAGGGTCGAGGCGTATACTTGAGAAATGGCATAGGGGATAAGACCGACAAGCATTATCTTAAGATATGCCAAGCCCTCCGAAAGCGTCAGCGCCAAATCGCCGCTTGTGTCGCTTTCAAAAAGGAAGGTCGAAATAAGCGTATCGTCGAATATCGCCAAAGCGCCCATCGACAACAAGGTTAAAAACACGTTAAGGTATAGCTTGAAGCGGAAGGTATGCTTTATGCCGTTTTGGTCACCGTTGCCGTGATACTGAACACAAAATATTCCCGCACCCGAAATAGCGCCGTATATAAGGAGATTGAATATGAATATAAATTGGTTGACAATAGAAACACCCGACATTTGCTCGGTTCCAAGACTGCCGACCATAATATTGTCGAGAAGACTGACAAAATTCGTAATACCGTTTTGGAGTATAATGGGTATTGCCAGCGTTGCAACGCGCCCGTAAAAGCGTTTGTCGCCAAAGAATTTTTCTCTTATATTCATTCTTATCCTCCTTTCGAACGTGCTTTTCACATTATAGAACAAGTTGTCGATTAACGCAAGAAAAATTTCAAAATTTTTTCGATTTGCCACAATCCTTCAAGTAAAAAGCGCCAAGCCCTCATATTTTCGGAGCTTAGCGCTTATATTATTTCTTTTTGAGGTTAAGAAGTCGTACGACCGCAGGGCTGAGCACGACGTTCGTTGCGATTTCAATGAAGAAGTTTACGCCTATCATTCCGACAAAGATATAGGTAAAAGCATCTTCGCCGCCTGCCCAAGAAGCGATAGTGTCCATAAAGAATGCAAAGCATCCGAGCACGAATACGCCGGTGTTCACGATAGGGCAAACTATTGCAGCGACTATAACTGCAATATATTTGTTATGCTTTTCGAGCAGCTTATATACCAAGCCAGCGCAAAGTCCGCTTAACGCGCCCTTTAAAAGCACGGTAAGGATAGTACCGGCAACGTTGACCGCCAAAAACGGCGCCGCATCGCCCGTAAGCAAAACAACCAGACCGAACACGAATCCAAGCCAAGCGCCGATTTTAGCACCGCATTTCGATGCACCGATAACGATCGGAATAAGCGCAAGAGTGATCGAAAATATGCCGGTCTTGATAAACGAGCAAAGCAGCTGCAATACAACCACAAGCGCGGTCAAAACCGCGGCGATCACCAACGTCTCGGTTGACGTTCTTCTTTTGTTTGTTGAGTTCATAAAAATTCCTCCTTGCTGTCGTCCACGGTGGGTACAACGCATAAAAATTATTATATAAACCTTTTAAGGTCTTTCAACAGATTATTTAATTGTTTTTATTATAAATAATATTCAAGCCCTTCAAAACAAGGGTTTCGTCGACGGTTATTTCGTGCTTGCAATGCTTTATTATCGCTTTCGCAAGTCCTCCCGTCGCAACAATCGGCAAATTCGTGCCAAGCTCATCGTTGAATCGGTCTATCATGCCGTCAAGCAAGCTCGCGTTACCGTAAATAATGCCCGAACGCATACATTCGACGGTGTTTTTTCCGATAACCGATTTCGGCTCCTCAAGGCTTACTTGGGGAAGCTGGGCAGTGCCCTCAGAAAGCGCTTTAAGTCCCATATTAACACCGGGGATTATCGAAACACCGACAAAAGCGCCCGATTGATCGATAACCGTCATTTTGGTGGCTGTGCCCATATCGATTATAAGTGCCGGACTGCCGTATATTGCGCGCGCGGCAACGCAAGCGCATACCAAATCGGCACCGACCGAGGCAGGGTCGTCGCAATGAAGTCCAAGCCCTGTTTTGATTCCCGGACCGACAAGCAACGGCTCGATACCGCAAATAAGCTTGACCGCATCCTTTATCGCGCGGTTAAGGGCAGGCACGACCGAGGAAACGATCGCCCCCTTTACGATTTCGGGGCTTATTTGATAAAGCGAAAGAGTGTTAAGCAAAATACTTGCATATTCGTCCGAGGTTTTTGACGCATCTGTCGAAATCCGCGCAACAAAGCAAAGCTTTTCCTCCGAAAAGCCGCCGAGCGCAATATTCGAGTTGCCGATGTCGATTGCGAGAAGCATATTTTCCTCCGACTGAAGTATTTTACCGCACGATTATAACACTTATGTTACGAAAAATCAAGTGTCAATCAAGCACAAAAAAGAGCGCGTAAATACGCGTAATCTATTGAATATGCGGTCATTTACAACGAACCTCCGTCTTTGTTTTGCGCCTTTATTGTTTTTTGCCGAAAAATGAACAAATATCGAAAAAAATGTAAAAAAAGGAGGGCTTTTCTATTGATTTTAAAGCATTTGTGTTGTAAAATGCATCGGTGGGGTGAATGAATAATGATTTATAACAGCTTGCAAACCTTAATAAATTACGCGATTGATAAAAATATCATCGAAAAGGTCGACGTTTACGTTGTGCGTAACCGTCTTATGAATGCGCTTCGGCTTACCGATTGGCATCCTTGCGAGGGTGAAGAATACACCGATATCGAAGGCATCCTTGCGCCCATTATTCAATATGCGTGTGAAAACGGCATAATTCAGGACACCACCGCCTCGAAGGACATTTTCGATACCGAAATTATGGGTATCCTTACCCCCATGCCGAGAGAGATAAATGCTGAATTTGCGAAAAGATACGAATCAAGCCCTCTTGAAGCAACCGAATGGTATTACGGAATAAGCAAAGACCTTAATTACGTTCGCGCTCAAAGAATCGCAAAGGACCTTAAATGGCCGTTTGAATGCGAATACGGAACTCTTGACATAACCATAAACCGCTCGAAGCCCGAAAAGGATCCGCGCGATATCGCAAAGGCGGGAAGTGCAGCCTCGGCAAATTATCCCAAATGTCAGCTTTGCGCGGAAAATGCCGGCTTTTGGGGTACGGCAAACCACCCTGCAAGACAAAATCTCCGCCCGATAGAAATTACCGTCAACGATGAAGCTTGGCAGCTTCAATATTCGCCTTACGGATATTACGACGAGCATTGTATTGCGTTCAATACCGCGCATATCCCGATGAAGATTGACGATACGGTTTTCGATAAAATGTTTGATATTATCGATTATCTTCCGCACTACTTTGTCGGCTCGAATGCCGATTTGCCGATAGTCGGCGGCTCAATCCTCTCGCACGAGCATTTTCAAGGCGGTAATTACGAATTTGCAATGGCAAAATCGGGAATCGAATATGAATTTACGCTTAACGGCTTTAACAGCGTCAAGGCGGGTATCGTAAAATGGCCGATGTCGGTCATTCGTGTAAGCTCAACAGACAGAAAAGAGCTTGCAAAATGCTGTTCGCACATTCTTGCCTCGTGGAGAAGCTATTCCGATGAGGATGCAGGAATTTTTGCATACACCGAAAAGACACCGCACAACACAATAACCCCCATTTCGCGCAAAAGAGGCGAAATTTACGAATGCGACCTTGTTTTGCGTAACAACCGCACAAGCGCTGACCGCCCTCTGGGCATTTTCCACCCGAATCCCTCGCTTCACCACATAAAAAAGGAAAATATCGGTCTTATCGAGGTTATGGGCCTTGCCGTGCTTCCCGCGCGCCTGGCGGATGAAATCGTGCTTATCGAGAACGCAATCCTTAACGGACAGGATGCTTCGGCAAACGAAAAAATCGCATCCCATTCCGATTGGGTGAACGAAATAAAGGCGAAATATCAATCGATTACAAGCGAAAATATCCGTTCTATTCTCGAATATGAAATCGGCAAGGTATTTCTTGAGGTTCTTTGTGACGCAGGTGTTTATAAGCGCACCGAGGACGGAAAGAACGCGTTTGTTAAATTTACAAAACATTTATAAAAACAAAAATCAAGCTGCAGCTCGGCAGCTTGATTTTTTATTTTGCGTGTTATTTTGTGTTTTATGTTTTTGGGGCTAATTCTTGGGGTCCCCGAAAACAGTTATGTTTTTGGGGAGTAAAATTAATCTCTAAAGACGCCGATTTTAAGCTTTTCAAGCTGAATATCGGTGCAGTTACCTGCGCAGAAGAAGGCAATGCCCGTCGCACCTGCCTTACGGCATTCCTCGACCTGCTTTGTCGATTCGATAACGGGAAGCTTGTTATACATCGGGGAAATACCCGAAATGTTGGGCGCTTCGCCGTAGTTTTTAACCATATAACCAACCTCGTTGCCGACGTCCTCGGCAATGTTAAGGTAAGCCATCGGGTAGATAGCATCAAGCCAACCCTGCTTTACCCAATATTGCCAATTCTGGCATTTAAGGTTGATTGCCTCAACGGGGTCCCCGAAAACTGCGGTCGAAAGCACAATGTCGCGTCCGTTTTTGCGGTATTCAAGAATAAGCTCGCGAACCGATTTAACGTATTCCGTAACCTTTTCTGCGCGCCAGTTAAGGAATTTCTTCCATTCGTCACAATTTGTGTCGGGAATATCGTCAAGCACGATACCCGTATCCTTCAAGAAATCCGCCTTGGTGGTTTTTTCAAAGCCTGCCGAGCGGTCAACGCCGTGAATTACGGGATAGCGTATATAGTCAAGCTGGAATCCGTCAAAATCGTAATTGTCGAGAATCTCCTTAACCATTCCCAAAAGGAATTCACGAACCTCGCCAAGCGCAGGGTTGAGGAAATAGAAATTATCGAACGCGTCGTGCAAAATTCCGCCGTCCTTACGTCTTGCCATCCATTCGGGGTGGATTTCCGCCATAGGACATCCGTGACCCTCGACACCGAAGAAGAAATCCTCGAACCAGCAATGTATCTTCACGTCGTTTTTCTTACAAACACGGATGAACGAATCGATAACGTCAAAGCCGTCTTTATAATAGGGGCGAATGGGAAGATAATCGTGTACGCACTTTTGCGCGTTTGCATAGCCCTCGTAATTCGTTTCGATAAGGATAAGGTTAAAGCCCGCGTTCTTTAATTTGGTAACTGTCGCTTCAACCTCGGCATCACTCTTTTCGTGGGGGCGGTGCCAAACTGCGCGGATTTCGCCCTTTACCGAAGCGGCGGTGTAATAATAAGCCTCCTCGCAAAGCGCGTTCGCTGTGCAGTAATCTCCGCCGTCCTTTGCAGCAACCGCCTGCATAAGAAGTTCCTCTGCCTTTTGCTTGTCAAAGCTCGAGCCTTCCGCAACGCGTTCGCGGATTCTGTTGTTGATTTTGTAAATATTGTTTTCGGTTTCGATCTGTTTTGCGGTATCGTCGATTTCTGCGATAAAAATACCGTTTGCTTCATCGATTTCGGCTCTTGCGCCGACGCAAAGATTTTCCGCCAAAAAGACCGATGCGGCGCCGTGGCCCGAAACGACAAAGCCGTCCTTGGGAATAATATTGTTATTCTTGCCGCAGCTTATAACGCGTCCGTCAAGCACGCAGGCTTCAAATCCGTAGGAATTGGTTTTCGTGTTACCGCTGCCGTTGTAAATAATAAGCTCGTCTGCACCGCGCTCGCGGTTGTAACCCGAAATGGCAAAAGTTTTCATATCCGCACCTCTGCTTTTTTCTTTTATTTTATCACAAACGCAAAAAATGTCAATGCTATTTACAAATCGGGATTAAGGTGATATAATTCGTTCAAATATGCTTTTCGGAGAAAAAATGCTTAAGAAACTCAACTATTTCACAAAATTCGAAAAAATAATGTGGCTTTGCTCGGTTACGCTTATAACGACCTTCTTTTTCCTTTTTTCACAATCGGGCATTCTTTCGCTTGCCGCTTCGCTTATCGGCACAACCGCGCTTATCTTTTGCGCAAAGGGCAACCCGATAGGGCAGGGAATGATGATAATCTTCAGCATCATCTACGGCATCATTTCCTATTCCTTTGAATATTACGGCGAAATGATAACCTATCTCGGAATGTCTGCGCCGATGGCGGTTTTTGCGCTTGTTTCTTGGTTAAGAAACCCCTATAAGGGCAAAAAGAGCGAGGTTACCGTCAACGACGTTAACAAAAAGGAGATAGCCGTTATTCTTCTCCTCTCCGTGGCGGTAACGGTTGTTTTCTATTTCATTCTTAAGAAATTCGGCACTGCAAACCTTTTACCGAGCACCTTTTCGGTAACGACAAGCTTTATTGCCGTCTGCTTTTCGGCGCGCAGAAGCCCTTATTTTGCACTTGCATACGCAATCAACGATATCGTACTTATAATCCTTTGGACACTTGCCGCAATCAAGGATATTTCTTACGTTTCGGTCATCGTCTGCTTTGCGATGTTCCTTGTAAACGATACTTACAGCTTTATCAACTGGACACGAATGAAGAAAAAGCAAAGCGCATAATCCCCCCATTGACAAAGCCTTTGAAAAGTTTTATAATGAAAACGGAATAATAAGAAAGAAGGTGTGATTCCGATGGGCCATATTGTCGAACCCGTAGCACTCGTTACTATGGCTTTGAAGGTCTGCCGTTAACCGCGCTTTCTGTTTGACCGATATGCATATAGCGCTCTTTTCGAACTCCTTCATCGCCTTTTAGGTATTGAAGGAGTTTTTTGCTTTTATTTCTTTTGAATACGGTTGCTAGAAAACGAACAAAAAATTTTCAACTTTTTTTAAATTTTTTATAGACATTTTTCTTTCTGCCGACATGTTTATAGTAGAAGGGTAAATAATGACCAAAGCTACTTTGTCGGAGGTGATACCAATGGTTTTTAACGGTTTTAAACCGTCATCCATCATTTAAAGCAGAAAGAAGGTAAAAAATGTTATTAAAATTTACGTTTAAACACAAAAAATTTATTTCGTTCTTACTGATTCTTTGCACCGTATTTTCGATGTGCAGTCAGCTTTTAACTGTTTTTGCCGTTGACGGCAGTGGTTTGGTAGAAAGCGCCGAAAAGGGTAACATTTCAGATTATTCAGAACTAAACGATATCGGCTTATCCGAAACAGAAGCTATTAAACCAAACGATGCTTTGCTTACCATAGATCATCCAAGTATTGCAAAAGAAAGCATGATTTCAAAATACGTAAATGCGGAAGCTTTTAATAAAGCTTCGCACATAGAACGTCTTCATTCAGAAGAAGACCTTAACACATACGTGTTTTTGAACGCTAACGGTACCAAAAGCATCTACTATATGGATGAAAACGTTAAGTACGTCGATAAAAACGGTGACGTTAAGGAAAAGGATATTTCGTTGGTAAGTAAGTCTGACGGTTACGGTATTGCCCGTAATGAGTTTGATCTACATATACCCATCTCTGCGACCACGGGAATAAGTATGTCCTATAACGGATATGAGGTAAAAATCACTCCCCAATCGACAGCGAGAACAGCTCCCGCCCGTCAGGCTGGCGAAGCAGTCGTTTACGACGGATTTTTCGGAAGCGATACTGTTTTAAAATACACACCTATGCTTTCGGGTGTAAAAGAAGATATTATTTTAAACAAGTATATTCCCAATGCTTCGTTTAGTTTCATTCTTGAAACAGACGGCTTGGGGTTGTATTGTAACGAAAACGGATATTATCTCGCCGAGAGCGAATCTTCAAAAGCGGTATTGAACTTGGGTAAGGTGATAGTATACGATGCAGTCGGCAAGCCCGAATACGGCACTATGACCGTAAAAACGGTTTCGGATAAGCAAAAGTATATTTTATCGCTGTCCGCACCCGAAGAATTTCTTGCCGATTCGACAACCGTTTATCCGGTAACAATCGACCCGAATCTTAAGATTTCGGATAACGAAAGCGGTGAGGGGGCTATTGAAGATACTGTTCTCTTTTCCGGCAGACCGACGAAGAATTACGGCGATTACAAATACCTTTCAATCGGTTATGTTGATTCGACATACGGAGTAGGCAGAGTTGCCGTAAAATTACCGGGATTGTATAACAGTGCAGACTATAATGCGATAACTGCATCGAATATATCGTCCGTTAAGTTTTACTGTTGGGACACTACAGGCAACAGTGCACAGATGGTTAATTTATATGCGATAACAAGTGCAGCTTGGAATGAAAATACGGTAACCTACGGAGATGCGGTAACCTATTCTACCGAAGATAACTGGCACAAGAGTATGCCAAGCGGAGCTTGGACAGACTTTGACATAACAACACTGGTAAAAGGTTGGAAAAATGGTTATTATTCATCCGATAAGGGCTTTATACTTGTCAACTCCAACGAAACCTCAGCATCATACAAAAAAGCTCCGTATTCTTCAGAAGCTACAACCACTACCTACAGACCTTACGTGGTGATGAATTATGCTCCGAGTAATTCACACGATATAACCAACGGAGGCGTAACTGTCGAGATTGAAGAAGGCGAAACCTGTTATTTGACCGCTACGAATCCTTATAGTATTCCGTTTACTTGGACGTCATCAGACTCTGCAATCGCAACTGTTTCCAATACAGGTATGCTTACCGCGCATAAAGCAGGAAAAGTTACGATTACCGCAAGCTTTTTTCAAAATGGCGCTACGCTTAGCACCAGTTGTACGGTATACGTGTATTTCGATGTTGACGCATTTTATATTAAAAACATTTATTCTGAACTCTATCTGAAAGCTAAAAACAGTTCTATTAAAGATTTAACAAAGGTTAATCAATATGCGAAATATGACAGCAATGGCAGTGCAGCGGATGAAAAATATGAGATACATCAGCTTTGGCGCATAAATCATTTGCACAACGGCATATACAGCATTCGACCATTGTATAAGCTTGATATGGCTCTTCATATAACCGGCACGTCCGCGGATGTTTTTACCGTCGGTAATATTGACACTTTGGATCATGTTCCGCTTTCTGCTCAATGGGAAATATCTTGGAACGGAAGTAATTACTTGATAAAGAATGTCAGCACCGGCAAAACGTTGCAGATGGCTAATGGCAACACAACACTGAGCGCAAATGCAACCGTGGGTTCATATACGGGAAGTGCTTGGCAAAAATGGGCGTTGGTTAGAGAGGATAGTGCGCCAGAGGGGGTTGCTGCATATAACGCCACAACCGGCAGCAGTTACTCTAGTAATGGGATACCTTCAAAAGCAATCGTTATAGGCGAAACAAAAACGCTTAATGACTTGAACTTAGTAGTTGTGTCATATCAAACTATTTCTCCAGGAAATCTTGTAAGATGGTCAACGAACAACTCGACAGTAGCTTCGGTTTCCTCCAACGGAACCGTTACCGCAAATTCCTGCGGAACGGCGACAATTAAAGCTTCTTACAACGGCAAAGAGATTTCTTATGAGCTGTATGTAATTCCGTTTGCGGACGGCACGTACTTCTTCAAGAACAAAGACACCGAAAAGTATATGCAGCCTGATGACAACGGCGATTCTCATATAGAAAACCACACATTGGACGGAACCGATGAACAAAAATGGATTTTCGAATCGCTTGGTAATGGATATTACAAGATAGTTTCATTAGAAAGTGGATTGGCGCTATCTGTTCCGGCAGGTTATGAAACTTCTTCAGGGATAAACATCATTCAAGAGACTTACCTTGGATATGATCGTCAGCAGTGGGAGTTCGTCGAAGTTTCCGAAGGCGAATATAAAATACGAGCTCGCTCTTCTCCGGGTTTTCTTGTATTATGCGCTTCCGATACATCAAGCGATGCTCAAATCAAACAAAATGTATATGTGAGCGACAATGATTATCTCGATGAATGGCAACCGATTCGCATGCTGCCGACAAATGGTCACGAGTTAGATTATGACGCGGTGGCTTGGGCAGGCATTCCTTCGGACAACAACAACTGTTATGCATATGCTATCAATAATCAAGTTGAAGAGCCAACAGGAAATACCATATGGTTTAAACAACAACCAGGTGAGTACTACAACAAGCATAACGGAAACGATAGTGATATACCGGAAAGTTTTCAAAAACCAGCAAGTGTTATTGTTAGTTCTGTTCAAAGTGATTTTAGCAAATACAATGAAGTTAACCAAACATCATGTACATTTGCTTCAATTGGACGATATGAAATATGTCCCGTTGGAACATATAAAGTTGCATTGGTAGTTTCGAATGATGACTATCATTGGTACAGACAGGACTCGGATGGATTTTGGTCTCATAAGAGAGGAACTTCGTCAGTTAAAAGGACAGATGAATCAGGTGACCTCATAATTGATCCTATGCTCGCAGACAGAGATAATTATACAACTTTTGTCGGATATTTTTCCGTAAAACCTTGGAATAATATGTACCACTCATCTAAATCAAATGAATTTGTACAGAGTTTTAATTTAACTACGACCATTAGTGACGAACTTTTGTCTAAAGTTAAAATTGGAATGTCTTATAATGATGTAGTTAAACTGTTGCCGCACAAAGGAATTGATATAGGAAGTGGTACGATAATTCAGAAATACCTATCAACTTCTGGCTTTTTGTATATATTTGAATATACAAGTTATGAGTCTGAATTTGTAGTTTCAAAAATAAGAATCGAGGGTAAGTCATGACAAGAAAAACTTTAGTTGTTGCAGTTATCATATCTGTTTCAGTTATTGCTCTTGCCGCAATAGGAATTTACTTTGTAACGAGTAATTCGGATATAGACAATTTAGATATAAACGATCCTACAACGTGGTATGAACCTACCCGATATGGCGGCATAGATGAAGATTTGGCGGAACGTATAAGTGTTGGAATGACTTTTTATGAAATCGCTGACATTCTCGGTAAACCGCAACGCGACGTAGGCTCCGGTGTGGTTATTATGGAATGGGAAATGAGATCCGGCAAAGTATTAAACGTGGCATTCCGTTTTGTTTCGAGCGGTACGAACACTGAAGCCGCTGATGATTTGGTTTCCTACTGCATCGAAATCAAAGACCCTGAATAACGTGAAAAAGGAGGAACGCTTTGTTCCTCCTTTTAAAATGCTTTTATTCCTCGGAATATTCGGCGATATAGGGGAGGTTGCGGTAAAATTCGCCGCAATCGAGTCCGTAGCCGATAACGAAATGGTCGGGAATGGTGAACAGCGCAAGGTCTGCTTTGAAGTCGACAAGACGTCTTGACGGCTTATCGAGAAGGGTGATGACCTTAAGCGACAAGGGGTTGCGGGTAAGCAAAAGCTCGTAAACGTCCTTCAAGGTTCTGCCCGTGTCGATAATATCCTCAACGATAATAACGTGGTAATTGCTGATATCCTGATCAAGGTCCATTGTGATCTTAACAACGCCCGAGGAAACAGTGCCTTGATAATAGCTCTTTGCACACATAAAACCGATCTCGCAAGGGACGGTCACGGCGCGCAAAAGGTCTGCCATAAACACGAAAGCACCCTTAAGAATGCTTACGAGAAGTATCGGTCTTCCGTCATAGGAATCGTCGATCATTTTGCCGGTATTTTTAATAGCCTGTGCGATTTCTTCTTCGGTAATAAGTATTCGGCTTATTCTGCCGTTAAAATCTTCGATATTTTTAATTTCTTTCATCAAAAAACTCCAAATAACAATAATATACGCTATTTTATCATAAATTTTTCGTATTTCAAGCGTTTTTCTTTATTTTCTTCAAAACAGTCGCACAGCGGTTGGGGAGATAACACATAAAGCCTATTCTGCCGTCAAGCTGTCTTTCGGCGGTATATTCATATTCGGTATCGACTCTGTTAAATCCGCCGAAGGCAACGTCGTCGGTCGTAAGCGCTACCCTGTAAACGCCTTCCTCCTCAACGGGCACAAAGTAACCGGTAAAGGATTTTTCGGGGTGGAAGTTAAAGGCGAAAACGTGGTCCTTTTCGGTATAAATTACCACCTTGTCGTTTTGACCTATCCATTGATTTTTGGGTGTCTTGGTCATAAGACGGCCGCTCTTTAAAAGCTTAAGCATTGCCTTGTCAAACCTATCAAGGTATTGATATTTAAGCATACCGTCATCGGCAAGACTCCACTGTCTGCGGCAGTAATGATAGCTCCAGCCGTTGCCCTCCCGCGGGAAATCGATCCATTCGGGATGCCCGAATTCGTTGCCCATAAAGTTCAAATATCCCTCGCCGACGGTCGACGCGGTAATAAGGCGAAGCATTTTGTGAAGCGCAATGCCGCGATCGATAATATCGCTTCTGCTGCCGACGTTCATAAACCAATACATATCGGCATCGCAAAGACGGAATATTATCGTTTTGTCGCCGACCAACGCTTGGTCGTGCGATTCGCAATATCCGATAGCCTTTTCGCCGATTCGGCGCGAGGTAAGCTCGTGCCAAAGCATAAACATATCCCAATCCTGATCGCGGTATTCCTTGATAAGCTTTATCCAAAGGTCGGGAATACCCATCGAAAGACGGTAATCAAACCCAATACCGCCGTCCTTTATCGGAATGCACATACCCGGCATACCCGACATATCCTCG
Source organism: Eubacteriales bacterium (assembly GCA_045636665.1). Taxonomy (GTDB): domain Bacteria; phylum Bacillota; class Clostridia; order Oscillospirales; family CAG-382; genus Coliplasma. The sequence goes on from JAZTXY010000086.1 coordinate 55,115, forward strand.
GCAACCGTTATCGCGTTTTTATTAAGCGAGTGTATAAGCTCGTTTGCAAGCTGAAGATAGGTTACCGCCTCGGTATCGGTGTTCATCGAAAAATACATGCCGTAATTCGTGAAAGCACTTCCCAATCCGTGATCGTGATAAAGCATCGAGGTCACTCCGTCGAAGCGGAAGCCGTCAAAATGGAAAATTTCCATCCAATATTTAAGGTTTGAAAGCAGAAAATGCAAAACCTCGTTTTTGTCATAGTTAAAAAGCCTTGTATCCCACGCCTTGTGGTATCCGCGCTCACCCTCGTGGAAATACTGATAATGAGTGCCGTCGAAGTAATTAAGTCCGTCACCGCCGTTTTTGACAGCGTGGGAATGAACTACGTCCAAAAGCACCGTAATGCCCATATTATGCGCGGTGTTGATGAGCCTTTTAAGTCCGCTTGCGTGTCCGAAGCGTGAGCTTACCGCAAAAAAGTTCGAAACCTGATAACCGAACGAGCCGTAATAGGGATGCTCCATTATCGCCATTATCTGAATGGTGTTGTAGCCCGATTTTTTTATGCGCGGAAGAATATTTTCTCTAAACTCGTCAAACGTGCCGACCTTGCCTTCCTCCTGCGCCATACCGATATGGCATTCATAAATAAAGGGCGTTTTTTGCGGTTTGAAATCTTCATCCGTCCATTCGAAGCCGTCGAAAAGAATATCGTCGACCTCGGCACAGAAATTATATGTAACGGGGTCTTGAACAACGCGCGTCGCATAGGCAGGAACGCGTCGCATAAATTCCTCGCCCCTTATGACGATGCATTGCACCTTTTGTCCGACCTTAAGCGTGTCCTTGCCGTCAAGATATATTTCAAAAACTCCGTTTTCAATGCGCGTCATCGGGTATGCCTTGCAATCCCAATTTGCAAAATCCCCCGTGAAATAAAGCTCGTCAGCGCCGGGCGCCCATTCACGGTACACCCATCCGTTTTCCGTCGGATGTATGCCGAAATACTCATAACCGTTCGCAAAATCGGTCAAATCGGTATCTCCGCCGACAAGCTCGGCTCTTTTTGTGAGGTATGAATCATAGCGTGCCAAAAGGTCTTTTTCAAACGGTGCAAGATATGGATCTTTTTTGATAATTCCGAGTGCCATAACAAAACCTCACTTGTTTATTTGCTTTTATTATATAACACTTTTTTTAATTAATCAAGGGGTTGAAAAAGCGTTTATGAAATGGTACAATAACAAAAACAAATAAGAACGTCTTTTGGTGATGAAATTATGATACATATCGTGCTTTACGAACCCGAAATACCGCAAAACACAGGCAACATATCGCGCACCTGCGCGGTAACGGGCTGTCATTTGCACCTTATCGAGCCGCTTGGGTTCGAGCTGAGCGAGCGCACCATTCGTCGCGCAGGGCTTGATTATTGGCAGTATTTAACCGTTACTACCTATAAAAATTGGGACGAATTTATTTCGAAAAACGAATCGGGCGAATTTTATTTCTGTTCGACCAAAGGGCAAAAATGCCATTCCGAGGTTGAATATCCCAACGATAAGGATATCTATCTCGTTTTCGGCAAGGAATCCCACGGTTTGCCCGAGCCGTTGTTAGATAAAAATTACGAGCGTTGCATCCGTATCCCGATGCTCGGCTTTGTAAGGTCGCTAAACCTCTCAAACGCCGTCGCCGTCGTTGCCTACGAGGTGCTTCGTCAATTAAATTACCCCAGCCTTTCGGACGAAGGACATTTAACGGGAAGACCCGATTAGGAGTAAAAGTATGTTCAACTTTTTCAAACCGAAAAAATTCGACCCCCAAAGGATAATTAAATCAAAGGATGCAAACGCGCTTTGCAAGCTTTCTTGCGACGATTTTACCGAGCTTTCAATCGCGCTGACGTACGATTATTACTATGAAATGCCGTTTGAATCGCTTAATTCGCATCAAAAAACGCTGTTTTTGTGTATGACTGTCGAGGCATCTTGTCAAGCAGACGGTATTTTGTCGTTGCTCGAGGACGAAAATGTCTTTTTCGCCCTGCCCGAGGCGGTAGACGAGTTCTTGAAAATTTCTTCCCCGATAACCGCAAAAGAGCTTGATAAATTTATCGACCTTATGCCCAAAGGCACCTTTGAAAACCGCGTTATGCCCGAATACGATTGGTTTTCCGAAAATGCCCAACGGGAAGAGGCGGCAGAAAATATCGAAACGGCGATTTCCGATTATCCCGACGGACTCACGGGAGAACTGCTTTGGAAATATTTCGTGTCGGACATAACCCGCGCAAAATCGCTTCTGGACGTAATGTAATACCAAACAAAAACAAAAAGCAAGGATGAAATTCCTTGCTTTTTTTATTGGAGATGGTTTAATCTTCTTTTTCGGTAATAACCAATTCAATTCCAAGCTCGTCAAACTGAACCAAGTCCTCTTCAAGTGCATCCCAATCGGTTATTATTGTACTAAGTCGGTTTGCAGGACAAATGCTTATAATAGAATCAATGCCTATTTTTTCGGTGGGATATAGTCCTATTGCCTTTCTGGAACTGTCAATGACCGCGTTCCAAAAGCTTATCGCTTGGGATTTTTGTATTGATAGACCAAATTTGGCAGATATTGCCGCGGACGTCAAAAAGCATTTGTCAAAACGAAGCTTTTTGATTGTTTCGATTGCGAATGCATCGTAACAATTACCCTTATTATCCATTTCACCGCCGAGCAGAATTACGGAAACATTTTGCTTTTTTCGCAATTCTTCTGCGATAATAATAGAATTTGTAACAACACGTATTTTTAAGTCTTCGGGTATATTTTGTGCCATCAAAAAGCCAACGGATGCAGAAGTGATAAATACCACGTCGTGATCATTTATCATCGAAACCGCTTTTTTTGCAATCGTCAGATAATTAAGCTTAACTTCCGTAAAATCCTTGCAGGTAACGTTCGAGGGCTTCCCTGAGCCAATTTGACGAACGGCTATCGCGCCGCCGTGGGTACGTTTTAAAAGTCCTTTTTCTTCCAAAATTCTTAAATCGCGTTTTGCCGAGTCGTACCCGACGCAGAATTTGCGCTGTATTTCGGAAGTGCTTATACTGCCCTTTGTTTCCAAAATTTCAAGTATTTTCTGATGTCGTTCTTCGATAAACATACTAGGTTTCCTTTCATATTAGTCAAAACGGTTTCGTGTCGACCCGTTCCCGTTCCCGCCCATATGATAACACTTTTGTTCACGTTTGTCAAGTGCAATCGTGAACAAACAGGAACTTGTTTTAACGAATGTTAACGGTTTTGTTGCGAAGTAACCTTTCTTATATTTATTATTCACACATAACCGGTTCCCAAGCGAAGGGCAAGAGGTCGCGGGCAGTGACTTTAATCAGCTTTCCGTTTTCGTCGTTGACGATAACCTTTATGTCGGGGCAATATTCAAACATCATCTGTCTGCAGTTGCCGCAAGGCGGAATAACAGAATTAAGGTGTTTATCGTGTACGGCGACAATGGTGTCAAACTCTCTTTCGCCTGCGGATATGGCGATGCCTATAGTTATGTATTCCGCACAGGAGCCGTGAATACCGTCGCAATTCCCACCCTTATAAATGTTGCCGTTTTTGCAAAGCAAAGCGCAACCGACCGTGTGGTTGTAAACCCCGTCATCAAAGTTTTGTTTTAAAACCTCTAAGCCAATTTCGATAAGCCTTTTGTCGGTTTCGGTTATTTCGTATCTTGTCATTATTTTTCACCTATATTTTCATTATAAAACCAATTCTCTAAAAGCATATCCTTTAGAGATGTGAATTTACATTCGCACAACCGCTCGCAAAGGCGCAAGACCTCGTCATTTTCATAATTTTTAACTTCATATCTTTTGATTCCGCCGTGTAAACGGAATAAAAACACTATCTTTCCATCGACAAAATACTCGTTCCAATATTCGAGCTTTAGCGTTTTTGTAATAAAATCCTCCCAAATCAATGCTTTGTCCTTCGGAAACATCACCGTATAGTTATCTCCGTCGCGCTCCACATCAATTCCATACTTTGTCAAACTCAAAACCGACTCGTCGATTCCCATAACATAGGAATAACACGGCTTTGTATCTTCCTTTGCAAACTCATACAAATACGGCTGTATTTGGGGATAGGTCAACTCATCGGGAATAGTATCGAACAAAGCGATTTCTTTAATTTCGCTATCGATAGGTATATCGCCAAGCTCGGTTACTTTTGCAAAGAAAAGCATTCCGTATGTCTTTTCACAGTCTTTCTCGACACAATAAACGGTAAGCGGAATAATATTAAACTCTTTTGCACCCGTTTCTTCGATCAATTCACGCTCTGCGGTTTCTTCGATCGCTTCATTAATTTCGCGATGACCGCCGGGTATTTCCCAGGTGGTTCTTCGCTTATGTTTGCAGAATATCCATTTGTGACCGTATTTTGCGCATATAACCGCGAATTTCAACATCTCGTCAGATATTTCTTTTACGTTCGGAAACGATACAGTAAGCATTTTTATTCCTCAAATTCTATTTTTTTCAAATCGCTCCAAAGCGTTTCCGCCTCGGCGGCAATCGCTTTTTTGTTTTTCGCACCGATAGGTTCGAAAATCGAAATCGTCAGCTTGGAGTTTTTCTTTTTCCATTTCCCGACGACCTTGCCGTCGAGCAAAATTGCCGGCATAACTATGCCTGCAAGGTTGAAAATCTTACGCAAATGCTCTTGCGGAAGATAAAGACTTTCCTTTTTTTGATATCCAAGCATTAATTGGTCGAAGCCCGCAAGGAAAATGCATTTAGGAATATTGTTATCGTAGGTCTTGGCGTTTTCAATGTAAAAATATGTTTTTCCATCTATGGTTGTGCTTTCAATCGGCAAAAGCGAAATCCATTTTTTGACATCCGATTGCTTTGCACCGAGGAAATACATAGCGTCGTGTATTGTTGCAGGAGCGATATTTGTAAAATAACGGCGGGCAATTTCAAGCTGTGCGTCTTCGTCTTTCATCGGCACAAACTCGGGGGAGATGCAATACGCCTTTTTCTCCTGAACGACGTAATTCATAAATCCGCGTTTGCAAAGCTCGCAAATTCCGCCTCCCCAAGGATCGAAAACGCAGCTTTCCTCAGCGTGAGACATACCTTGCTCTCGGCAAATATTTTTAAGCTCGTCGCGCGTTTTTTCGCCGCTTTTCAAAGATTTAAGAATGACCTCTGACAGATATTTTTGACGTTCGGGCGAGAGTGCCCATTTGTCGCGTTGATTCCAAAAGGTATATCCGTTCCATTCGTTTCTTCGGTAATCGTTCCCGTTGTTACAACGTATGAAAAGCGGGAGATCCTTTTCCGAAAAAACGTGAACAGTGCTACGCACAGTCCAATTTTTAACAAGACCGTCCTTAACGGTTGTCTCATCAAAATCATAACATCGTATTTTAAGCGAATGCATCGCGTTGCTCAGAAACTGCGATTGCACACCGCAAAGGTCGCGCACGACGGTTTCTTTATCGCCCTTTTGTATCAAATATTGATTTGTTAATTGCCGTATTTTTATTTCTTCAATCGTCATAAGCAGACTCCGATAAAATATACGTTTAATTATACAACGCGAACAAACGTTTGTCAATGCGGAATGTTTTAAAAACGCCAAATCCACTATTGACAAATTCAAAATCAAGTGTTATAGTACAGACAGAACAGATAATACAGATAATACAGATGAGAGGAGAGGGAAAATGCCGAAAGGGTTGTTTGGAAAGCGCGACGTTTATATTGAAGTTGCGGAAAAATACGAAAACTACATCCGTTTGGGCGTATTGCGCGACGGCGACAAGCTGCCGAGCGTTCGCACCGCGGCGGCAGAGCTTGGCGTTAACCCCAACACGGTGCAAAAGGCGTACGTTCTTCTCGAAGAGAAGGGCTTGATTTGTTCATTGCCCAAAAAAGGCGCGTTTGTAACCTTTTCGGGCAATGCTTCGGGCAATATTTCCGATACGCGCAGGGCAAACGCGGTAAAGACTGTGCACGAGCTTAAGGAGCAGGGCATTACCCTTGACGAGCTAAACGAAATAATCAGGGAGGTATTTACGAATGATTGAAATCAAAGGTCTTTCGCATTCTTTTGACAAAAAGTGCGTTTTGAAAGATATAAACCTTTCGGTCCCCGATGGCACGATTTTGGGCGTTGTCGGAATCAACGGCGCAGGCAAATCGACGTTTTTGCGTTTGCTTTCGGGTGTTTACGAAACCGAAAATACGGTGCTTTATGACGGCAAAAGCCCTATGAGTGCAGAAACGAGGAAGGATATATTCTTCCTGCCTGACGATCCTTTTTACACGGGCGCACCGACCCCGAAAAAGCTTTTTGAGTTTTACCGTACCTTCTATCCCGAAATTGATATTTCCGTATTTGATTCGTTTCTTTCCGAATATAAGATCGACAAAAGGAAGAGTCTCCGCACCTTTTCAAAGGGCATGCGCAGACAGGTTTTTATTGCGGTCGCGCTTGCGGTGAAGCCGAAATATATGCTGCTTGACGAAACGTTTGACGGACTTGATCCGCTTTCGCGCAAGCTGTTCAAGGATGCGATAATCAAGCTTGTCGAGGAAGAAAACGCAACCGTTATCATCACAAGTCATTCGCTTCGTGAGCTTGAGGATTTTTGCGACAAGTTTGTGCTTATCGATAACACTCAAATTAAAAGCGAGGGCGATATTGCCGACCACGTATCGCGGCTTTGCAAGTTTAATCTTGCGTTTATCTCGGATATTTCAAGGGAAGCTTTTGACGGAATGCCGATAGTTTCGCTTGACATCAAGGGGCGTTTCGCTACGGCGGTGTTCGAGGGCGATGCCGATGAAATACGCGCGCGTCTTGAAACGCTTTCGCCTGCGGTCATCGACGAAATGCCGCTTGATTTTGAAGAAGCGTTTATTCACGACGTATTATCGGGAAGGGGGAAGAAATGATGAAAAACAGCTTTGGCGGATATTTTAAAAGACTTTTAAAAGCAAATCTGCGCACGGTAATTCCCATCGCCATACTGGCGATGCTGATATTTATCCCCATAACCTCAAGCTGGCAGAATCATCTGTTCTTTAAATATACCGAAAACGATCTCGGAACAATACAAAAATATTACTACGGAAGCACGCACGTCGATGCAATGCCCGAAAACGCAATCGAAGGCTTTGAGACCAATTTCAGTACTGCGGTCGCTGTGCTGATTTGTCTTTGCTGGGTTATGCCGATGGTAAGCTTTTATGCTTTCAAAAATCGGCGCAATATCGACATTTTTAATTCGCTTCCGTTAAGCCGAAGAAAAATTGCGCTTGCTCATTATTTGTCGGGACTTCTTACGGTGCTGATTCCTGCCGCGCTTGCTTTTTTCGCCGAGGTTTTCGTTATAATCGGATATGGCGCGATTTCGCTTATCAATCTCGGGTGGCTTGCGTTTTACTTTGTCGCCTTAATGGTTATGGGTTGGCTTTACTATTCAATGAACGTTTTCGTTTTCAACGAGGCTAACCATATCTTCGACGGTACGGCGTTTATTATCGGTTGGAATCTTGTGTTCGCTTTCATATATTATTTTGCGAATCTTCCCGATCTTTTCGAGGACCTTTCTCTGCCGTGGGTTTATATTATGGATATCCTTGCGCGGATCGAGGGCGTTATCGAAACCACGACGTATCCTCTTGATTTTATCTTCAAATTTGAAACCACGGTTGCAATAACACTTTTCTGGATTGTGCTCGGATTGCTCTCGGTAGCGCTGTTCTTTTGGCGATGCAATAAAAAGAAAAGCGAACACGCAGGAGGCGTTTCGGATTCGATTTTTGGATACAGATTGCTCATTCCGCTTTATATCTTTCCTCAAATCCTATACAGCCATATCGGATACAGCTATGTAGATATCACGGTCGTTGCGGTGTGGTTTGCACTGGCGTTTGCGGGCTATTCGGTCTGCCGACAAAGCTTTAAATTTAAGAGTTCCGATTATTGGACGATAGGTTGTATGGCATTTGTGACGGTAATTATAGCGATTACGAATTTTTTGCGGGAGCTGCATCATTAAAAAAGCTAAAAGCCCTTCCTTTTCGGGAAGGGCTTTTTTATCGCAAAACACTATTTACTTTTGTTTATTAATGTGATATAATTCGTGTGAAAAAAGATAGTTCAAGGAGGCATTTCCGTGTTTACGTTAGCAAAAAGATTTTGCGCGGTAGCGCTTTCGGCGTTTTTCGTGCTTGGGATATTTCAGGGGGTGGGCATTGTGTCTGCAAATCAAGATAAAGCAACCGTTGAGATCAAATTCACAGGTGACGAGGCGAAGGTTGCGGGCTTTGCCCAATGCGAAATAACCGTTACACCGAGCGCAAACGGCGCAAAAACCGGATATTACGTTATATATTATACCGACGGCAAGCAGGTGCTTGGCGATTACGATGAAGCAACCGCAATAAAAATAAGCGGAAGCAAATCGGTCGGCGAAATCAGCGACGGAATGATGATTCCCCAAGGCGCAAAGGGTATTGCCGTTTTTGAAAGCAAAAGCTATTTTCTTAACGAAACACCCGATATTAAGGATGCAATTGCGACTGCAGAAATTCCCTCGTCCAAGCGTACTCCCGATTTCGGCAAAAAGGAATTTTCCTTCGGTGCGCTTTCGGATACTCACATGAATTACGAACAGCACAACCGCGGTGCTTACGAAAAGCTTAAGACGGCGATGAACTTTATGGCCGATAAGGATATGGATATCGTCGTTATCGTCGGCGACGTTGTCGGTGACCGCGGTGAAAACCCCGACCTTGAAGCGCAGTATGAAAAGCATATCGAAATTATAAATAGCTCGGATTTCGATTTGAAAAACGTTTATGAAGCAACCGGCAACCACGGCAATACTGCTGCCGACGTCGGTCTTCACAGCAAGTATTTAAAGGGCGCAAACGAAGTTCATCCTTACGAAAATTCGCCCTATTTCTACGTTGTTTTCGAGGGCAAAAACGGAAGCAGGGATAACGTTTTCATCTTTTTATCGCAGGAATTGAAGGCACCGGGCGACAGCGCAAAATACGATAACTTCTCGAAAAAGCAAATGGATTGGTTTGAAGGCGTGCTTTCTCAATACGGCGAAACCGCAAACGTTTTCATATCGTGTCACTCGCCCTTCCTTAACAACGGCGCTAAATTCGGCGCAGGCGACATCCCCAAGGGAACCTATAACGCTTGTATCGATTTCAAAGCTGCATTTCCCCAGAATATGCGCTTGAAGGCATTACTTGAGCAATATAAGGACGCGATAGTTATGTCGGGCCACACTCACGTTTCGTTCTATGAAAACGCGAACTATTCGAACGTAGGCGGCGAATTTGCCCACACAGTCCACGTCGGCTCGAACAGTCAGCCCGGCTCGTACGGAACCGGTACCTCGTTGCAACGAAGCTATGACGGAAGAAAATACGTAACCCCCGAATACGGCAGTGAGGGTTATACCGTTGACGTATATTCCGATTATATCGTCTATACGGGTTATAATTTCTCGACGGGCAAAAAGATACCCGACGCCTGCTTTATGATTCCCACAAAGCAAACCGAGGAAATTCCTCCCGAAGAATCGAGCGAGCCTGAGGAATCGAGCCAACCCGAAGAATCGAGCCAACCCGAAGAATCGCAACCCACCGAATCGGAGGCCGTTTCGGAAAATGAATTCTCGACCGGTGAAAGCATCGAGGAAACAACTCTGCCCGAAAGCGAAGCAGAAGCTTCAAGCACTTCTTCCGACAGCGATGAAGGCGATGAAGGCGGAAGTAACGCTTGGATTTGGATAACCTCGGCAATCGTTTTGATAGCTGCCGCTTTGACGGTAATTATTATCCGCAAGAAAAAATAAAATAAGACCGTAAATAAAACCGTTCGGACCTAAAAATCCGAACGGTTTGTTTTTAGTTAAGCCACCAAATTCCAAGATTCAAATAACCTGCAAAGGCAACCCAAACGAGATAGGGGATAAGCAAATATCCTGCCCACGAATCGATTTTTGAAAAGCGCTGATGTGTCAAAAGAATCAACACCCAAAGAATAGCCAACCATACGAAAGCAAAAAGATATTCCTGCAGATTAAAGAATATTATCGGCCAAAAGAAGTTAAATAAAAGCTGTGCGCCATAGAACAAAAAAGCTTCCTTGCGCTTTTCGGCGGTCGTAACGGCAATCCAAACGCGGTAAAAGGCGATTCCCATAAGCAGGTAAAGAATACTCCAAGCAATAGGGAAAAGCCAAGCGGGCGGGGATAACGGCGGCTTGTTTACGGCTTCGAACATATCGGTCGAATCGCTCGTTATCCATCCTGCAAGCAAGCCGATGCCGAGCGGAATCGCAATTGATACAATCAGCTTTTTCCATTGAATTTTCATAAAATAACACCTCGGGCTAATATATGAAGCGGTGACAAAAAATATACTGCCTGCGGTAGGACGCAGACAGTATAATGAAAATTTTTAATTGTAAAGCACCGCATCGATATTCCATTCGGCGATAAGATAAATGACGTAATCGGGCTTTTCGCTGTTGATAAGCCAATTGTCCCAACCGTAGCCCCACATACCGCGGTAAACGGTGCGGTTCATTCTTTCGGCAAGAATATCATACATCTGCGTCGAATAAGAGTCGCGCATTACAATGCAGTTGGGAAGCTTGCTGTTGCCCGTAACGATTGTGTTTTCATAAGTCATTTCGTCGCTGTAGGTAAGCGAAGTAGCCGAATCGTATCGGTTAAACGCGGTAACCGATGCGGGAACCTTGTCCTTAAAGGTACGGTAATACGAATATTCCTTTATTTTGCTTTGCGACATTGCAAGGTAATATGCCATATCGCCGCTGTTGTAAAAGCCCTCGTTCCAATTAAAATCGCTTTGAGGACGGGGTGCGGCTTCGGGGAATTTTTCGGAAATGTGGGTGAAAAGCGCGTTGTAAGCAACGTATGCACCGTAATCCGACCAGTGGCTGTCAAGCTTGTAGTAAAGCGGCATTTCGTCGTTTTTGTGCTCTGCGAAAATGCTCTTAAGGTTGATAACCGTTCCGCCGCCGCGCTCAATTGCCGCCATCGTCTTGTCGAGCTTGGTTTCGCCCGTTGCGGGCTTGTAGCTCGAGGGTACGAGCTCGGGATAGGTGGTCATCGACGAGGGAACTATCATATAAATAATTTCGGCATTGGGATTTACTGCGCGAAGCGATTCAAGGTGAACCTTTACACGCGCGGAAAGTGTGTTAAGAATTCCGGCGGAGGGGACGTTTTGACCCTGAAAATCGGGAAGCATTTTTTGGAAGAAGAATTGGAAATCGCCGCCCGTAACGGTAGGCCACATATCACTGCCCGGTGTGGTGGGCTTGATGGTATATTCCAGCGTTTCGCCGACCTGCTTTCCGTCGACGGTTTGGCTTATTTTAACGTCAACGTTCTTGCCGGTGCATTTAAGACGAAGTGAATACCAGCCGTGATAGGATTTGCTCGTTACAGTTTCGCCGTTTGCTTCGCCTGTAACGATTGCGCCCTCACTGCATCTGCCGACCAAGGCAAAATAGGGCTTTTCGGAGAAGCTTGCCGCTTCAAGCGAAATGCTTCCTTCTTCGTATTTGGTGGGAAGCTTGGTGACTTGCTTTGAGGGGGTAGTTGAGCTTTCGTTTTTAGATTCTTCCTTGGATTCATTGGAGTCCTCCTTGGATTCATCCTTAGACGCTTCTTTTGAGGTTTCCTTGGATTCTTCTCTGCTTTCGGCGGTTTCCGACGAAGCCGATTGCGAACCGTCTGTGCTTTGTGTTTCGGTTGCGTTATTCTCGCACGCGGCGAGGACTAATGTGCTGAAAAGGAGCAATACAGTAATAAATGCTAAAATGCGTTTCATATTTATCCTCCGTTGGTTTTTATTGTACCGATGTAAACATTACGTTAGAAAGATTAGCGGTTTTGATAATATTTTCTGCGTTGTAAACGATAAGCACTGCGTCGGCTTCATAATAAGAAGCGGCAAACGCAACGTCTTGAATTATATCGAGGTTTATTGTAACGATATTGAATTCTCTTGCCAAAAAGGGCACCAAGCAGTCGGAAAAGGAATCTCTTGCGATAAGAAGCGTTTTGCGCTCCTCACCCTTTTTTGTAACGCTTACGGTGTTGTGCACACCGCCCATAAAGAGCGAATATTTGTCTTCGGTATCGACAAAGCTCTTCACATAAAAGCCGCCCATATCCTCACCGTCGGCGATAACCTCGTATTCGTTATCGTCATCAAGATGCCATATTTCGATAACGTCTTTTTTAAAGAAGGGGAAATTAGCGCTTGCGGCGGTCGAGCCGATAAAGCCTTCTACCGATTCGATGTTAAATTCTTCCTTCGGTATTATCTTATCGCCGCATCCGAGCGATTCCATTATCTCGCAATAAACGTAATAAGCGCCAAGCGTTGTCCAATGGTGGTCGGTGCGGTAATAAACGTATTCACCCTGCTCGTATTTCGGCCGTAAAAGTGAAAGTGTATCGATATAACCCGTTTTTTCGTTTAAAACCTCGTTCATCATATCGAACATTTTATCGCCGTCGGGACGGTCATATTGGAATTTCGAATCGGCAATATCGATAGTTCTCGGAGGTAAAACCGTCACGAGCGGAACGCTTAATTTATCGGCAAGCTTATTTACCGATTCAAGCTGGACCTTGACCGAATCAAGATAAATTCGGTCGGTCTTTTTTTGCGACTGCTCGAATTCGTAAATATTGTTTGCCGCAAATTCCTTCATCGCAAGCTGGTCGTAGCTGTAAAGAACGCCGTTGTTTTCGCCCTTTCCAAGACCAAGCTCGGCGGCGCTTTTGATTTTTACAAAAAAGCTTCGCAAGGGGAATTGGTCGGCGTAATATTTGTTGATGTTCTTTGCGTATTCACCCGAAAAGAAATTCTCGGTATTAAGCTCGGGCGCTTGCTCGAGCGGTCGCTTTTCCTGCTCGGAATATTCGGCATCGGGAACGATATAAAAGGAAATCGCAAAAGAAAACACGATGAGGCAGAAAAAAACGATTGTTATTAATTCGCTGTACTTTTTCATTGATTTCTACCTCCTTAAAAGATGTAATAAAGGAACGGCGAAAAGCTGTTGTCGACCATATAAGCAATACATACGGTGAACAAAAGCGCGACTGCGATAGGCGTTATCGCCGAAACAAAGGAGCATTTTTCCTGCAGTTTGCCAAATACCTTTTTCGGTAAGGGGGTGCAGGCAAGCGCGCAAATGACGATGAACGGCAATAATTTCAAAAGAGTATAGCCGATATTCGCGCTTGCAAAGGCGGTATTTATACCGACCAACTGCTTTGCCGTATCGCCAATTACCGAAAGGTCGGAATGGAAAAAGATTATCCAACCGAAGCCGACGATGATAAGCGAGTAAATATGACCGAGAGCGGGTATTTTTTGAAGCACCTTGCCCAAAAATGACTTTTCGATAACAAGGAATACCCAAAAATAAACGCCCCAGAGAAGGTAATTCCAATCGGCGCCGTGCCAAAAGCCGGTCAAAAACCAAACCGCGGCAAGGTTGAAGAATGCGCGCGGCTTGCTCACACGGTTGCCGCCCAACGGAATATATATGTATTCACGGAACCAAGTTGAAAGGGTAATGTGCCATCTTCTCCAAAAATCGGTAACGCTTTTTGCGATATAAGGATAATTGAAGTTTTCGACAAATTCAAAGCCGAACATTCTGCCCAAGCCGATTGCCATATCCGAATAACCCGAAAAGTCGAAATAAATGTGGAAGGTATAGCAAAGCATTACCATCCAAGTGCCTACGACCGTAGTTTCGAATTCGTTATTGCGCTCCAAAAGCTCGGCAATGGCGGCGGCAGAGTCACCCAAAATCAGCTTTTTCGCAAGACCTGTAACAAATCTGTTTACGCCGGACGCGAACTTCGAAACCGTTTCCTTTCTTTCCTCTAACTGATCGCACACATCCTTATATCTAACGATAGGACCTGCGATAAGCTGGGGGAAAAGCGTTACGTAGGTGCCGAAGGGAACGATTTTTTTCGCCAAAGGAACCTCGCCGCGGTAAAGGTCGATCGAATAGGACATTATTTGGAAGGTGTAAAAGGAAATGCCGACGGGAAGCGTTAAGCCCTCAATCGTTGCAAAGCCGATGTTTTCGGCAAAGAAATTATAGTATTTGAAAAACAAAAGAAACGATAAATTGCCTATCAAGGATATCGCGAGATATATTTTAGCGCGTTTTTTATTCGTTTCGCGGTGCTTTTCGATGAAAAAACCGAAGATATATGCAATGAGTATCGAAACGATCATCAAGGCGATATATTTCGGTTCACCCCAACCGTAAAAGGCAAGCGAAACAACAAACAGCACCAAATTGCGCCATTTAAGCGGTGTAACGTAATAAACCGCAAGCGTTATCGCAAGATATGCAAAAATAAAGATCAAGGACGAAAATACCATATTTTTCTCCTCACTTATATAATTAAATTCATTCTAACACATAAAACCGAAAAAATAAAGAGTTTTTTTAAACTGTTTTTACCATACGATTAAGTTATTAAAGAAGTATTAAGAATCGTAAAATTTACGGCATATTCTTGACATAACGGTAAAAATAGGTTATCATTAGTAAATAATATAATAACGCGTTAAAATGAAAGGAAACGGCTTTATGAAAAGAATGATTTTTGTGTTTTTGTCCTTGCTTCTCGCCTTTTCGCTTTGCGCTTGCGGAAGCGAAAGCACTGTATCCGACGGTGAAAGCGTTGCAACCGACAGCTCCGAATCCGTAAAAACAGTCGAGCTTGATATCAAGGCAGAGGCAGATGCGATTATTTCGAAATATGCGCTTTCGGGCGGCAGACGTTATACCTCCACCTCGCAAACGTCGGGCGAATATTTGGATGAGGACCTTATTCGTTCCTATTACGGCGATGCGGTTAAAATGCCCGATTTCGGCAGCGTTGATTCCTATGAGGTTTATATCGACGAAACAAAACCGATAAATCCCTGCGAATTCGGTATTTTTAAAATGAAGGACGGCGCGGATACAGAAGCGTTTATTACGTTCTTAAAGGCGCGCATCAACAAAAAAATCGAAAATTCAAAGGCATATCCTTCGATGGATACCGAACCGCTCAAAACCGCTGTCTTCACTGCAGAAGGCGGATACGTTTGGTATGCGGTGGTTAAGGGCGGCAACGCCGATATCGACAGCACCTTGAAAGGAAAATTCGAATAATGGTAAAGCATATCGTAATGTTCAAATTTCACGAAACCGCTTGCGGCAGAAGTAAAAAGGAAAACGTAAGCATCGCGGCGGAAATGCTTGGCGACCTTATGGGTAAGGTTCCGACGCTTCTCTCGTCGCAGGTGTTTATCAATTCCGATTCTGCCGATAAAAGCAATTATGACCTTGTGCTCGTGACCGAATTTAACGGCTTTGACGAGCTTAATGAATACGCAACCCATCCGTTGCATTTAAAGGTCGTTGATTTTATTAAGGAAGTTCGCGAAAGCCGCGCGTGTGTCGATTATGAGTTTTGATGCACTTTGCGAAACCTGCGAATTTGCCCGTATCGACGAAGAAACGGGGGATTTGGTTTGCGACGCCTTGCTCGACGAGGATGAAATGGTCGATTTTATGATGCAAGGCAACAAAAAATGCAGGTATTATCGTTTTTACGACGAATACAAAACAGTACAGAAACAAAATTGAAAGGCAAAAACCATGAAAAGAACAGTAAGCGTTATTTTATCGTTATTGCTTGTTGCAACGCTGTTTGCTTCTTTAGGCACCGTTAGCGCGGCGGCCGGCAAAAAAATAACAAACACCAATCCCGCTATCACCGCAAACGTCGGCGATAAAATCAATCTGTCCGATTATTCCGTTGTTTTTAACGGCGATAAGGATGCT
Source organism: Eubacteriales bacterium (assembly GCA_045636665.1). Taxonomy (GTDB): domain Bacteria; phylum Bacillota; class Clostridia; order Oscillospirales; family CAG-382; genus Coliplasma. The sequence continues at coordinate 71,063 of JAZTXY010000086.1, forward strand.
ACCGAAGATGTAGATTGGACCAACGAATCGGGAGCCTCGGTTTCCGATATCACTCCCGATAAAAAGGGCGTCACAAAGCTCGTTGCTTCGAGCGGAAGCAAAAAAATCAACGTATACGTTGTTGCAAAAGAAGCAAACGAAACCGAATACGTACTTTTTGAGGATGATTTTTCTAAATATGAATCGTTAAACGAGCTCAGGAGCAACGGATACGTTATTCCTCAGAACGCAAGCTTGCAGGACGGTACGCTCATTCTCGGTGATAAGAATGACGGCTATGCAAGAGTGATTCTTCCCGAATGGTTGGGCGATTTCGGCGATTATTCGATCACTACTGACGTTAAAATGCTCGAAACCACCGATACCGGCCGTTGGTTCGGTCTTGTTTACCGTATCCAAAACACAAACGGCAAATATTTCCCCTATTACCACATGTGCGTACGTGAAAACACCGAAACATCCAACGGTATTGAATTTGCAGAACGCACTCCCCAAGACGCATGGAACGTTGCCGTTACCGCATCGGGCGACGTTTCTTCGATGAAGAACGATTACTATAAGGTAAACGTTACCGCATTCGAAAAAATTATTGAGAACAGCATAAACGGCGAGGCAGCTGTTTTTGTAAACGAAGCTGTAGTAGGTAAAACCACAGGTCTTTACACCAAGGGTATGATCGGTTTTACCATGAACTACGGCAAGGCATCGATCAAGGGCGTAAAGGTCATCGTTCAGACCGAAGCTCCCGTACAAAAGGCAAAAAAGCTTGACCTTATCAATAACGCGCACGACGAGCTTAACCTTATCAACCAAATCGCTAACGTTCAAAAGGTTGAAGGCGGCAAGGTTATCGACACGCTTTCTGCCGATAAGGCTCCCGGCATCGTGATGGTTAACGTAAAAGACGTTGCCGATATGACTCAGGTGGTTAATAAGTGTATCGAAAAACAAGTCATTCCCACCTTCGTTGCGGAAAATGTTGACGAGGCACAAAGCGTTATCGATGCAATGAAGAGCGCAAATCTTAAGGATGCAACCGTCATTTCGAAGGACGCAAAGGCTCTTTTAAGAGTTCGCTCGGCAATCACCACCGTTCGTACCGGCTTGATTGTTGATATCGACGGTACTCTTACCGAAAAGGCCGCAAACGACCTCCGTATTCAGATTCGTAAAGCGCCTGCAACGTTTTGCGTAATCAGCTCCGAGGATGCATCCCACACCAACGTTGACGAGCTTCAGGAAATGGCAGTTGCGGTTTGGGTAGACGTTGCGGCTAAATCCGATTCGGCTGATTATACTATCGAAGCATTGCGCGCGGTAACCTCGGGCGCAAACGGCATCATTACCGAATCCTCCGCAAAGCTTACCGAGGTTATCAATACCTACCTCGAAGAAAACGCCTTCACAAAAACTCCTATTATGATCGGTCACCGCGGTAATCCCGGTGTAGCTCCCGAAAACACTCTTTCGGGCTTTATCAAAGCATTTGAAAACGGCGCAGACGTATTTGAAATCGACGTTGAAGTTACCAAGGACGGCGAAGTTATCGTAATGCACGATAATACCATCAACCGTACCACCACCTATTCGGGCACAAAGACCATCGGCCAAATGACTCTCGAAGAGATTAAGGCTGAATTTATTCTCGGCAAAAACGGTCAGGCTACAACGGAAAAGGTTCCCACTCTTAAGGAGGTTCTTGACGAGTTCAAGGATAAGGATTGCAAGATTTTCGTTGAATTCAAGGGCGGCAACGCGCAAAACATTGCCAAGACCTGCGCACTCATCAAGGAATACGATATGGTGCACAAGGTTGACGTTATCTCGTTCAACACCAGCTTCTTAACTCAAACCGTTTATCAAAATAACATCCCCGGTATGTCTACCGGTTATCTCCATTCGGTTTCCGGCGGTTCCGCTACTGCAGAGGATGCGCTTGAATCGCTCTTCCCCTCGCTCAAGACCGCGCAAACCTTCAAGAGCTCTATCAACCCTGCAAATAATATCATAACAAGCACCTTCCTCCAAGCGGCTACCGACCGCGGTATGACCGTTTGGCCCTGGACATATAACGTATCCTCCAATAACAAAGGCTTCCTTTCGGGCTGCGACGGCGTTACCACCGACGATATGCAGTGGGTAACCAATATGGTTAAATATCTTAAGGTTGCAGATAATACTCAGGTAGGCATTAACGGCACCGCTGAGCACGGCGTTGTTGCAGTTGCTTACGGCGATAAGGAAACCGCTATTGCAGGCGATAAGCTTATCGTTAAGGTTCTTTCGGGCGACGATGTCGTTAAGATCGAAAACGGCACTATTACCGGTCTTAAGGAAGGCGTTGCAACCGTAATGTACGGCTACACCGCAAAGACCACAAACGGCAGTCCCTACGTTGTATATACTCAACCCGTTACCGTCACCGTGGGCAACGCTTCGAGCGAAGGCGAAGCTTCTGTTGAAGAATCCTCCACCGACGTTACCGTAGATGAAGAAGGCGGCAACACCGTGATTATCGTCATCTCCATCGTAGCGGCTGTTGCTGTTATCGGCGTAATCGTAGCGTTCGTTGCTAAAAAGAAAAAGAAATAATCGGAGAGATTATAATGAAAAACTGTAAAAGCTGCGGAAGATCTCTTTCCGACGACGCATTGTTTTGCTCGGGTTGCGGAGGAAGCGATTTTGTTGTCGGCCAAGCCGAGGATGCTTCGCAGGACAGACAATTTAATTTTACACCTACCGAAATAAAGGGAAAGGTCAAGGCGTGGCAGATTATCGTTATCGCACTCGGCTGTATCGCATTGATTGCGGCGGGAATATTTGCCGTAAAGAACGTACTTTCGGCAAAGAGCTATACAAGCGGCGAAATCGTTGAAAACGTCTATACAAACGATTGGGCAGAGCTCAAATACGTTATCGGCGACGATTTCAAGGACCTTACCGCCGAAGAAGGCGCGTATTATCAAGATGACGATTACGAGGTCGGATTCTTTGCAATGCGTGAAAGCGACGGCGCAACGGTCACAGTTTCGTTCCAATATCTCGGCAATACGAGAGGATACAGCGAGCGAGAGGGAATGGACGATTATCTTTTGGGTTACGATGAAGAAATTAAAAACGAAGTCGGAATAACCCCCACCATCTCGCAGTATTTTGATTATTCTATTGCGGAAAACGATTATACAACCGCAAAAATAGAGGTTATAGGCGTAGGCGCAGAATACCACTGCATTCGCTTCCAAGGTGAATATGCCATTATAATTACGGCATTCGCAACGTCCGAGGAAGATGTCCAAACGCTTCTCTCGAGCTTCGAACAGTACGAAGCCGAATAATCGTTTAAGAGATAATAAAAAAGCAAGGCGGTTTAATACGCCTTGCTTTTTGTTTTGTTACCATTGCCCTTCAAGTCCCCTCAAAACAAAACCAAAAAGCACCCATAAAGGGTGCTTTTCGCTTTTGGTGCAGCTGATGGGACTTTTTGTTCGCTATCGCAACTTGCCGTGCGGTTCCACCGCACTCACGTTGCTTCGCTCACAAACCTGTGGCGGTCGAAACAGTTCCCCGAACTGTTTCTCTCCGCCCTTCAAGTCCCTTCAAAACAAAACCAAAAAGCACCCATAAAGGGTGCTTTTCGCTTTTGGTGCAGCTGATGGGACTTGAACCCATACGGTTGCCCACACGCCCCTCAAACGTGCGCGTCTGCCAGTTCCGCCACAGCTGCATATCTAATTGTTTGCGTTTGCTCTAAGAGGGATTTCCCAAACGCGCAAGAACTATTATACACGAATATTTGTATTTGTCAATACCTTTTTTGCAAAAAACGAAAAAAATGTTATTGCGTCAAATTTCAAAAAATACTGTGTCGTCGTCAGGCAGTTTTTTCGGCATCGGCGACAATTTAAGGAGGTCAAATTTGAATTTTCTGCAGGTCGAGGTTTGCGCGACTGCGCCGTTGATTTTGCAAATGCAGATATCCGATTCGCGGATAATTACCGCATTTTCGCAATACGCGCAGATTTGTTCAATATCATCGTTGCGTTTTTTCATCAATTTTCGCTCCTTTCGGCTATTTTATATTAATATAACCCAAAAACTTCTTTTTGTCAACCGAAAATAAGTGCCAATAAGGTCATCACCGCGCAAGAGATTGTTTTTCCGAGCAAATAAGGCTTTATCGAAAGCTTGCCCGACAAAACGTTTTTCACCTGCATCGCTACCGATGCTCCGCAATGCCCCAATGCGAATGCGGTTACGGGTATAGCGAAGCTGTCAAGCGTTGCTGCCTCGGCACAGCCCGAGGAAAATTCAAGCAGCGATTTGAAAATGGCAAAGGCGCTTTTTGAAAGTTTTATCGCGTGTGAAAGCGCATCGCTTACGACGATAAAAAACAACGCGCTCGACGCGATATTTATCATTGTCATTGCGCTGTCGGTAATCGCTTCCGAAAGCGTTGCTTTTCTTGTAAGCGTTGCGCAGGCATTCGGTAATTTTTCTTTGCCATAGATGATTTTTTTCATTACCGTTGCGGTTACGACCGACGAAATAAGCTGATAAACAAGCAACCTCGCACCGATAAAAACGTCGCCGAAAAGCTCGTTGCCCACGAACCCCAAAACGAACGAGGTGCTCGCGTTGTTCGTAAACGAGCAAAGAAATTCGGCGAATCTTTTGTCTATCTGTCGGTTTTCGTAAAGAGAAAGCGAAATTTTCGCGCCTATCGGGCATCCGCAAAGCGTACCGATGATAAGAGTTATCGGCACAAGCCCTATTTTTATCGAAAGCCTTTGAACCAAGGCGGTTGAAATTACGGTTTTTGCAAGGACTGCATAGATAAAAAGCGAGGGGATGAGCGTTTTCGCGCAGAAGCCGAGCGCAAAGCGTGTCGGCTCGGATGCATATTGCGGAAAAGCAAGTAAATAGATGAACAGACCGATAAAAACGCAGTCCGAAATATGGGATAATATATTTTTCGGTTTCATAAAATCACTCCAAGACGAGTATATTGAAGCGGTGAGAGTTTTTATGAAATGGTTGCTTGATTTATTCAAAACGGCAACGCCGATATTTGTTGAGATAAGAGGCAGGGAAACGGTGCTGGCAGAGGGATATTGCAAAATAGTGCTTTATTCCCCCACTCAAATAGTCCTTGCCAATGCCGACTATTCAATATCGGTCGGCGGAAGCGAGCTTGAGCTTCGGCATTTAAGCGAATCGGCAATAGCGATCGACGGGAGGATAGATAGGGTTGAATTTATATAGACCTTTGCATTACGTCTTCGGTGAATATGTTTTTTCGGCAGATTCACGCTCCTTTCCGCGTTTGACAACTTTGATGCAAAAAAACGGATTTAATTTTTGGGGCACCCGTTATGAGGACGAAAGAATTTCCTTTTGCGTTACCCTGCAATCGGCAGAGCGTGTCGTGAATCTCGCAAGGGAAGCGTCGATTCCGATTGAACTGTCTGCGAAAAGGGGGATTCCCTTTATCTTTTCGCGATACCGCAGAAGATACGGAATGCTTTTGGGGCTTATCATTGGGCTGTTTTTAATGTTTTGGTCACAGCTTTTCGTTTGGAAGGTGACTGTAAGCGGAAACAGCGAAATAAAAATTGCCGAAATCGAGCAGGCGCTTAGTGAATGCGGAATCTCCGTCGGGAGCTTTATTCCCAACATCGATACCTTGGGGGATGCAAACCGATTGTTAATGTCCTGCCGCGGTCTTTCGTCTGCCGCGGTGAGTATAAACGGCACTCACGTGCATATTTCGGTGCTTGAACGAAAAAACGTGCCCGATATCGTCAACGCTAACGGATTTTTCAACGTAGTCGCATCGGCTGACGGAGTGATTCTCGACGTAAATGCGGCAAACGGCACACCCGAGGTGCGCGAGGGAGAGGTCGTTTATGAGGGAGAGCTTTTAATCAACTCTTTTATAACGGGTAAAAACGGAAGCTGTCGCCCAACTCACGCGCGCGGTACAGTCTTCGCCGCCGTAAGCAAGACCTTTAATATTGAAATACCGCTTTCCCGTGTGACGAAGAATTTTACGGGCAACCGCCAAACACGTTACGTTTATACGATTTTGGGGAAGGAAATCCCGACTTTTTCGCAGGGGCAAAGCGATTACGAATATTTCGATGCAACGGTTAGCGAACGAACGGTCAAGCTTTTCGGATTTATCGAGCTTCCGATAAAGGAAAAACGTATTACTTACAGCGAGTACGTTCCGATACCGCGCGAAATCGATGAAGTCAAAGCCGAGGAATACGCGTGTGATGAGCTTGATGCTTTTATCGCCGAAGCCGACCTCGAGCTGCTTTCCTGCGAAACCTTTTTTGCCGCAGACAAGGAAAAAGGCGTTTGCAAGCTGGTTGCAAACGCCGTATTCAAGCAGGATATTGCCAAAGAGGTTCCTTTTGAAATATTAAATTACAATATTTCCGAAAGGTTTGAAAGCGATCTTGAATAAATTTCCATACCGCTGAAAAATTCCTTGACCGAAATATATTCGTCGCGTTGGTGCGCGCCTCCGCGCTCGTCACCGAGATACTTTCTTTCGCTTTCCACACCCGAGCCGAAAGCAACGGTGTTGGGAAGCCAACGTGCATAAGTGCCGCCGCCCATCGTATAGGGCTTGCATTCGATTCCGAGCACGCTTTCACAAGCATCGGTGAGCGCTTTGATCTTCTTATCGTCTGCGGAAACAAAGTATCCGTCGGATTGGCTACCGATTCTGACCTTTCCGCCGAAGGGCTTAACTGCGTTTTCAATCGACGAAACGATTTCTGCGTAAGGTGTTTCGGGGAGATAACGGATGTTGTAGTGCATAACGGTTTTTTCGCTGTCGCCGTTTATCACACCGCCGACGCAGGTGAGATAACCGAACGCTTCGTTTTCTGCCGCGATACCAAGCGTTTCGCCCTTGTATTCCGCGGTGGAATCGGCAATAAGACCGAACATTCCGTTTTTATCGCAAAGCTTGTTTTCGATAAGATAATTTACAAGCATATTGATTGCGCTGACACCCAATTCGGGTCTTGCCGCGTGACTCGCTTTGCCGGTTGCGGTTATCTTAACGCCGTTATCAAGCTTTTCAATAGCAATACCGTCGTTGCATTCAAGCGCTTTATCGGTTTCAACGATTGCATAAGCCGAGCCTGCAACCGCATTGGTAACGGTGCCGCCGCAAATAGTCTTAAAGCCATCGGGAACAGCGGGAAGGTCGACCTCTACCGAAAGGATGCCCTTTTCTCCGATACAAACGGGGAAGTCCGAATCGGGCGTAAAGGAAAACATCGGGGGCTTGCGAACGGTTACGAAATATTCAAGGTCACTGCTTCCGACCTCCTCATCGCTGCCGAGAATAAGGCGAACGGCAAAGGGAAGCTTAACGTTATTTTCCTTGAAGAAGCGCAGGGTGTAAAGCGATTGAATGAACGGGCCCTTATCGTCGTGAGTGCCTCTGCCCATAAGAAGACCGTCTTTTTCGGTAAGCGCATAGGACGGAACGCTCCAACCGTCACCTGCAGGGACAACGTCAAGGTGACAAACGATTCCGATTTCCTGTTCACCCTCGCCGAAAAGAACGCTCATACAGTGATATTCGTGGTTTTCAACCTTAAAGCCGTATTTTTTAGCCAATTTTTCGGCAACGTCAAGCGCCTGCGCGCAGGTTTTGCCGTAAGGATAATCGCCTTCGCGCTCGCCTGCGACCGAGGGGATGCTTATAATTTCGGCAAGGTCGTCGATTGCTTGCTTGCGGATCTCTTCGTTTTCAAAATAATTCTTTATTGCTTCGTTGATATTCATAATTAATTACTCCTGTCCTCCGATTCCGTCACGCAGGCGGTTAAGCGCCACCGTAAAACGGTTTTCGGTTTCTATCATCGATTTGCTCATTTCGTTTTGATATGCTCTGTATTCCTCTGCCGCAGCGATAACCGATTCACACTTTTTGCGTGTTTCTTCAACAAGACGGTTAGCATCCTCTTCCGCGCGTGAGCGAATGGCTTTGGCTTCGCTTTCTCCGCCCTTGCGAGCATCGGTAAGAATAAGGTTTGCCTCTTTTTCGGCGTTTTTAATTATTTCAGCGGCGCGTTTATCGGCAATAACCATTTTTTCGCCCACCTCGGCGCAAAGGGTATCGTATTCTCTTTGAATCTTGGCGATGTCGTTTCGATATTCCTTTTCGCGCTCCTCGTTGAGGGTATATATTTGGTTCAATTCATCGCGCAGACGCGCAATTTCCGATTCACCTGCGCGAATACGGTCATTAAGCTCTTTTTCGTTTTCACCGTATTTATCGCTCATTTCGATAATAAATTCATCTACTTGTGCGGTGTCGTATCCCTTGAATACTCTTTTAAAAACAGTTTCTGCCAAAATCGTCACCGTTCCTTTCATATATAAACATATACGTTATCAATATATCACAGTACATAAAAAATGTCAACACGTTGAAACGGGGTGTATTGTTGTTAAGTGCATTAAAGGAAGCGGTTTGGGGCATTCCGACACTTGTAATCCTTGCGTTTTTTTCGTTGTATTTCACCAAAAGGATTGCTTTTTACCGATTGCGCTCGCTTAAGGGCATACTGCGTGACACTGTATTTTCCTTGGGAAAGGGGAAGCATTCGGGCATTTCGCCGTTTGCGGCTGTTGCAACGGCGCTTGGCGGCACCGTCGGCGTCGGAAGCATTGTCGGCGTCGGCTATGCAATCTCGGTCGGCGGCGCAGGCAGTATATTTTGGATGTGGGTATGCTCGTTTTTCGGAATGGGGCTTAAATATGCCGAGGTTTTCGTTGCGTTAAACGGCAGAAACTTAAAGAGCAAAGCGGTTTTCGGCGGCGCGCCGTACAGATTGCGCGAAATGGGATATCACAAGCTCGCAACCGTTTTTTGTATCCTTTGCATTGCCGCCTCCTTCGGTACGGGCAACCTTACTCAGGTTGGTGCGATAAGCGGTTTTTTGTCCGATATGGGCGCCTCCGCAATTTTCCGTACGGGCTTGTGCGTTTTTATCATCGCGGCAGCCGTATTTGGAGGGAAAAAGCGTATTGCGGGTATAAACGCGGTAATAATTCCTCTTTCCTGCGCAATTTATATTATCGCTTGTATTGTAATACTCGTAATCAATTCCGCCTCGATAATTCCGTCGCTTGCGCTTATACTGCGGTCTGCGTTCGGCGTGTCTGCAATCGGAGGCGGTGTTTCGGGTGCAATGCTCACCCACGTTATCCGCGAGGGCTTTGCAAGAAGTCTGTTTTCAAACGAGGCAGGCATGGGCTCGTCGCCGCTTGCCCACGCGACAAGCTCGTTCGGTTTACCGCAAAGCCAAGCGAAATGGGGCATTTTTGAAATATTCTTCGACACCTTCATCGTTTCGACGCTTACCGCGCTTTGTCTGCTTTCAAGCGGCAACGAATCGCCTGATGATATGTTTTTCTCGGCTTTCGGAAACGTAGGGGGGTATGCTTTCGGCGCACTTGCGGCGGTGCTTGCATTTGCCTCGGTAATAAGCTGGTGCTATTACGCGGAATGCTGTATTTCGTTTATGCTCCCCGATTCAAAATGGGCGTTTTTTATTTATCGCGCCGCCTTTTCGCTTGCGGCGGCTTTGGGCGTTTTTATGTCCGACGGCGCAATTTGGGATATTGCCGATATATTAAACCCGCTTATGCTAATACCCAACCTGTTTTTACTGTTTAAATGCCGAAAAGAAATCGAAAGGATGGAATGACTTATCTGGTATCACGAAAACCTGAAGGAGCTATACGCCGAATTTGCATCGTGCGGAGAGGGCTTGGATTCGAAAAAAGCGTCCGAACGGCTTGCGCGTTACGGCAGAAACGAATTAAGCGCTAAGAAAAAGAAAAGCTTTTTGCAAAGGTTTTTCTTAGCTCTTTGCGACCGAATGACCGTTGTTTTGCTTATTGCGGCGGTGATTTCGTTCGCGACCTCTTATATTTCGGGCGAGGGCTTTGCCGACCCGATAATAATTTTGCTCATTGTGCTTATCAACGGTCTTATAGCCGTTGTTCAGGAAAGCCGCGCCGAGCGTTCACTTGAGGCGCTTAGAAGGATGACATCGCCCGAAACGACGGTGCTACGCGACGGAAAAGCGGTCAGAATCCAAAGCGCGTTGCTCGTGCCGGGCGACGTGTTTTTGCTTGAAAAGGGCGATATCGTACCTGCCGACGCTCGGCTTATCGAAAGCAACGAGCTTTTAATCGACGAATCGGCGCTCACCGGCGAATCGGTCGGAGTTATGAAGGACCATAGGTCTGTTCCTCGCAAGGGCTGTCCGATTTCCGAGATGACAAACTCGGTTTTCACCTCGTCACACGTTATTTCGGGCAGAGGAAAAGCCATTGTGGTAAAAACCGGAATGTCCACCTGCGTCGGCGAAATCGCGGGGATGATAAGCGGCGAGTCGGAAAGAACACCCCTTCAAAAGCGCCTTGCAAAGCTCAGTGTTTTGCTTGGCAACGTAACTGTGGGGCTGTGTGCGGTCATATTCGTTTTTTCGCTTTTAAAGGGAATGGACGTCGGCGAAATGTTTATGACCTCGGTTTCGCTTTCGGTTGCGGCAATTCCCGAGGGTTTGCCTGCAATTGTAACGGTTGTGCTTTCGGCAGGGGTGCAAACGATGGCAAACCGAAAAGCAATCGTAAAGCGCCTGCCTGCGGTTGAAACCTTGGGCTGTGCTCAAATAATCTGCTCGGATAAAACGGGTACTCTGACCTGCAACAAAATGACGGTCGAATCGGTTTTCGGCGACCAACGGGAGTTGAAAAAGGCGTTTGCCTTGTGCAACAACGATTCCTCGCCGACCGAGCTTGCGCTTTCGGATTACTGCGACGGGGTCGAAAGCATCCGCGCACTCTATCCGCGTGAAGCCGAAATTCCCTTCGATTCGGTGAAAAAATATATGCTCACCGTCAATCGCAGTCAAACCGGATTTACCGTTTACATCAAGGGCGCGCCCGACGTTGTTGCGAAATACTGCCCCGAAAAGGCGCAAGTTATCGAAAATACCACGCGTGAGATGACTAAAAACGCCTTGCGCGTTATCTGCTTTGCAAAGTATGAAACGAATCAAAAGCCGCAAAACCCGTTGTCGGGCAGATTCGAGCTTATCGGACTTTGCGGTATTTGCGATCCGCCGCGCGCCGAAGCCGCCGAGGCGGTAAAGCTGTGTAAAAAGGCAGGTATCCGCCCGATAATGATAACGGGCGATCATCCCGAAACGGCACGCGCGATTGCCGTAAAGATCGGTATGATACCCAAGGACGGTCGGGTTTGCACCGAAAGTGAGGTCGGAGCACTCGGCGACCGCGAATTTCAAAAAACGGTTGACAGCTGCAGCGTTTTCGCAAGGGTAACACCCTCGTTCAAGCTTCGTATCGTTTCGGCGCTGAAAGCAAAGGGCTACGTTGTGGCAATGACGGGCGACGGCGTCAACGATGCGCCTGCGCTTAAAAAAGCCGATATCGGCTGTGCTATGGGAATAAGCGGAACCGAGGTCGCAAAGGAATCGGCGGATATGATACTCACCGACGATAATTTTTCGACCGTAGTCGAGGCGGTAAAGGAGGGCAGGGGCATTTATGAAAACATCCGTCGCGCGGTGCATTTTCTGCTTTCCTGCAATATCGGTGAGCTTTTTACCGTGTTTTTCGCAATAATAACGTCGTTGCCGTCGCCGCTTTCGGCAATACAGCTGCTTTGGGTGAATTTAACCACCGATTCGCTTCCCGCAATTGCGCTGGGGCTTGAAAAAACACCCGATGACGTTATGGAACGCGAGCCGATAAAGGCAAATTCACCCTTGTTCGGCGGCGCGCGTGTTGCGAGAATTATCTTCGAGGGTATCCTTATCGGCACGCTTGCGATTTCCGCATTCGTCATCGGCAACAATACAAGCTGCATTGAAACGGGCAGAACGATGTGCTTTTTGGTTCTTGCCGTATCACAGCTTTTTCATTCGTTTAATATGCGAAGCGAAAAAAGCGTTTTCGCAAAAGGAAAACGAAAAAATCCCTTCGTGTGGGTTGCATTTTTCTTCTGTCTGCTCTTGCAAACGGCGGTTATTGTAATACCGCAAGCCGCAAAGCTTTTCGGCGCGGCATCGTTGTCGTTAAGCGAGTGGGCAATATCGCTCGCATTATCGTGCGTACCGTTGATCGTGTGTGAAATTTACAAAATGTTAAAACATTAACTCATTTTAGTTCACAAATATTGGTTATTATTTTCGTCGTAATAAAATATATTTGGAGCAAAAAATGGATAAGTACACAGTAATAATAAATCAACCCATAAAGCTTGCGGGCAACGATAAGATTCGCATTCGCGGCAGACATACCGAACAGGACGGAATGCTTGCTTTCGATTGGAGCGGAAGCGGCTTTGCCTTTAATTTCGTCGGCACGGGCTTTATCATCTCGCTCGGCGCTTATTCTCACGATTGTCCCGCATACGTCAAAATTACGGTTGACGGCAATCACAGTCAGCGCTTTGCGGTGATAAACGGAAACGAAAAGCTTATTATCGAGGGCCTTTCGGATAAACGCCACCGCGTAAGCGTGTTGAAGATAACCGAGGGTGAGCCCAAGCTTAAATTCGATACCGTAACGCTTCTCGGTAACGGCGCAGAGCTTCGCAATCCCCCCTTCAACAGCCCGAGAAGAATTGAATTTATCGGCGACTCGATTACCTGCGGTTACGGTGTTCTCGGTCTTTCGACCGACCCGACCTATCTTACCTACCAACAGGACGTAACCCGTTCTTATGCAGGCGTTACGGCAGAGCGCTTCGGCGCAGACGCGCGTTTTATCGCGATTTCGGGCAAGGGTATCGTTTGTAACTGCAACGGCGACAGAACCGATATTAAAACGGGTGAATATTATAACCTTCAATCGCGTACCGGCGGTGTTTGCGATGACGACTGGATTGCCGACGTTGTCGTTATCAACATCGGTACCAACGATTGCGGCGGACCTGCGCCCAACGATGAATTTGAAGAAGCGGCGCGTGACCTTGTTTCCAAGGTTCGTGCGCGTTATCCCGAAGCGCATATCATTTGGCTTTACGGAATGATGAGCCAGCTTTATTCCGAGGTGCTGCGCGATACTCTGCGTGATATCTCCAAGAGGGATGAAAAGGTTCACTTTATGTTTGCCGACACCGTGTTCGGCAACGAATCCGAAATCGGCGCAAACGGACACCCCAACGTGCGCGCAAGCGTTCGTGTGAGCAATTTGCTTTACAAAAAGATTCGTTCACTCACCGGCTGGCGTAATAAAGTAACGCTTCCCGAAGAAGAATAAAAATAAAAGAAAGAAAAAACGGAGAAATTGATATGGCAAAAAAGAGCAATGCAAAACCTCTGTCGCTTATTGCCGCGATTATAATAGCACTTGTGGCTATATCGTTGGCGGTCACTTTCGTTTTATATCTGTTCGATACGAATACGCAGGACGGCAATACCGAATCGACCGAAAATTCTTACGAGCAGAGCTTCGGCGAGGAAAGCAGTCTTGAACCGCCTCCCGAAGAGATTATAGTTAAAGAAACCATGGCTGACGCTTCCGTGGGCGATGCGGTGCTTTTCGGCACCTACGAGCAAAACGGAAACGAAGGTGACGGCAAAGAAAAAATCGAATGGATCGTTCTTGAAAAGCAGGACGACAAGCTGTTGCTTATCAGCCGTCAATGTCTTGATGCAAAGCAGATAAATCAAACACGCGCAGACGTTGAATGGAAGGAAAGCACCCTTTTCAATTGGCTTAACGGTGAATTTTTGCAAACCGCTTTTTCCGAAACCGAGCTTCCCTCGATTATCGAAGCCGACGGTGTTAAGCTTACCGTTCCCTCGGCAGAGGAAGCGAAGAAATATTACGAATACGATTCCTGGCGCACTGCGGAAGCAACCGAATTTGCAATTAAAAACGGCGCTCGCGTGCAAAACGGAAAGACGTGGTGGTGGTTGCTCGATAAGGGCGAAATAGCAAACACAAACAGTTACGTTTATTTCGACGGAACCATCCGCGCAGACGGTCTTTCGGTTGATTACCAAAGCGTTGCAATCCGTCCGATGATGTGGGTATCCTCGAATGCCGAAACCGAAACCGAGCATTTGAGCCAACCCGAAGTGAGTGAAGACGTAAGCGCATCCGAAAGCGAAATAGCCGGAGAATAATTATGAATTTCAAAACGATTACAGCTGCATTTATATCGGTTTTGATGCTTCTTTCCTGTTTTACGTTTGTTGTATCGGGTGAGGAAGCCGAAACGATAATGTATCACATTGATTCTCTCAACGGCACGCGTTGGGCAGATCTTATATGCGTTTATAAGGACGTTGCGACGACAAATCAAAACGAATGGGGCGAAAACGTCGTTGTTGACAGCAACGGCATCGTTATCAAAAAAATCCCCGGCGGTGAGATTGCGGGTGCGAACCTTGCGGTTCCCGACGGCGGCTGTGTCGTTTCGGGTACGGGCGACATCGGAAAAGCGATGTATGCCTCGGTTGAGATCGGTGATAAATGCTTTTTCGATGAATATGCGATGCGCGTTTATTTTTCAAAGGGCGAGATAGACCTCTTTTACACAAAAACGATCCGCGTTACCGGTTATAACGAGACCCGTTGGTCAAACACCGTGATCATTTACGATAAATCCGGAGAAAAGACCGGAACGAATCCTTACGGATACGAGGCTTGTGTCGATAAGGACGGATATATTGTTTCGATGGGTGGGAACGACAACGTCGTGCCCGAGGGCGGTTACGTTATTTCGGTTATCGAGCCTGCGGATATTTCCGCGATGAAGCTTTATTTTACGGTCGGTGCAAAATGCATTCTCAAAAAGACCGACGTTACAGCGGTTTACAGCGAAAAAGAGCTTGGCAAGACCGTTGAAATGGAACTTGAAGCTTTAAAGGCCGATTTTGAAGAAGCGAAATCTCAATACCGCATTATCGATTATTCCGCCGCAAAATCGGCGATAGATTCTATTTCCGTCGGCGACGTTTCCTCTTTGGATGAACGCAACAGCATCATCTTGCAGATACGCGAAGCCGAAAAACTTCTTATCGAGGACCGTAACGTCGAAACGAGAAGCGTTTGGTACACCGTTACCGAAACCACCTCGGCATCGGTTAAAAGAACCGTTGCGGCAATGAAGGAAGCGGGCATAAACGAGCTTGTTCTCTCTTCAACCTCTGCTCGCGGTACGATTATTCCGATCGATACCGACGAAATACCCTTCCAGCGCGATCCTGCCGCAAGAAGGATCGATCTTCTTCAGGAATATATCGA
This sequence comes from Eubacteriales bacterium, assembly GCA_045636665.1. Lineage (GTDB taxonomy): Bacteria > Bacillota > Clostridia > Oscillospirales > CAG-382 > Coliplasma. The sequence goes on from JAZTXY010000086.1 coordinate 86,390, forward strand.
CGAATGCCATGCAAACGGAATAAGTCTTGTCGTTCTTGTTCCCATTATGGGCAACAACCTTGCGGAAAAGCATAAAGAATGGTATGACGTTACCAACACGGGCGAAAAGCGTGATGAGATATTCTATTCGCCCGCAAACGAAGAATACCGCAAGGCGATGATGGATTACATCCGCTATATACTTACCAATTACGACGTCGACGGATTTCAGCTCGACTATATCAGATATCCCCAATTACACGATGGTGTAGACGGCGGATACGACGATGCGACCATCGCGCTTTTCAAGGAAAAGACGGGACTTGGTGAGGACGTTGTCAAGGCAATCGGCAAGCAATTGGAAAAGCACCCGAAATGGAGTGTATGGCACAGCTTCAAGGTTGAGCTTGTTAACAGTTGGGTCAAGGAAATTTACGGCATTGCAAGTGAATTGCGCCCCGATGTTTTCGTTACCGCCGCGGTTGCCGCCAACAACGGAGTTAGCGCCTATTGTCAGGATCCTGCCGCTTGGATAAAAGACGGCTATATCGACGGTGTTTACGTTATGTCCTACGACGAGGGCATCAATTTAACATCGGTAGGCAAGTTCATCGAGATAGGAAACGACAAGAGCTTTCTTGTAATGGGCTGCGGTGCTTATCTTTCGATCACCAACGATTCGCTTATTCAGCAAACGGTCGATTCGCGTAAGTACGGCTCGGACGGAACCGCTTATTTTGAATGGGGTGCGGTCGAAGATCACGGCTATACGAAAATCTTGAACGGCATTCTGTTCAAGGAGGACGCAATACCCTTTACTTCAAACACCGACGAGGTAGTTAACCGCCTTGTTGCAAGTGCAAAGGAAAGAATCGCGCTTTACTGTCAAGACGCAGACGAAGAAACTGCAAAAAAGTTAAACGAAGCTATTTCCAAGCTATTAGCAGACAAGGATTCGATCAAGCTTGCGGTCGAATCAATCAATTCGTTGGCGGGTGACAAGGCAAAATATCTTGTAACCGATCTTGATGCCGCGCTCCGTGCGATAAATATGAAAAAGCCGGATTTTGAATTTAAAAAGCCGGTTGTCGAAAATACATCCTCCGACGTAAGCGAGGAGGCTTCACAGGAAAGCTCCGAAATCGTTTCGGAGGAAATTCCTTCCGAGCAGAGCAATTCGGGTAATTGGTGGATCTACGTCGTTATTGCGGTTGCGGTAGTAATCGTTGCGGCAATAGCCGTTATCGTTATAAAAAAGAAAAAATAAACAAAACAAAAGATCTTCGCGGACGTGATTCCTCGAAGATCTTTTTTGCTTTATTTTAAAGTGTTATCTTTTGTTCAATTCGTCAATGGCGCGCAGTGCGATTTCTTCTGCCGTTTCGGAATCGGTCGCCTCGGCGATTATTCGGAATCTGCCCGAGGCACTTGCATATACGTTTGCACGACCCTCACCGAATTCGAACCCTGCACAGCGAGTGCCGAAGCCGCATTCCTCGCGTAAGCGCGAAAGTGTCGAATTCATCCTTTTTCGGTCGGCAAAAACCGATCTTGTAACGACCGAAAAGGGCGGTATGCTTTTCGCAAGCTCGTAAAGTGAGGTCGAAAGCCGTTCGGTCAGCGCGCAAACGGTAAGAGCGAGCAGAGTGCCGTCGCGGTGAAGACTGTCGCATTCGGCAAGACGGCGCACGTCGGAATCGCTGTCGCCGTAAAACGCAACGTCGATACCGTTTCTACGAAGTATGCTTTCGACGGTATATGGCGTTTCATTCGGCAAAATTATGCCGTTCCTTTCGCCTGCGATACAGCATATCGCAAGTAGCTGCCAATAATTAATCCGCGTGCCGTCTTCAAGTATTGCGTGAACGCGCTCGCCGTCGTCGGTAAGGTAAAATTCGGGACCGCTTGACGATTCTTTGATTCCCAATTCATCGGCAATCTCACGCAAAAATTCACTTTCCTGCGATTTCGAAGCCCTGAAGCTTTTCGGAATTTCGGTTTGTTCCTTCAAAAATGCGATATATCGCTTAATAAGAGCGCCGTGCGGTAACAAATAAACGTTGCCCGCATTTTTTGATTTTTCGGGTGTTGATGACGAAATTTGCCGAAGCTCCTCGCGTGAGCAGGGCATTCCGCCCGATGAATAAAGCTTGACCTCGTATCTTCCGTTTTTGAAATATATAAAAGCTGTTTTTGCGCGGTATTCCGCCGCCGCGAAAGCCGCCAAGGGCGCATTTCCGCCTGCGATAACGGTACAGTTGCTTCCCGTTTCCGCCGCCCCGCAAGCCAATTCACACGCTTGGGGAAGCGTCATGTTTTTGCCGTTTGCAAAGGAAATGACGTTTAAACCGTTTCCCAAAAGCCGTCCCAAGCGCACAAAATATCCGTCGTCTGATTCGTCGGCGATAACCGCGTCGTCGTCAAAGGACAAAAATTGCGTTTGCTTCGGAAACGATTCGACAAACGCCTCGCCGAGAACCGTGTCGCCGGTTTGAACGATACTGCCGGGCGCAAGAGCACAGCCGTCACGCAATTCCGAGCCCGGACCGATAACGCAACCGGGAGGGATAACGCAATCGTTGCCGATAGTTACGTTTTCGCCGATTATGCATCCGCGCAGGAAGCTGTTGCCAACGGTGCAGTTGTCCATAATAACGCTGTATCGAATATTTGCGTGGGGATGAATCGAAACGTGCGAGCCGAAGCAGCTTTCGCCCCCCGATGCCCACATATTGCAACGGTGATATTCACCAAATGAACCGATATCGAACCAATGTCCGACGGGCTCGATGCCTGCGACGGGCATATTTCTTTTCAGCAGAGTAGGGAACAGGTCGCGCCCGAAATCATATTGAACGTTTTCGGGGATGAGCTCGATAGCCGACCTTTTCAAAAAATAAATTCCGGTGTTTATAAGGTCGGTCATCGTATCGCGCGGCGACGGTTTTTCGCAAAAGCCGATAATTTTGCCGTCCTTAACGCAAACCGAGCCGTATTCGCCCGAATCATAGCTTCGGCAAAGCAGCATTGCGGCATCGCAACCGCTTTTCAAAAATTTGTCCCTTGCTTTTGACAAATCGAAATCAAAAATCGCATCGCCCGATATAACGATAATAAAATCGCCGATTCTATCCTTCAGATTGCGTATCGCGCCTGCGCTTCCCAACGGCTTTTCTTCGCGGAGGTATTCAACCTCGCCGCGCTTTACCGCTTCTATCCTTTCGGGAAGATACATCGTCGTTACCGCCGTGGAAACAAATCCGTGCTTGCGTAAAATGTCAAGATTCCGTTCAAAAGCCGATTTCCCTGCGATTGGGAGCATCGGCTTAGGCATTGCGTCGGTAAGCGGATTCATCCGTTTTCCGAAACCGCCTGCCAATATCACCGAGTCGAATTTTCTTTTTTCGTGATACATCAATAACACCCGTCCTTGTATTTGTAAAAATATTATTTGCGTAAGTTGTAAAAATATACCTTTGCAAGTTGACAAAGACGGGGAAAAAATGTATTATAATATTATTATGGGAAATAAAGAGTTGAAAACTTTTAAGATAACGAAATTCCGCGACAGTGCGGACATAGAAAAAGGCTGTGCGGTTGCAGTCGGCGGATTCGACGGTGTGCATATCGGACATCGCGCAATGATCGTTTCGCTCGTAAGCGAGGCAAGGCGCAATTTGGTCCCTGCCGTTGTGTTTACGTTCGATGCCGACGATTCGCCGAAATCCGAATCGGCTCTTTTGGCTACCGATGAAAAGAAAAATCGTCTTTTGTCCTCACTCGGTGTCGATGCTGTTGTTTCTGCGCCCTTCAGCAAAATCAGAAATATGTGTGCGACCGATTTTATAAATCGCGTTTTTGTTGACCTTTTAAAGGCGAAAAGCATCGTTTGCGGTTACGATTTCCGTTTCGGAAATAATCGCGAGGGTGACGTTTCGCTTATCGAATCGGTTCTTTCGGAATCGGGCGTGAATATCACCACGCCGAATGCTGTCGTGCTCGACGGCGTGCCCGTAAGCTCAACTCTTATCCGCAACCATATAGCAAACGGCGATTTTCTTAAAGCGAATGCCTTGCTCGGCTATTCCTTTTCCATCAAGGGCGAGATTGTACACGGCAAAAAGCTCGGCAGAACGCTCGGCTTTCCGACAATCAACCAAAAATATCCGAAAAATCTTGCAATACCGCGCTTCGGCGTTTATGCGGTAAGATGTAATATCGACGGAAAAACCTATGACGGTGTTGCAAACGTCGGTGTTAAGCCCACCGTGGGCGGCGAAGATATGCCGCTTTGCGAAACACACCTTTTCGATTATTCGGGCGATTGTTACGGAAGCATTGCCGAAACCGAATTCGTGGCTTTTATTCGCGGAGAAGAAAAATTTTCTTCGTTTGACGAATTGAGAGAGCGTGTCTTTTTGGATATGTCCGCCGCGAAAAACATTTTAAAGGAGTTTTGAAATGAAATATATCCGTAAAATATCATTAATGCTTCTTGCGTTTTTGATTACAGTGGTTTCGTTGTCGGGCATTGCTTCGGCAGAGGGAGAAGCTACGAATAACCCCGGAATTAATTCGGGTAACGCTTTTGCGGCATACTGCATCGATGACGATCAGTTCCTTTATTCCAAGCGTCTTGACGAAAAGGTTGCGCCTACGGTTGCGACAAAGCTGGTTGCCTTAATGGTTGCGAGCGATATTCTTAAGGAGCGCGGACTCAACAGCGCCGAAACAGAGGTAACGGTTACCGCCGAGGCGATCGCAAATTCAGGCGATATTTCCGACGTGCGCGTGCCTGTAATGGGCTATTCCGAAGGCTCGGTGCGTACGGTAAGAGAGCTTTATTCGGCAACGCTGGTCGCCTGTGCAAACGATGCCATCGCCGCGATCGCATGTGATTTCGGTGAAAAGTATCTCGGCGGCGGGATTATGGAGTTCGTTGCCAGAATGAACAAAAAGGCAGAGCAGATAGGACTTCAGAATACAAGATTTGAAAATCCTACGGGACTCGATTCTCCGAATCAGTATACGACCGTACGCGAGGTCGTAAAGATAGCGGCGGCTTTTTATCAGTACGATGAGCTTGTAAAGCTTTCCGACGTTGAATCCTATTTCAACGGAAAAAGCACGGTGAGAAATAAAAACTATCTTAAAAGCAATTATTACGTCGACGGCTTTCTTAACAAAAACGCAATAGGCCTTATCGCGGGACAGCTTAACAAGGCGGGCAATTACTGCCTTATCACCGCAAGCCAAAAAGAGGGAAGAACCTATATATACGTCGTTATGTGCGCAAGCGGTATGGTCGTAACGCGTGACGAGGAAAACCGAGTTTCCTATTCCTTCGGCGCGGGTAACGCCTACGTTGATATGAACAAGCTTATAAGCTGGACACGAGAATCGTTTATTCTTGTTCCCATAGCGAAAACCGATGACATTGTCGGTGAGCTTCGCGTAAATTCGGGTGAAAGCGATCACGTTATGGTGGTTCCTGCCGAAAACGTCGAGAGATTGGTCAACGTTATCGGTGATACGGTCGCAATAGAAACCAAGCTTTTGCTCGATGAATCGATAGTATATAAAAAGGTGTTCAACGGCAAGGAATACGACACCATCGACGCCCCCTTGACCGCCGGACAGCGAGTCGGTACAATCGTATACAGCCACAACGGGAACGAATTGGCAAGAGTTGACGTTGTCGTAAGAGACGACATCGACGGCGACGGCTTGAAATCGGCAATGGACAGCGTTGAAAGCTTCCTTTTCGGCGACGTTATGATAACCATTCTTTATATAATCGGCGGATTGGTTGTAATTTGGCTGATAATTACTGTCGTGACTGCGGTTGTACGCGGCGTGCTTCGCGCACGCGAGTCGGGTAAGCTTAAGGGCGCCGACCATACCGAAACCGAAAAACAACCTAAGAAACAGAAAAATCAAAAGAAAAAGTCGGTCAAGAAGCCCAAAAAACCAAAGAATAACGACCTTGACGACAAAACCGCGACAAGAGAAATGCATTAATTGTGAACAAATTATTAAATTTTTGTATGAGTATTGCATTTATGCTTTGTGTGTGGTAATATTTAGTTTAGCCGCGATTGGAAAGTGCCTATCGCTGCATATACATATTGAAAGGAATTTTAATTATTATGTCTACTATCGAATACATTATTGGCGGCATCCTTCTCGTTCTTGCTATCGCTCTCGTTGCGCTTATCGGTATGCAACAGGGTAAACGCGGCGGTCTCGGCAATTCTATTGCCGGTCAAGGCGCAAGCGAATCCTACCTTGCAAAGAACAATATCGGCAACAAGGATAAATCGCGTCAAAAGCTTACCTTGGTAATCGCGATCCTCTTCGTTGTTCTCGTTCTCGTTCTTTTCATCATCGGTTCGATTGAAGAAACCTCCGAAGGCACCACCTCCACCACTTCCACCACTACTTCGGAATCCTCTGCGACCGAATCCTCGGTTGCTGAATCTTCCGTTGCTGACGCTTCTGCTGAAGCATCCGCTGAAGAATCCAAATAAAACCGTTAAAACAAAAGCCGCGGAGTATCTGCGGCTTTTTTTCTTTGTAAAAAAGAGTCAGCTTGTTTTGGCATTTTGCCTTTCGGCATTTGCCGTATCCTTGTAATCGCGGCGGTTGTCATTATCAAGAAAAAGCAATAAAGCGTGAAAATTTAAGGAGTGGCAAATCGCCGCTCCTTTTACTTTAAAAAGATAGTGCGAATTGTTGACAAAATCCGTCTTTGGGTGTATTATAAATATAACTATATTTAACGGGATGCTGTTATGGAAAACAAAAAGAAAAATTTAATTAAAGAAATACTTAGATATCTCGTTGCGGGCGGAAGCGCTTTCGTGTTCGACCTGCTTACAAAAACACTTTTCCATTCGTTTATCTTACCTGCCGATATGGGTACCTTTTCGGTGCTCGGCTTTGAAAACGAGGTTCGTGTTACCCTTGCGACCGTTGCGGGCTTTATCGTCGGTCTTATTGTGAATTATCTTATTTCTATATTCTTTGTTTTTACTACCGAACAGCAAAAGGAACGCGGCAAGGGTGTAAAGGCCTTCCTTATCTATCTTGCCGTTTCGCTTGTCGGCTTGCTGGTCAACATCGGCGTTACCCAGCTCGGCTGCACGCTTCTTTCCGTCGGCAAGGAAAACACGGTTATGTTTATGCTCGTAAGCTGCGTTGCCGCAGGCGTAGCGCTTATTTGGAATTATATCGGACGTAAGATTTTCGTCTATAAAGGAGAATAAAAATGGCGAAGAAAGTGGTTGTTATCGGCGCAGGCCCCGCGGGACTTACCGCCGCTTATGAATTGGTTACAAAATCAAACGATTACGAGGTGACCGTGCTTGAAGAGAGCAACGACCTCGGCGGTATATCAAAAACCGTAAATTACAAGGGCAACCGTATGGATATGGGCGGACACCGCTTCTTTTCCAAAATGCCCGAGGTAAATGAATGGTGGGAAAACCTTCTTCCTATGCAGGGCTCGCCCTCTTATGACGACCTTAAGCTTGAAAGAACGCCCACTCTTGCCGAAAACGGTCCCGACCCCGAAAAGGAAGACCACGTAATGCTTTACCGCGGCAGAGTTTCGCGTATATTCTTCAATCAAAAATTCTTCGATTACCCCATATCGCTTAAATGGGAAACCTTTATGAATATGGGACTCTGGAACGACGTTGTCGTTGTTTTCAGCTATCTTAAATCTGCGATGTTTAAGCGCGAGGAAAAATCGCTTGAGGACTTTTATATCAACCGCTTCGGTAAAAAGCTTTATTCGATGTTCTTTGAGCATTATACCGCAAACCTTTGGGGCAGACACCCGAGCGAAATCGATGCTTCTTGGGGCGCACAGCGTGTTAAAGGCCTTTCTATCGTTGCAATAATCAAGGATATGTTCGGCAAGCTTCTCCCCGGCAAAAAGGACCGCAAGGGTGAAACCTCGCTTATCGAGGAATTCAAATATCCCAAGCTCGGTCCCGGTCAGCTTTGGGAAATTGCCGCAGACGAGGTCGTAAAGCACGGCGGCAAAATTTTGAAGAACTGCAAGGTCACCAAAATACATAAAAATGCCGATAACAAGCTTACCGGCGTTACCTATGAATCTAACGGACAGGAAATTACGCTTGAAGCCGATATCGTTCTTTCCTCGATGCCCGTTAAGGACCTCGTTATGGGTATGAACGACGTGCCCGAAAAAGAGCTTGAAATTGCAAAGGGCTTGCCCTACAGAGATTATATCACTCTCGGCGTGCTCGTTCCCAAGCTTGCGCTTAAAAACAAAACCAAGCGCAAGACAGTTTCGAACATCATCCCCGATAACTGGGTTTACGTTCACGACAGAAGCGTAACGATGGGACGCTTCCAAATTTATAACAACTGGTCGCCTTATATGGTAAAGGACCTTGAAAACACCGTTTGGATAGGTCTTGAATATTTCGTTACCGAGGGCGATAATTATTGGAATATGACCGAAGCGGAATTTGCCGAAATCGCTATCAAGGAAATGGTAACCGTCGGACTTATCGAATCGACCGATTGCGTTATCGATTTCCACGAGGAAAAGGTTAAAAAGGCATATCCCGCATATTTCGATACCTATTCCGAAATGGATACCCTTGTTAAATATTTAAGCGGAATCGAAAACCTTTACTGTATCGGCAGAAACGGTCAGCACAGATATAACAACCTTGACCACTCGATGTGCACGTCCTTTGAAGCGGTCAAAAATATCCTTTCGGGCTCAACCGATAAATCCAACGTTTGGAGCGTAAACACCGAAAAGGAATATCACGAAACCAAGAAATAAAGGAGCAATGCTATGAATTTTTTGGAAGAACGCATTGTTAAAGACGGCATAGTTAAAGAGGGCAACGTTTTAAAGGTCGACAGCTTTTTGAATCACCAAATGGACATATCGCTTATGGACCAAATCGGCGAGGAGTTTTATAAACGCTTTAAGGATAAAAAGGTTACTAAGGTCCTCACTATTGAGGCATCGGGTATCGCAATCGCCTGCTCGGTTGCAAGATGCTTCGGTGTGCCGATGGTCTTTGCGAAGAAATCGAAAAGCGTCAATATCGACGGCGACGTTTTCGTTGCTGAGGTTGAATCGTTTACCCATAAAAACAAAAATAACGTAATCGTTTCCAAACGCTTCCTTAATGCCGATGACAGCGTGCTTATCGTTGACGATTTCCTTGCAAACGGCTGTGCTCTGCAGGGCTTGATTTCGATAGTCGAAAGCGCAGGCGCAACGGTTGCAGGACTTGGTATCGCAATCGAAAAGGGCTTCCAAATCGGCGGCCGCGTTATCCGTAACCTCGGTTATCATCTTGAATCGCTTGCAATAGTCGATTCTATGGATGCCGCAACGGGTACCGTTGAATTCAGAGAACAAAAATAAAGAAAAAAGGACTCAAACGAGTCCTTTTTGTTTTTTATAAACAAGCGATAAGGATGATTTTTGTAGGTTTTTTTAATTGCGATTTTGGGATAGGGTATGTTAAAATATAGTTACGATAACGAAAGGCTTTGCAAAGGAGATGAAGCAATGAAGCTGTTATTTAAGCAAAGATTCTTCTCGTGGTTTGACAGCTATGATATTTATGACGAAGCAGGAAATACGGTGTTCGTTGTAAAGGGTGCGCTTGCGTGGGGACATCTGCTCCGCATTTATGATGTCTTCGGCAACGAGTTGGGCTGTGTAAAAGAAAAAATACTTACCTGGCTTCCAAAGTTCGAAATGTATATCGGGGACCGCTACATAGGATGCATCAAGAAAGAGATGTCCTTATTTAAGCCGAAGTTCAACATCGACTATAACGGCTGGCATATCGAGGGCGATTGGTTGGAGTGGAATTATTCAATCCTGAACTCGCAAGGCTATGGCGTTGCGTACGTATCGAAGGCGATTTGGAATTGGACGGACACCTATGTGATCGACGTACGCGATCAACGGGACACTTTGTGTGCATTGATGCTCGTTCTTGCAATCGATGCCGAAAAATGCTCAAGAAAAAATTAGACACGGCAAGAGTGTTTAATATTTATTTAAAAATATATAAGGAGAATGGATATGACAAGAGCTAAAGCGCGGTTAGGTTCAATGAAAAAGATGCGTATTATTTCTTTAATTTTGGTGGTTTGCTCGCTTGCTTTAACCCTTTCGGCTTGTAATAGCGATACAATTACGGTAAATTCGAAGATTTTCGAAGAGCTCGAAGCCAAGGAAGTTGATATACAATGGTTGAAAAACCATTTTATTGCAGGTGATGTCGAAAATGCCTATAATGGCCCGACCTTTTCACTTAACGAACGCGACGGTGTTATATATCTCGAGGAGTGGGAAGAAGAATTTTCGCACGTATGCAATATGAACTACGGTTATCTTGTCGGCATCGACAGGGGAGAATTCGGCAGTTGGGTATCGTGGTGTACTGATGCGTTGAATGAAGATAAGACAGTTATCGTTTCAAACGTAGAACGCCTATTTGATGAAAATTGCGTTGGATTTCTTAACCCGAAGATAAAGGAAGAAGACGAAGAGGGGATTTATTGGCTCGATAACATCAATGTAGCGTATATATTTACATACTGTGTCAACCCCGATGATAGCGAGATATTATACAAAGGAAAAATTTATAAGCTTGAGGTTACCGAAGACGGCGGATATAAGTGCGAGCTGTTTGCAGAGTTTGACACTGCACCGATGGCAATGTTGATCGATGCGACCGTCGAAGAAGAAAATATCATAGTCGCAACGGAACAAGCATTGCTTTCCGTAGACCAAAGCGGTAAAGTTACCGAGCTTTTCACCTCTGATTACTGGGAGTATCTCTATCCGACGTCTATCGTAAAGGTCGATAATGCGTATTATGTCGGCACATCGTCGGGTATATTGAAATACAATATTGATACCGATGATGCGGTTTGGTATCCTTATTACGATATCGAAGAATAATAAAGAAAAAAAGGACTCAAACGAGTCCTTTTTTGTTGCTTTATTTACCCGAAACGGTTATGCCGTCAAACGCCATATAGGGTGCGACGACTGTGCCGTCGACAAGCGTTTCCTTGCTTATTGCGACGAGGTTGTTAAGCATAGAAGCAAGGTTTCCGCTAATCATCGTTTCGCTTATCGCACGGCCGAGCTTGCCGTTTTCAATAAAGAATCCGTTTTTCGCAACGCCCGAAAATTCTCCGTTCGTGCCGGGTTGACCGCCCGAAAAGCGACCGATGATAATGCCCTTGTCAATGCTCTTTATGATGTCTTCAAGCGGTGTTTCGCCGTTTTTGATAACCATTGCAAACGAGCTGTTCTTTGCACGCTTGTTTCCCGTCTTGTTTGCAACGTATTGCGAAAGCATAAAGCTGTTCAGAACACCGTCCTTGATAAAATCATAGTCCTCGGACAAATAACCCTCGCCCGTGAACAGCTCGCCGTTGACGATTCGCTCGTCGCTCGGATTAAATGAAACGGTAATTCTTTCGTCGGCGACCTTTTGTCCTAACTTATCCTTCCAAAGCGAGGTGCCGTCCAAAAGCACGCCGTCGGAAGCAAAGCCTCCGCAAATATTTCCGAAAACCGTGCCTACCAAGCAACCGGGGGTGAAAACTACCGTGCCGGTGAATTTGCCCTCGGTAGACGCCGATTCTATTTGGTTTTCAATGTCGGTAAGCTCGCGCTCGATAAACGCGCAATCGATAAAAGGCTTGTCGAGGTCGGTAACCGTAACGTCGCTTCCGAAGAACGATGTCGATTTTTCACCCTCGTGCGCCGAATACATAAGCTCGGCAACGTATTTTCCGCTTTCGCTTTCATAACAGTTGCCCGTTGTGCTCATATAAACACCCTTCGAGCAAACGTGCTTGGTTATCATTTGCTCAAGAATAATTTTGGGATGGCGGTTTTTGATATCCTCGGCAAGCTCCTTCGTGCGGAAGAAAAGCTTTTCGGTGTCGGGTATCAGCGCCCCGCGTGAGAAACGTCTTTCGCCGTTGCCGCTTGCAAGCTCCCAAGCCGAATCGGGCGTTGCGCTGTTTGCGGCGGCGATGCAGTTGTCGATAGCTTCATCGACCGATTCATCGTCAAAACGGTTTATCGCAACCGAGCCCTTTTTACCGCCGATAAAAACGGTAATACCGACGTAGCGGTTGAAAAGAGTGCGGAAAAGCGAAAATTCGTTTCCGTCGATGTTAAATTCGCGCATTTCGCTTTCGCGCACAGAGCAATGCGCCATATCGGCGCCCTTTTCCTTGACCTTATCGATAATGCGTGATGCAATAATTCTGTACTTTTCCATAATCAGCGACCTCCGATCATAACCTTACAGCGCAATGCGGGACCGCCCATACCGACAGGCATAGGTTGCTTTTTGCCGCAAAAGCCCGAGCTTGACCAAACGACCTCGTCGGACACCATATCGACGGTTTTGAGCATATTAAAGGCAACGCCCGAAATCGTCGTATCGAGAAGCGCGCGTCCGAGCTTGCCGTTCTTTATTTCATAGCCCATCGAAACACCAAACATAAATTCACCCGTTGTGTCCGCTTGACCGTTGCTCGAATCGATAAGATAATAACCGTCGTCAACGCTTGCGATAATATCCTCAAGCTTGTCCTTGCCGGGAAGCACTGCGGTGTTACGCATACGGATAAGCGGCTCGTCCGAGAAGCCCCACGCTCTTGCGTTTCCGCAGGGCTCCATACCGAAGCGCTGTGCAGATTCGCGGTTGTTCATATATCCGACAAGTATTCCGTTTTCGATTATCTTCGCATCCTTCGCCTCAACGCCCTCGTCATCAACGTAAACGGGAAGCGGCGCTTTTTCGCCAAACGCGGTGTGCGCGAAGTCGGTAAGATTAACGATTTCACTTGCAACCTGCTTATGGAGATTGGGACCTGCAACGCTTCCGCCAAGCACAAGGTCGGCTTCAACGGTGTGTCCGACCGCCTCATGCGCGAGCATACCCGTCATCATACCGCCCAAAACAACCGTCTTTTCGCCCGCATCGGCATAAACGCCCTCGCGCTTTTGCATAAGACGCTCGTAAAGCGCATCGATTTCGGCATAAAGTGATTCGGGATTTTTGAAATTCGTTTCGAATCCGCCCTCACCGCCAAGCGCCTTGAAAAGCTCAACGGGAACACCGTTTGACGTTTCCGCGTTAAGAAAGACGTATATATACGAGCGCTGTAAGCAGGTGTGCGCATCGAATCCGTTGGAAACGCAAAGAAGCTTTTCTGTCGAATCCTCACGCGCGGCTACGGTTCGGCTTGTTAAATTCTTGTATTTTTCGGAAATATAAGCATCGATGCTTCTTGCGAAATCAACGTAAGCCTTTTGCTCGGTATCGTTGATGCCGTTTACCAAAAACTGTTTGCCGTTGCTTAATTGAGGGAGCATAGGTCTGCCCTTGTTTACGTTTTTATCCATAAATTCGGCGTTTTCGTTCGCGGCGCGAAGCACCTCTTTAACCGCATCGGTCGAATATTCCGCCATCGAGGCAAAGCCATAGGTGCCGTTTTTGTAAACCCTTGCCGAAATGCCCGAAATATCCTGTCGGGCATTGCCCGTAAGGTTGCCCGAAACAATGGTTGCTCCGCGTGAGCGCGAAAGCTGACCGCGAAGCTCGGTGTGAGCGTTGGGTAAAAACAACGCCTTTTGGGGAGTTAATATATCCTTAAGCAAAATAAAATACCTCCTTACTGTATCTTTATATAGTATAACACCGCTTGATGCTTTTGTAAACATTTTTCGGTTATGCCGCAGGACTTTCGGTGTTTTCGTTGTGTTATATATTTTTTTAAAAAATATGTGACAAAACGTATAATTTTTTCGTCTTAACAGATGAAACCAAAAAAGGAGGTTGTTCCAATGAAAAAAATATTGGCATTATCAATTGTATTCGTATTTATTTTCACTTTCCTTGTAGGATGCAACGAAACGGTAGATATCGAAAGCGGCGATGAAAGCGTCGCAGAGCAGAGCGCCGAATCGAAGGACTCGGCAGTTGATAGCGAAGACGAAGGCGGTGGCGCGGAAAGCGATGACGCTTCGGTTGAATCAGACCCTGAAGAGCTAAAAATATCCGATTATTTTGCCGAGGTATTCAACAGAAATGCCGAGTCGAAAATATATTGTATCGACAATATAGAGCAGCTTTATAATTTTGCAAGCCTTGTTAATGAAAAGGGAATTGATTTTGACGGCGACGTTGTTTTGTTGCGTAACGATATCGAATTGAATCCCACCGACGATATCGACGATTGGGAAAACAACCCTCCCGAAAACGTATGGGAGCCGATCGGAACGACGATTCCGTTCAAGGGGCAATTCATCGGCGGTAGCGCGGAGAAGGTCGGAGCTATTTACTCTTACAAGACCGAAATAAAGGAAATAAGCGGTATTTATTGCTCCGACGACAAAAAAACAATAGGCTTGTTCGCAAATATCGAGGGCGCACAAATATCAAATATTAAGCTCGGCAAGGGAAAGCTTGACGGCGAAAACGAAAAGTCTTTCATTTATGCGGCGGGCATCGCTGCTTTCGCCGTTGACTCGGAGATCATCGGTTGCATTAATTATGCCGACGTTACAAGCGCATTTGCCGCGGGCATTGTATTTGATGCGACAGACTCTAAAGTTATTTGGAGCGGTAATTACGGCAGCATATCCTCGGAAAACGGAAGCTCCGCAGGCATCGCAAACCGAATAAAAGGCGGAGAAATTTTCGGGTGCAATAACTATGGAACGATCAACGGAACCGATGCCGCAGGTATTGCATGCAATCAGGGCGGAAGCGTTATAAGATGCTGCGTAAACAAAGGAAACGTGACGGCGAAATGTTATGGCGGCGGTATACTCGGACACAGCTCGATCGATTCGGGAGCTTCGGTATTGGCTTCCTGCGCTAACTACGGAAAAATCGTAAGCAGAGAGACAGCGGGCGGTATAATCGGTTCCGTTTGGGAAGGACAAAGCTCGCTGTGGGTAATGGACGTGCTTAACGTCGGAAACGTAGTATATGAAGAATACGGTCAGACCGATGAGCATGGTCAGACCGATGAGCGCGACCGTTTTGCAGGAGGCATTGTGGGCAGTGTTGTGCTTTGCTCGGTCGACGGCTTGGGTGATTTTCGTCTTGACGGCGCACTCAATTTAGGGCAGGTGACCGCTTCGGGCAATCACGGTGCGATAATCGGCAACGAAGGTACTCATGACTATCTCGTCGATTTGTGTGACAATTGCTTTTATCTCGATACAACGGTCGAAAAAAGCGTTATCGGCAAAGCCGTCAGAAAATCCAAGCTGACTGACACCAAAACGCTTGACGGTCTTTTGGACGGTATGAATTGGGAAATGGACGAAGAGCTCGGACATCCGATTCTTGCGAGAGATCACGTTTCGGCAGAATGATATGCATATTTAAAAAGTCGGGATCTCTTTTAAGGGGTCCCGATTTTTTTAAAAAAATATGTGACAAAACGGCAAAAAATCCGTCTTAACCTATGGGAAGCAAAAATAATCGAATGCGTTAGACTATTTTTCCGAAAAGCTATTGACAAACCCAATCTAATGTGATAGACTATACTCGTCAAATGCATTAGACTATTTAGTTTTGGAGAAATATTATGGCAAACGTTCCGAAGATTTTCGAAAGCGAATACAGATTTTGTCTTATCCTTTGGGAGAATGAACCGATTGCGTCAAAGGAGCTTGTGCGTATATGCAAGGAAAAGCTTGAATGGTCGCGCACTACCACCTATACCGTAATAAAGCGTCTTGCCGAAAGGGGAGTTTTGGTTCATGACCATACTGCCGTTCGCTCGCTCGTTTCCAAGGATGACGTGCAGCTTGCCGATTTCGATGAATTTTTTGAAAAGCGGTTCGAGGGCTCGTTACCTGCATTCGTTGCGGCGTTTGCAAGACACCAAAATCTTACCGAGGATGAGCTGAGCCTGATCCAAAGCATAATTCAACACGGAGATAAATGACATGGCAAACTTTTTTCTTGAAATATTCAATTTGAGCTTGGCGGCTTGTTGGCTTATCGGAGCTATTGTAGCCGTGCGCGCAATTTTCGCAAAAAGTATGCCGAAGTGGCTTGTCTGCTGTCTTTGGGGCTTGGTTGCGGTAAGATTGCTTGTTCCCGTTACGCTTGAAAGCAATATATCGCTCGTTCCCAATCAACAGCTCGAGCTTTTAATCCCGAACGAAGGCATCGGCGAGGTTTCGGAATATGTTGAAGAATCGCTTCCTTCTTTTGAAGAAAATGGTATCGATTCAACTGTTTCGGCGCCTGTAACCGATGAAGCCGTGTCATCGCCCGTAACCGACGAGGAATTTTCCGCGCCGATTGTCGATGAAACCGTTTCTTCGCCCGTAACCGACGAAGAAGTATCTTCCCCCGTAACCGACGAAGCCGTTTCTGCCCCGATTATCGAGGAAAATGCTTCTGCGCCCGTGACCGATGAAAATATATCGGCTTCGGTTCAGGATACCGTTATCGGCGACCAAAATACCGAAGATGTCGGCAAAACCGACGTTGCAGTTAACGGCAATATCGTTCAATCGGAAAAAACGGAGCATTCAAAAAAGGTTTCGAGCAATTTTGCCACAATTGCGTTTGCGGTATGGGCAATCGGATTCTTTTTGATGCTTGAATATTCGGTCGTAAGCTATATTCTCCTCAAAAAACGCGTTGCAATGTCGTTCCCTTGCGGCGACAAGGTACGCAAAGGCGAGGGCGTGGATTCTCCGTTTATTTTCGGACTTTTCCGTCCGCGTATTTATATCCCTTTCGGATTAAGCCAAAGAACCGAAGAATGTGTTATTGCGCATGAAAGAGCGCATTTTAAACGCCGCGACTATCTTATAAAGCCCTTTGCGTTTTTCATTCTTTCGGTGCATTGGTTCAATCCCTTCGTATGGTTGGCTTATATCCTTCTTTGCCGCGATATCGAATATGCCTGCGACGAGAAGGTCGTTGACGGTCTTGACGCCGATTCGCGTAAAGCGTACGCCCTTGCGCTGCTCGAATGTGCAGTCGCGCACCGACGTATTACCGCTTGTCCCGTAGCTTTCGGCGAGACCGGAGTGAAAGAAAGAGTGAAAAATACAATGAAATACAAAAAACCCGCATTCTGGATAGTTATTGTTTGCGTTATCGTTTGCATTGCCGTTGCCGTGCTGTTTTTAACAACGGGCGTGGGCGGAAGTGAGGATTCCGACACCTCGTCGGAGGCATCGGACACCTCGTCGGAGGCATCGGACCCCTCGTTGGAGGCATCGGGCGAAAATCAAGTTGAACAAGACGAGAAAAATTATATCGATGACCTTTTCGCGGCTGAATTTGTCGAATACGAGGATCTCGGCAAATACCAAAACTGCGTAAGGTTTGAATCGAGCGTTGAATACAACGTAATGAGCGTGCTCATTACACCCAAGACAACGATATACGATTTTAAAATATATTCGTTGGAAGACAATATCGATACCGTAACACTTGAAAACATTCTTTTTGAAGCAAAAAGCATTTCCGCCGATAAGCCGCTTCTTGCGGATATTGAGTTTGGCGATATACTTGCCGAAAACGGAATATCGTTTACCGACGAAAACGGTAATGAGTATCTTTATAAACTTGTCGATAGTGCGTACGACGGAAAATTGATAGTTTCCGACGTGACGACGGAAGCGTCCGAGGAGAGCGATGGCACCCTTATAGTAAACGGTATCGACATTACCAAAGGAAGCGGCGTGAAAATCTATGACGACCGTGCTGAGTTGCCTTTTGTCGCTATAATGGAAGCGTTGGGAATATCGTTTGAATGGAAAACAGACAGCACTGCCATAATGACGTACGGTTCGATTAAACCGTATCTTTTAGACGTAAAAAAAGGAGAATTGACCGACTATGTCGGAGGTGACGGCAGAAATCACTTTACGGCATACAGCGATTCACCTCTCGGTTTTGTTTCTCTTGAAAAAGAAATATTGATTGACGATGTCAATGCTGCTGCGTTTTTCTCCGAAATGGGTTTTGTGTTCAGAATTTCTTACTTTGATATAAATTTCAAAGATAAGATTATCAGTATCGGCAGAGATACAAATGATTATAAATGCACGCTCATTGTAAACGGAAATGATATTACCGACAGCACTCATGTAGTTATGAAAAGCGATGATGGCAATTATACGCTTTTGCCGTTCGTTGAGATTATGGAGGTGCTTGGAGCCGAATTTGAATGGGAAAGTGACTATGTTGCAAAAATAGAATTTCTCGAAATGCGGTTTGCGTTGAATGTAAAAGAATGCAAATTAATCGCCGAAGAAAATGACGTTAATCTTATTAGTCCGCCGTTGGGAGGAACAAGAAAATTCTCTGCCGACAAGAAGGAATTAATAGTCGACAATGTTACATTAAAACAATTTTTTGATGCCGCGGGAATTAACGCGCTATATGACTATAACAAAAAAATTGTTACGATCAGCACAAAATCTTCGGGGAACGAAGCAAGCAACAACGAACCCCACGTTCACGTTTACGGGGAATGGAAAACGGTTACTGCCGCGACCTGTCAAAGTACGGGTGTGGTCGAGCGTGTTTGCTCTTGCGGTGACAAGCAGCTTCAAAGCGTGAATATAACTCAGCATAAATACGTCAACGGCGTTTGCTCTTGCGGTGCGATCGAAAGCGCAAGCGACATCGAGGACGGAACGTTGACGTTCAGTATGACAAACGGCGGATATAAGGTTTCGGGAAAGGGTTTTAACGGCAGCGTGGTCGTTATCCCGAGCACCTTTATGGGAAAGCCGGTTGTTGAGATTGCTCAGGATGCATTTGGCGGAAACCGCAATATCGAAAGAGTCGTGATTCCCAAAACCGTTAAAACGATTGGTAGTCATGCGTTTTTGCATTGCTTTTTCCTTAGAGAGGTTATTTTTGAAGAGGGAAGCGAGCTTATAAGCATCGGCGACAGCGCGTTCAATAACACCGCGATCGTTTCGATAACACTGCCCGAGGGCTTAAAAACCATCGGTGAGGGTGCGTTCAATTCCTGCGACGATATGAAGGAAATAACTCTGCCCTCTACGCTTAAATCAATCGGCAGTAACGCCTTCAGATACTCTACCGTTAGCAAGGTTACTGTCAAAGACATAGGCAAATGGTGCACTGTTTCGTTTGGTAACGAATATGCTAACCCTGCATATATTTCGCAAAGCCTTTATGCTCCCGACGGCTCTTTGGTTACAAGAGTAAACGTTTCCAACGGAGCGTCCGAGATATCGGCGTATGCCTTTTGCGGAGTGAAAACCATCGAAAGCGTAAGCATTCCGTCGACCGTTAAGAAAATCGGAGTCGATGCGTTTGCAGATTGCAAGACTCTTGACGTTTATATTACCGACCTCACAAAATGGGCACAGGTTTCTGTTGCGAGTGCAGATTCTCTGCCCGGCAAGCGACTGTTTCTTAACGGTGTCGAGATAAAGGACGTCGTTATTCCCTCGGGTGTCACCTCGATAGGAAGCTATGCCTTCAGCTTTGCATCGCTTACCTCGGTCACCGTGCCCGATACCGTGAAAACCATCGGAGAGGGTGCTTTTCACTATTGCACAAATCTTCAAAGCATAAAGCTTTCAAAGAACCTTACCGAAATACCGAAGAATATGCTTTACGGTGCATCGTCGTTGAAGACGGTTGTTATTCCCAATACGGTAAAAACTATTGGTGAATCGGCATTTGAGGGTTGTATCTCGCTTGAATCGATGTTCATACCCGCAAGCGTTACCTATATCGGAAAGCACGCGTTTGAAAATTGCGGTAGCTTGAAGGAATTTGAATTCGAGGTCAAGGACGGCTGGGTATGCGCCGCAACCGGTGGCGACTATACGGTCCATGCAAGCGATCTTTCAACATCGTATAAAACGATAGCAAAGATAAAGGATTACAATTTTGCACCGTGGGTGCGAAGATAGTTTCGTGATTTCTCCTTTTAAAAGTGTAAGGCAGACGGGTCAACTCCGTCTGCTTTGCTTTTTTCGGCAAAGAAACGGTAAAGAAAAGAAATAAAGCCTGTTTTGTGTTGAAAATAAAGGGAAAACGCGAAAACAAAAAAATCAAAAAAATATTGATTTGCGGATAATTGTATGATAAAATCCTTGTGTATGTTTAAATTTCCCTAAAGAAAGGAAAAATCAAAATGAATGCACTTCTCGAAGTATTCGGCAACGTGATCGAGCTCGATTGGAAGATGTGCGTAATGTGGCTCATCGGCGGTATTCTTATCTATCTTGCTATCAAGAAGGATATGGAACCCACACTTCTTCTCCCCATCGGCTTCGGCGCGATTCTCGTTAACCTTCCGCTTTCGGGCGCAGTTGGCGAGCACGGCCCTCTTACCACGCTTTACAATGCAGGTATCGCTAACGAACTGTTCCCCTTGATACTCTTCATCGGTATCGGTGCCATGATCGACTTCGGTCCTCTGCTCTCCAACCCCAAGCTTATGCTTTTCGGTGCGGCGGCTCAGTTCGGTATCTTCTTTACACTTTCAATGGCGTCTATCTTCTTTGTAGATAAGGACGCGGCTTCTATCGCTATTATCGGTGCGGCAGACGGTCCTACCTCGATCGTTGTTGCTCAGGCGCTCGATTCTAATTACATCGGCGCAATAATGGTTGCGGCATATTCATATATGGCGCTCGTTCCCATTATTCAGCCCCCCGTTATCAAGCTCCTCACCACCAAGAAGGAACGTATGATAAGAATGCCTTACGTTCAACGTGAGGTTTCTCAAACCACCAAGATTCTTTTTCCGATAATCCTTACCGTTATCGCAGGTCTTATCGCACCCGATTCGGTTGCTCTTATCGGCTTCCTTATGTTCGGTAACCTTATCCGTGAATGCGGCGTTTTGGCATCGCTTTCCGAAACCGCACAAAAGGTTCTTGCAAATCTCGTTACCATCTTCCTCGGTATCACCATCGCTTGTCAGATGCAGGCAGAACAGTTCCTTTCTCCCGCAACCCTCCTTATTATGGGCTTGGGTCTTGTTGCGTTCATCGTCGACACCGCGGGCGGCGTTCTCTTTGCAAAGTTCCTGAACATCTTCTTGAAGACCAAGATGAACCCCATGATCGGTGCGGCAGGTATTTCAGCATTCCCCATGGCAGGCCGTGTCGTTCACAAAATGGCGCTTAAGGAAGATCCTCAAAACTTCTTGCTTATGCAGGCAACCGGTGTTAACGTTTCGGGTCAGATCGCTTCCGTTATCGCAGGCGGTATGATTCTTAACTTCTTCGGTTAATAGGGAAAGGAGAGTAAAATCAATGAAAAAATTTGTTCTTGTTCTTCTTACCGTTATCCTTGTTTCCTGCACACTTGCATTTAACGTTTCTGCCGCAAGCACCTTAGCAGACATTTCTTATGAAATCGGAAAGCTTGAAGGCTTTGATAATTTCTACGTTACTTCGATAATTCTTGTTCCCGATGAAACCAACGCAATGGTTATCAACGGTACGACAGTGGTTGACGGAAAAGACGTTGATTGGACCGAAAAGTATGACCTTACCACCGAACAGTATCTTGCGCTTTTCAAGGTCAACAACTCCAATCTCGTTTATGATGCGGCTACGGCACAGGTAATTCCCGAATCGGCGGCAGATATTATCGTTTCCGCTATTCAGCCCACCGCTTTGGACGTTGAGCTTGAATATAACGGCTTCGGCAACGACGGATTTTTGAGAAACATTAAGTATATGGGTCTCGGTATGCTCGGTATTTTCGTAGTAATCGGTCTTGTAATGCTTATCACCTATCTTCTCAACACCGTTACCGGCAAGAAAAAAGCGTAAATATTAATAAGGAGCTGTTGAAAAACGGCTCCTTTTTCTTTGTGACAAACTATTGCGAATTTTAATATTTGGGTGTATACTGTAAAAAACAACTTTCCGAAGAGAAGGTGAATGTATTGTCTGAAAAAAGAAGCAGCGGTGTGCTGATGAGCATTTCTGCGATACCCTCGCGTTACGGCGTGGGCACGTTTGGTAAGGAATGCGTCGATTTTGCAAAGAAAATATCCGAAATGGGCTTTTCCTATTGGCAGGTGCTCCCCTTCACTCCGCTTGATTATGCAAATTCCCCCTATGGCTCGGACAGCGCTTTTGCGGGTAACGAGCTTTATATTTCGCCCGATATGATGGTGAACGACGGATTTGTGACGAAGGAAGAAGCCGTTTCCAACGAATATTCGGGCAGTCCTTATATCGCAAATTACGAGTTTGCGCGTGAAAAGCGCGAGGAGCTTTTAAGATTGGCTTTTTCGCGACTTGACGAGGAAACGAAAAGAACCGTCGATGCTTTTATAAATGAAAACGAGCTTTTACCGCATTGCCTTTTCCGTTCAATGAAAAAGGAAAACCAAAACAAAAAGTTTTGGGAATGGGAAAAGGGAAGAAGCTATGACGAAGCTTTGCAATGCATTGGAGAGCTTGGCGACGAAATAAGATATCACGGCTTTGTTCAGTATCTTTTTGACACTCAATGGCAAAAAACCAAAAATCAAATTAACGCGCTCGGAATAAGCATTATCGGCGATATGCCGATATACGTTTCGCGTGACAGCGCCGACGTTTGGGCAAATCCCAGCCTTTTCGACGTTGATAAGATAACCTATAAGCCTTGTATGGTCGCAGGCTGTCCGCCCGATTATTTTTCGGAGGACGGTCAGCTTTGGGGCAATCCTTTATATAATTGGAAGTACCATAAAGAGCAGGGCTATTCTTGGTGGGTAAAGCGCGTCAGACGTCAGTTCGAGCTTTACGATATGCTTCGTATCGACCATTTCCGCGCGTTTGCATCCTATTGGGCTATCGATGGCGATGCGAAAACCGCGCGCGACGGCGTTTGGAAGAAGGGACCGGGTATGTCGCTCTTCCGCGCGGTTAAGGAGGCGTTGGGCGACGTTCCGATAATTGCCGAGGATTTGGGCGTTTTCGGTGACGACGTTGTAAAGCTTCTCGAAAAAAGCGGTTTCCCCGGTATGAGGATAATTCAATTCGGTTTCGTGCCGAATGACGATTCAACTCATCTGCCGCACAACTATCCCGAAAATTGCATTGCCTACACAGGCACGCACGATAACAACACTCTTCTCGGCTGGCTTTGGGAGGCAAGTGAGGAGGAACGCGCCTTTGCGCTTGATTATTGCGGCTTTGACCACGGCGATTGGGGTAAGGGCGGTTACGATGCGCCTGCCTGCAAGAAGATAATCGAAGCGGTTTGGCGTTCGCACGCGCGACTTGCGATCATTCCTTTTCAGGATATGTGCGGATTC
Organism: Eubacteriales bacterium; assembly: GCA_045636665.1. Lineage (GTDB taxonomy): Bacteria > Bacillota > Clostridia > Oscillospirales > CAG-382 > Coliplasma. Next base: position 109,730 of record JAZTXY010000086.1, read on the forward strand.
GGAAGCGACGCAAGAATGAACGTTCCCGGTGACGACAGCGGCAAGTGGTGCTTCCGCACGACGAATGAAACGATAGACGGGATAGACGCCGATTATTTCAAAAAAATAAATAGCGTTTTCCGCAGAAAATAATTGACACAAATATTTAAAAAGTATTGAAATTCTTGATATTTGTGGTATAATTCCATTGGTATCACTTATGAATTCAGAGGTTTATTATGAAAAAGTTTAAGGCGGCCGTCATTGGTTGCGGCAATATCTTTCCCATGCACGCAGTTAGTATCGTAAGATGCCCCAACGCAGAGCTTGTTGCTGTTTGCGACGTTAAGAAGGACAGAGCAGACGCTAAAGCCGAAGAATTTGGCGTAAAGGCATATTACGACTATATCGAAATGCTCGAAAAAGAAGAAATCGACGTAGTTCATATCTGCTTGCCTCACTATTTGCACCCCGTTGTTTCTATGGAATGCAACAAGCGCGGCAAACACGTGCTTACCGAAAAGCCTATGTCCATTAATATCGAAGACGCGCGCGCTATGATCGACACCGCAAACGAAAACGGCGTTGTTCTCGGCTGTATCTTCCAAAACCGCTATAATGCAGGTACCGTTCTTGCTAAGCAATTACTCGCTGACGGCACTCTCGGCGCTATCAAATCCGCTAAGTGCTACGTTACTTGGGACCGTTCCGACGCTTATTACGGAAGCAGCGACTGGAAGGGCACTTGGGATAAAGAAGGCGGCGGCGTTATTATCGACCAAGCAATCCATACTCTCGATATGATGCGCTATATTATCGACCGTCCCATTGAATCGGTTTATGCAACCATCGCAAACCGCGGTCACGCTAAGATCGACGTTGAAGATACCGCAGAAGGCGTTATCCGTTTCGATAACGGTATGCTCGCAAACTTCCACGCTATCAACTACTACACCTATGACGCAGAGGTATTCATTGAATTCCACTGCGAAAACGGTGTTGCAACCCTCCTTGCCGACAGAGCTGACGTTAAGCTTTACGACGGCAGAGAATTCCATGCAGTTCAACCCGATGAAGATTTCGGCTACGGCAACGTTAAATCCTATTGGGGCGTAAACCACTGCAAGCAAATCAACAACTTCTACGAATGCCTTGAATCGGGCGAGGATATGTTTATCCCCGTTGAAAGCGCATACGAAACTATGGAAATGGTTTGCGCTATTTATAAGAGCGGCAAAACCGGCGAACGCGTTTACATCAATAAATAAACCTAAAAAAAGAGGGAGGTCGCCGACCTCCCTTATTTTGAATTTTCGGAGTAATTTATGCTCGATATTTTAGAAACCGAGAAAAGCTTTATATTAAAGCATATCAAAGAGGGCGACACCGTTGCCGATTTCACAATGGGCAACGGATACGATACGCTTTTCTTTTCGAAAGCCGTTGGGGAAAGCGGCCGTGTTTACGCTTTCGATATTCAACCTGCGGCATTGGAAAGCACGAAAAAGCGTCTTGTCGAAAACAACGCGCCGCAGAATTATACTTTAATTTGCGATTCGCACCACAATTCCGATAAATATATCGACGGAAGGATAAAGGCGGGAATGTTCAATCTCGGCTACCTGCCGGGCGGTGACAAAAGCATTACAACCAAAAGAGAAACGACAATGGTTGCGATTCAAAAGGCAATCGAGCTTTTGGACAGAGATGCGATACTGCTTATTGCGGTATATCCCGGACACGAGGAAGGCGAAATCGAAGGCGAGTTAATAAACGAAATGCTTTCAACTCTCGACCGCAAAAGGTATTGCTGTGCGAAATTCCGCATAATCAATTCGCCCACAAGCTCTTATTTTTATATAGTTGAAAGCAAATAAACATCCCCCAAAAATCCAAGAATTTTCGGGGACTCCAAACAAATCATATACGTTGTAATTACGGGATTTCGACGTATGTGAGTTCCGTTCGTTCGCACAGAATTTGTTGCGACGCTTCGCGTCTTATCCGAATTCTCGGAACTTGGAGGTATATTTTATCAAAAAGGAGAAGTTATGATTTTATTTGTAATTCGTCACGGCGATCCGATTTATGATCCCGATACTCTTACACCCAAAGGAAAACGTCAGGCGGAAGCGCTCGGAAAGCGTTTTGCGGTTAACGGGCTTGACAGAATTTATTCTTCTCCCAACGGCAGAGCGCAGGAAACGGCTCGACCCACCTGTGAGCTTTTGGGCAAGGAAGCGGTTATTCTCGATTGGACGAGCGAAAATCTCGCAGGTAAAGATTTTATGTTCCATAATCCCGAGGACGGCGGACGTTATTGCTGGTCCTTCGGTATGAATCCTTACCGTTTCCGTGAGGAGGGTGTTGCGCTTGGTGATAAATGGTACGAAACCTTCCCGTTTACCCATTGCAACGCAAAAGAGGGCTTTGAACGAATCGGACGTGAATCGGATGCTTTTATGGAATCTCTGGGCTATAAGCACGAGGGTATGCATTACCGCATTATCAATCCGAACGAGGAACGCGTTGCGGTGTTCTGCCATTACGGCTTCGGTACGACTTGGCTTGCTCATTTGCTCGATATACCGCCCGTGCTTTTCTGGTCGACGTTTTCGTTAACTCATACAGGAGTAACAACGATAAAATTCCACAACCATTCAAACGGCTTCACCACTCCGCAGGTGTTCACCCATTCCGACGTTTCGCATATCTACGCCGACAGATTGCCGTTTGAATATTCGGATTTCACTAAGCTTTAAAATGCAAAAAGACCGCCTCTTTCGGCGGTCTTTGTTTTAAGAATTGGCGTATTTTTGCTTTGTTTGTTGAATTTGCTGTTGGGGTGCCTGAGTCGAAGGATACCAACCCTTTTGCGACATTTTGGCATAGATTTCGTTTTGGATGCAAAGGGTTTCGTTAAGCGCCTGCTTGAACGCGTTGTTTACGTTGGGGGTAGAAGCCTCGATTGTGCCGTGCATAAAAATATCGCACGCATTTTTAACACTCGTCAGAATGTTGTCCATAATAACCTTATCCTGCATATTATCCTCCTTAAAGCAAATTGTAAATGCTGTCAAAAACCTTTTGTTGCTTTTGCGCTATCTGCGAAACGAAGTTGGACAACTCGGTATCGCCGAGTCGATTCGAAAAATCGGTGCATACGGTTTTGATCTGTTGCGTGTGGGAAAGCGCGTCTTCAACGTAAAGAAGCTCTTTGGGTGACATTTGTTTTACCTCCGAAAAAATAGTTTGTATTTCTATTGTTGGCGGTCAAACGGTTTTATATGCACAAAAAATCAAAATCTTATTGAATTTAGGGAATCAATATGTTATTATGAAAGCATCAAACAACGGAGGTAAGTTATGGCAGGCGAATGTGAATTAAGAGAGCTTTTAAAGGTTGAGCTTTATCAGCTAAAGGAAGAGGGAAAGGAAATCGACATTGATTATTGGCTTGGAGAAATCAATGCGTGCAATAACGAAAAGTCAAAGCTTATGGACGTTTATGCCAAGCTTTGCGCTTTGCCGACAAAAAACGGTTATCCTTATATCGAGCCGAGTGAGCTTGACGAAATATATGCCGAAAGCGATATAGATAAGCTTCCGAACGATAAATATTCGGAAATCGATGCCGATTATTTCCGCGGCGCTTGGCTTGGACGTTGCATCGGATGCGCGTTCGGTCAACCTGTCGAGGGCTGGGCATCCGCAAACGTAATTAAATGGTACAAGGAGGCAGGAAAATATCCTATTTCGTATTTTGTGCCTACCGTTTCGGGTGAGAACCGCAGTAAGCATCCGTCGTCTGACGAGAATTTGTGCGGTATGCCGCTTGACGACGATACCCGTTTTACGGTTGTAAATTATCTTCTTCTCGGCAAAAAGGGTATTGAAATCGATTCCTGGGACGTTGCTGAGCATTGGATACGCACTCTGCCTTACCGTTACGTTTTCACTGCTGAAACGCAAAGCTATCTTAACTTTATAAATCTTGACGAGTGTACTCATTGGACCAAGCCCGAAAACGCAGTTGACGTTATGCGCAGAGAAAAGGTAAGCAGTTATCTTAATCCCTACCGCGAATGGATAGGCGCGCAGATACGGTGCGATGCGTTTGCTTACGTTGCGGCAGGTATGCCGAAGCTTGCTTCAAAGCTCGCGCATACCGATGCGTTTTTCACTCACGTTAAAAACGGAATTTACGGCGAAATGTTCTTTGCTGCGCTTATTTCTGCCGCATTTACCGAAAAAGACGTCGATAAATGCTTTGAAACCGCGCTTGCGGTAATCCCCAAAAAGAGTCGCTTTTACGAAGAAGCGGTCAGAGCAAGAAGCCTTGCCGAAAGCGATATGCCGCGCGACGAGCTTATAAAAACCTTGCTTGACAACACATATAACTGGGTTCATACAATCAACAACGCGACGTTCTGTATCGCCGCAATAATGAGATATAAAAACGATTTCCGCGAAGCGGTCGCTTTTGCAATAGAATGCGGATGCGATACCGACTGCAACGGCGCAACCGTCGGCTCGTTTATGGGCGCGTTGCTTGGCGAAAAGGGTATACCCAACGATCTGTCGACCGCTATGCGCGATACATTCAGCATCGGCATTTCGCCTTACGATAATTATTCTATCCGCAAATTTGCCGACGAAGTAAAGGCAATGCATCAAAAGCTAAACGGTTAATAACAAATCGCATAATAAATTCAAAAAGCAGGGGGGCAAACCACCTGCTTTTTGAATTCTCGCATTGTTCTGTTATAAAAGCTTGGAAATCAATTTGTCCGCAAAAGCGTCGTTGGGAAGGAAAAAGGTCAGTTCATCCTCAACGCCGTTGCGCATAACCTTAAGGGTGCATTTTCTGCTGTTGCCGGGAAATTCGATAATTTCTTTGGAAAATTCAATGCTGTCTGCGCCTTTTGTGGTAATGAAAGCATCGTTGGGAGCTTCTTCGGAAAAGAGGTCGTAATGCGCGGTAAAGACCGAAATATCCTTTCCCTCGGCATTGACTGCGGTGACGTAATATTTGCTCGTTCTGAGCTTTCCGTCGGCACCCGATTTAAAGCGTGTTTCGCCGTCCTCGCGCAAAAATCCTTGGAAAACCGAAAAGTTGCGCACGTCGGTCACGCCCTTACCTATCGGTCTGCCGTCGATGCTTTTTTTGAAATCCTCGACGGTTTTTTGAATATGCTCGTCTACGTCTTTGTCGGAAACCTGAATCCCGTAGCAAATAAAGAATCCGATAACGCCGATGACAACAAACGGCGACGCATAATACCACCAATAAAGGTAACCGATTGCCATACCTATTGCAATAAGCGCAAGGCAGGCAAGATAGATTTTTCTTGCGACGTTAAAGCCAAAATACCTTGTGAACCTCGATTTCATCATTTCCTCCGTGTTATTAATTTGTTTTTATTATAATTCTTATTTGTATGTATGTCAATATACTGTTGGTTGATATGATTCTACCGTGCTTCGATTTTGCTCCTCACCTATATAGTCACAAAAGAGGGTGAAAAGGTTTGCGGCTTTTTGAAAAAAGTTAAAATTTTTTTGAAAATACCGCTATTGTTCGTGTTTTTCTTGACATTTAAGCCCTTATCGATTATGATGTATAAAAATGGGATATTTTGTCCCGAAGATTTTCTCCTACGGAGGACAACGCGATGAATAACGTACCCGAAATTTTCGGTTCTATGGTCTTTAACCGCGAGGTTATGAAGGAACGCCTTCCCGAAGACGTTTATAAATCCTTAAAGCATACGATACAGCGCGGCGATGACCTTGATATTACCGTGGCAAACGTCGTTGCCGAGGCAATGAAAAATTGGGCTATCGAAAAGGGCGCAACCCACTATACCCACTGGTTCCAACCCATGACGGGTATCACTGCCGAAAAGCACGACAGCTTTGTTACACCGACTTCCGACGGTAAGGTTATTATGTCCTTTTCGGGTAAAGAGCTCATCAAGGGCGAACCCGATGCTTCGAGCTTCCCCTCGGGCGGACTTCGCGCAACCTTCGAAGCGCGCGGCTATACCGCGTGGGACCCCACCTCTTACGCGTTTGTAAAGGATGGCTCGCTTTGTATCCCCAGCGTTTTCTGCTCCTACGGCGGCGAAGCGCTTGATAAAAAAACACCGCTTTTGCGTTCTACCGAAGCGTTGAACGAACAAGCAATGCGTATTTTAAAGCTGTTTGGCACCGATGCGACTCACGTTAACCCCAACTGCGGTCCCGAACAGGAATATTTCCTTGTTGATAAAGCGCTTTTTAATAAAAGAGAAGACCTTGTCGTTTGCGGCAGAACGCTTTTCGGCGCAAAGCCTCCCAAGGGACAAGAGCTTGAAGACCACTATTTCGGCGCTATCAAGCCGAGAATTTCGGCATTTATGAAGGAGCTTGACGAGGAGCTTTGGAAGCTTGGCGTTCTTTCGAAAACCAAGCATAACGAAGCCGCACCCTGTCAGCACGAGCTTGCGCCTATTTACGGCACCGCGAATGCGGCGACCGACCACAATCAGCTTACGATGGAAACCATGAAGAAGGTTGCCGAGCGTCACGGTTTGGTTTGCATTCTTCAGGAAAAGCCCTTTGAAGGCATCAACGGCAGCGGTAAACACGATAACTGGTCGCTCGCAACCGACAAGGGCGCAAATCTTCTTGCTCCCGGCAAAAACCCTTATGAAAATGCACAGTTCTTGCTTTTCCTTTGCGCGGTTATCAAGGCGGTCGACGAGCATCAGGACCTTTTGAGAATCTCGGTCGCAACCGCAGGCAACGACCACCGTCTTGGTGCGAACGAAGCGCCTCCCGCAATCGTTTCGATGTTCTTGGGCGATGAGCTTACCGCAATACTTGAGGCTATTGACGAGGGCAAGCCCTATTACGGCACCGAAAAGCTGCAAATGGAAATCGGCGTTCACGTTCTTCCCACCTTCCCGAAGGACACCACCGACCGTAACCGTACAAGCCCGTTTGCATTTACCGGTAATAAGTTTGAATTTCGTATGCCCGGCTCGGCGATGTCGGTTGCAGAGCCGAACGTGGTTATAAATACAATAGTTGCAGAAAGCTTGATGCAGTTTGCCGATGAGCTTGAGCGTGCGGACGATTTTAAAACCGCGCTTAATAAGCTTATACGCCGCACGATTAAAGAACACAAGCGCATTATATTCAACGGCGACGGATATTCAAACGAATGGAAGAACGAAGCGGCGCGCCGCGGACTTTTGAACCTTCCGACAACCGCCGATGCTTTGCCTCATTTCGTAAACGAGGAAAATATCGCGCTGTTTACCCGTCACCGCGTTTATACCGAAAAGGAATTGCGCTCCCGTCACGATATTCTTCTTGAATCCTATTGCAAGATAATCGCTATCGAAGCGCTTACAATGTGCGATATGGCAGGCAGAGATATTCTCCCTGCGGTCGGCTCGTATATTCTCAAGCTTGCGAAGACGGTTAACGAGTTAAAGAGCGCAAGCGCTCCCATTCCTCACCACACGACAAGCACACTCAAGCGCCTTGTCGAGCTTTCGGATGAAATGTCGGCGTCGCTTACGCGTCTTCGCGCCAATGCCGAGTACGCTCAGCGTAATTTAAGCAGTGAAAAATGCGGATTCTTCTGCCGTGACGAGGTGCTTCCCATTATGGACGAGCTCCGCCGTGCCGCCGATGAAGCCGAAACCCTCACCGAGCGCTCCTATTGGCCGTTCCCAACCTACGGCGATTTGCTTTATTACATTTAATAAAATACAGCCGAGAGTAGCCGTTTCGCCACTCTCGGTATTTTTTGTGGACAAAACGAAAAAATATGTTATTATATTTTCAGAAAAAACGTTAACCAAATCATTTTTCTTTCACTATAAGGGCAGAAGCTTCTAAAAACACACAAGGAGGTGAGCAGATGAACAGAAAAGAACTTCACGATAAGATTGCAGAGGTATCGAAAACGATTTTTTCGTACTGTATGGCGAAAACACCCACACGGGAAGAAGCCGAGGATTTATCGCAGGATATTTTGTGCGAGCTGTTGAAATCGGCGGAAAACATCCGTGATGACAGGGCGTTTTACTCTTTTATGTGGGGCGTTGCAGGAAACGTCTATAAGCAATGGTACAGGAAGAAACTAAAAAATACTGCAAGCGAATTGACAACCGAAATTCCAACGGAAGATGCTTTCATTGAAGACGAAAACAATGATATATATCTTTTGCGTCGCGAATTGACTTTGCTGTCGGAAAAACACCGTAAAGCAACGATTATGTACTATGTCGACGGACGTTCTTGCTCGGAAATTTCATCTGCGCTCTCCGTTACGGAAAATACGGTGAAATATCTGCTTTTTAAATCGAGAAAAATATTGAAAGAAGGAATGAATATGGAAAGAAATCTTGGCGAATTAAGCTATAATCCGAAAACATTAATCCCGATGTATAGCGGTCATGGCCCTAACCAATTTTGGGAGTTTATGCAGAGTAAAATAAGACAGAATATCGTTAGCGCTTGCTATAACGATGCGCTTACAGTTCAGCAAATCAGCCTCGAAACAGGTATCCCGCTTCCGTATCTTGACGATGAAATTAAAGAACTTGAAGACAAACAAATCATAATTAGAGAAGGAAAACACTACAAAGCAAATGTGATTATTATAACATCCGAGTGTGCCGACGAAATTGAACGTGCTGTTGCAAAAAATCATGAACAGATTGCTGATAAAATGACGACTTTTATTAGCGACAAGTTAAATGAATATAAAAATCTTAACTTTGTAGGTCACGATTTTTCGGATAACACATTGCGATGGCAGCTTGCTACCATTCTTTTTAGAATGATCTGCGTGGTGGATTGCAGTGATACCATAGATGCACCTAAAACAGGATGGGGCGAATCTGCTTATCTTTGGTGTGTGGAGAAGTTAAACGAGAAACATATATTCTCTTATTGCGGTGTGGATGATAAACACGGAAACAGTTTATACTTTTTTGACTATTGGAAAGACCGCAAGGGAAAGGGCGATCATCACGATTTTTACGGAAAAGAACGTTATATCAATATTTTCTGTGACATCTGTCGCGAGAACCATGCTTCTTTCAGCGAATATGATCTTGAAGCAATTGCAGAAATGATAAAAAAAGGATATGTTATCAAGGAGAACGAAACTTACAAAGCCACCGTTCCTGTTTACTCTTTGGAACAATATCTAACCATTATCAATATTGCAAAGGAATTTATATCCGCCGAACTTGTATCGATTGTTCGAGAAATGGATAAAACCGCCGCACAAATTTTAAGTGCACATACGCCAAAGCATTTGCAGAGTCAGGTGGCAGGAATTGCCTCTATGGATAAGTTTGTTAATGCCGTTTGCATTCCCGCAACCATTCTTATCGAAAGACAATTTTTGAGCACCGCATGGCATCCTCTTGAAATGCCTGCCACATACGTTGTTTTGAAGTAATGATAGATGAACAACACCGCCGAGAATTCCTCGGCGGTTTCTTATACAAAAAAGAACGGACAGCGAAAGCCGTCCGTTTATCGTTATGGATATTTACGGGTTCAAATAATGAAACGCTTTTATTTTGTTACGTCTACACTCTTTGCAAATTCAAGGATTTGGATTTTGAAGCCTTCATATTCCGAGAGGGGGGTTGCGAACTGTACGGTCCAAAAAGCGTCGTCGCCCTTGTACATTGCGGTGAGGTATTTATACGAAGTGCCTTCCTTGTTGAAAAAGCTGTATTCAAAATAGGTAACTCCGTCCGTTTCGGTAACGTCGGAGGGGGTGATGGTATCCTTGGTGCAGTTGAGCTTCATAAGGTCTGCATAACGGCCGAGAGTGTAATCTTCAAGACCTTCAAGCGCCGAAAAGGGTTCCTTGATAACCGCGACCAAAATGTTTTTTGAATCGTAGCTTACAAAATAATTTTCGTATTCCTTTTCAAGAAACTCCGAGGTCAGGGTTATTGAAAATCCGTCCTTTTCAAAAACCTCTTGGGTAATGTTGTTACAAGATGCAAGGGAAACGAGTATTAGCGCGCACATAAAAAGCGCTATGATCTTCTTCATAAAATACACCCTTTTTGTTTTTTTATATTATAACAATTTTTGTGTTGAGTGTCAAGATGAAGTGAGAGGGAAGGGGCAAAAAGAAAAAGCACTTTCGAAAGCAGGAATATAATTCGGTGATACATTTGCACGAAGTGCAACATCGTTTTGTGTCCGCAAGCTGAATGATGTTTTCGCTTTGCGAAAAATGATGTTGACCCTACGGTCAAACGATGTTGTGTCCTTACGGACACAAACACAAAAAGAAAGACACAATGAACATTGTGTCTTTCTTTTTTGGGGTGGCTGACCGGGTTCGAACCGGCGACCCCCAGGGCCACAACCTGGTACTCTAACCAGCTGAGCTACAGCCACCATATGGCGTGCCTTGAGGGACTCGAACCCCCGACCTACTGCTTAGAAGGCAGTTGCTCTATCCGGCTGAGCTAAAGGCACATTTAATTAACCGAGCCGAGGGGTTTCCTCTCTCTGTGTGATCGTAAAATGGAGCGGGTGACGGGAATCGGACCCGCGCGACCAGCTTGGAAGGCTGGGATTCTACCATTGAACTACACCCGCGTGATTATTTAAGGCGACGGCGATCATCCGCCGCCTTAAACTATTACTTAGGCAATACCGTTGAGGAGTTTGGTGTACTGGCTCTTCTTACGAGCGGCATTGTTCTTGTGGATAATGCCCTTAGAAACAGCTCTGTCAACCATGCCGACAGCTTCAAGATAAGTCTTTTCAGCAAGCTCTTTATTACCTTCAGCAATTGCTGCCTTGTACTTCTTAACAGAAGTCTTCATTGCGGACTTGAACATCTTGTTCTGAAGCGTCTTTGTTTCGGTAACCTTAACACGCTTTTTTGCAGATTTAATGTTAGGCATGTACTCTCTATACCTCCATTCGAATTTTGGAACCATTCAACTATAACATAAAAATTTCGGTTTTGCAATAGGTTATGCAAAAAAAGTTATAAAAATTTTCTTTTAGGGAAAAATCTATAAAAAAGTTGTTGTTTGGGAGTATTTTATGTTCGAAAAGCGTACGGATCTCGCCCTTGAGGTGCATGAATTGCACGGAAAAGACTCGGGCATAAGCGTAAATGAAGTAACCGTCGGTGAAATTACCGTAACCTATGCCGATATAAAGGATGGAGAAGGTGCGCTTCTTTCGGGCAAGCCCGCAGGGAGATATATCACCTTCGACGTCGGTGAGCTTCACAAAAAGGGAAGCGACGAGTTTGTTGCCGCCGCAACGCTGATAGCCGATGAGATGAAGGGGTTGTTTCCCGATAATTGCAAAAGCTTTCTTGTTGTCGGATTGGGAAACGAATCGATAACGCCCGATTCGGTCGGGCCCAAAGCCGTGAAAAAATTACTCGTCACACGCCACATCGAATTTATCGACAAAACGCTTTATAACGACGCAGGCTTTGGCAACCTCGCCGCAATAAGCCCCGGCGTTTTGGGACAGACGGGAATTGAAAGCAGGGATATTATATCGGGCGTGGTGCAAAAAGTCAACCCCGATTGCGTAATTATTATCGATTCTCTCGCGTCGCGCCGTCTTGCCCGTCTTGCAACCACGGTTCAGCTTTCAAACACCGGCATTTCACCCGGCTCGGGAGTTGACAACAGACGCGTTGAATTGAGCAGAGATACGCTTGGTGTTGCCGTGATATCGATTGGAATCCCAACCGTTGTCGACGCCGCAACGCTTGCTTGTGACCTGCTCGAGGAGGCGATAGGGGAGGAAAACGAAGCGCTTAACCAAATTATCGAAAAGGTGTTTTCGACCGACCGAAAAGGTATGTTCGTAACGCCGAAGGAAAATGACGTTATCGCAAAAAACTCGGCGAAGCTTATCGCAACGGTGATAAATATGGCGGTTCACAATATGTCCGTTTCGGAAATTAACGGCTTTTTGTCATAAAGCTTGTCCCTTGTGAATATAATTACACGAGGAAGTGATAAAATGAAAAGAAGATTGACACTTAACCAAAGACAAGCGCTTCTTAAATGGGGCTGCTTGGTGCTGTCGGCGCTGATGCTTGTCGGAGTATTTACGGCGATACCGTATATTGTAAACGCACTGCCGAAAATGGATAGCGAAACGGTGCGCGACGTATTAAACGGAAACGAGGCGATGGGAGGGGCAATTCCGCAATATCCGCTTGGCGGAGGAAGCTTTGAAACGTCAAACGAAACGTCTGTCCCCGATGAAAACGAGGGAGAATTCGAACCCGAGGAGCCCATCCCCATACCCGAACAGGGGGAATACGACCTATCGGTAACTCCGAGCAATCTTGCTTGGTATGATGCGACCGAAACGCCGATGCTTAATATAATCAACCGCACTAAGTACTCGGTGAACCTTAATTCCTTTCTGACAAGACCTTTCCCGATAAACACCGAAATAAACGATTCGCCGTTGGTGCTTATCGTACATACTCACGGAAGCGAAAGCTATCTTGAAAGCGGATACGATTTTTATTCGCCCGACGAAACATTTCGCTCGCAGGAGGTCGAAAAAACAGTGGTTCACATCGGAGAGGTGCTGTGCGAAAAGCTTAATTCGTTGGGGATAGGAACGGTTCACGATACAACGATGTACGACCTTACCGATTTCAACAAATCCTATAATTACTCGCGCGAGGGGATAAAAGCCGCCCTTTCGAAATATCCCACAGTTCGGTTCGTTATCGACCTTCACCGCGATTCGGTTTTCGATTCGGACGGCAACAACATTAAACCGCTGACAACGCTTAACGGCAAAAAATGCGCTCAGCTTATGCTTGTGGTCGGCACCGACGAGGGCGGCTCGGCTCATCCCGATTGGCGCGATAATTTAACCTTTGCAACGCATCTTCAACAAAAAATGAACGATTACTATCCAACCCTCGCAAGACCGATAAATCTGCGCACCGCTGCATTTAACCAAGCGCTCACAAAGGGCAGTGTTCTTTTGGAGGTGGGCTCTTGCGGTAACACTGTCGAGGAGGCCGAAAACGCAGTTTTGCTTTTTGCTCAAGCGTATGCAAGTATGCTGAAGGAAAATTTAAAATAATAAAGCAACAAAAAAGGACTTGTGCAAGTCCTTTTTCGTTTATTTCGTATTTATTTCATATCTGACGAGAATCGTATCCTTGCCGATGCGTTCGATGTCACGCCAAGGAATAACCGTTCGGTTTTTGGTCGAAAGCGAAGCGAGCAACCCGTTGCCGGGGATGATTAGCGCGGTTATTTCGCCCGTGCAGGTGTTTACTTCGAGGTCGCCGATGCAGCCGAGCAGACTGCCGTCGCAAAGATTGATTACCTCTTTGTTTTTAAGCTCGGAAAAGCAGGATATGACGGGTATCAAAGCAGTATGCATATCAAACCGCCGCTGCCCTCGTTGATGATGCGCTGAATCGTACCCGCAATCTTTGCCCGTGCATCGTCGGGCATATGGGCGAGCTTGCTGTTAAGCCCCTCGCTTACAAGCTCGTGGAGTGTTTTGCCGAACATATTCGATTCCCAAATGCTTTTCGGGTCTTCCTCGAACTCCTTTAAAAGGAAGCTCACAAGCTCCTCCGATTGGCTTTCGGTTCCGACAATCGGATTTACCTCGGTTTCGATGTCGGCCTTCATCATGTGGATAGAGGGCGCGCTTGCCTTTAATTTCACGCCGTAACCGCCCGGCTGCTTTACGATTTCGGGCTCTTCAAGCGTAAGGTCGTCAATCGAGGGCATAACGATACCGTAACCGTCGTTCATAGCATCGTCGATAGCGCCTGCGACCTTGTCGTATTTCTTTTTAACTTCGGCAAGCTCGGTCATAATGGTAAGCAACGCGCGTTCGTTTTCGATTTCAAATCCGCTCTTTTCACCGAGTATGCCGTAAAAGATTCTGTCGGGGATGCGAACGTCGATTGCCGCGCTTCCTTTGCCGAGGTCAAGACGGTCGAGCTTTGCCGTCATATCGCCGCCTTGGGCAAATGCTTCCGCCGCATCGCGTATTTCACCGACACGTCTTAAGCCGTTTACCGTTTCGGTAACCGCGGAAAACAAATTGGCTCTCAGCTCATCGTTTTCGTCAAGCACGTCGATCCAGCTCGGAAGCGAAAAAGCAACCTCGCGTACGGGAAATTCATAAAGCAAGCCGCGAAGGATGTCCTTGATGTCCGAATCGTCCATATTTAAGCAGTTTATCGGGATAACGGGCACGTCGTATTCCTCTTCGAGCTTGTTTGCCAAAGCTGTCGATGACTGTGCGTTCGGGTGCGCGCAGTTCAAAACCACAACGAACGGCTTGCGCAACGCCTTTAATTCCGAAACGACACGAGCCTCGGCTTCCTCGTATGCCTCTCTCGGCAATTCACCGACAGTGCCGTCGGTCGTAACAACAATACCGACGGTCGAATGCTCCTCGATAACCTTTCGCGTTCCCGTTTCTGCGGCGGCTTCGAAGGGAAGCGGCGATTCCGACCAAGGCGTCATAACCATTCTCGGATGACCGTCCTCGATAAGACCCATTGCGCCGGGTACGATGTATCCGACACAGTCGATAAGCTTGACTCGGCATTCGGTTTCTTCGTCAAGCGGAATGCTGACCGCCGATTCGGGGATGAATTTCGGCTCGGTGGTCATAACCGTCTTTCCCGATGCCGATTGCGGCATTTCGTCCTTTGCTCTTTCCCGTGCAGACTCGGTTTCGATGTTAGGTAAAATAAGGTTTTCGGTAAACCTCTTGATAAGAGTCGATTTTCCCGTTCTTACGGGTCCGACGACCCCAATGTAAATGTCACCGCCCGTGCGGTTCGCTATGTCACTGTATATTCCCATATCGGTCATAAGTGTGTCCTCCTTGCGGTTTTTGTTACAAATGTATTCACAAGGAATTTTGTATAGAACCGATTGACATTGAATGTTTTTTGTGCTATCCTAAATTTTAGTAAAAAACTCTCGTTTTTGGAGGCGAATGTAATGAAGGAAATAAAGAGAATAGGCGTACTTACCAGCGGCGGCGACGCTCCGGGTATGAACGCGGCGGTTCGTGCGGTAACGCGTCTTGCCTTGTATAAAGGTATCGAGGTTATGGGTATTTATAACGGATACCAAGGCCTTATCGAGGATAATATTAAGCCGCTTCACGAACGTGACGTTTCTTTTATTATAAACCGCGGCGGAACGATGCTTTATTCTGCAAGAAGCAACGATTTCCGCACCAAAGAGGGCAGAGCAAAGGCGGTTGAAAACTGCAAAAAGCACGGTATCGACGGCATCGTTACCATTGGCGGCGACGGCACCTTCCGCGGCGCTGTTGAGCTTACCAACGACGGTGTGCCCTGCATCGGTATCCCTGCTACCATTGATAACGATATCGCATCGACCGAAGCTACCATCGGCTTCGATACTGCGATGAACACCGTTGTCGACCTTGTCGATAAGCTCCGCGATACGAGTGAAAGCCATTCGCGCTGTACCGTAGTTGAGGTTATGGGCAGAGAAGCAGGCGATATCGCGCTTCAAACCTCGATCGCACTTGGTGCGGTTACTGCGGTAATCCGTGAAATCCCCACCGATTTTGACCACGTTATCGAAAAAATGGTTGCGGCACGAAAGGGCGGCAAGCGTAATTTCATTATCATCACCTGTGAAGGCATGGGCAAGGAGTACGGTGAAGAATTAAGCGCTATGATCGAAGCAAGAAGCGGTATCGAAAGCCGTTTTGCACGTCTTGCTCACATTCAACGCGGCGGCGCACCCACGCTTCGCGACCGTGTGCTTGCGACTCAAATGGGCTGTGCGGCTGTCGAAAACCTTATTGCAGGACAGATGAAGCAGGTTATGTGTCTGCGCGGTAACAATATCGTATCGATGGATATTTTCGATGCGCTTACCGTTGATAAGCTTATGAAGGGCAAGCTTAAGCTCGAGGAGGAAGAACGCATCCCCCCCAACAAGCTCTATGAAATGAAGCGCATAGTTGCCGATAAACAAGCTTATAAGAAGTATCTTAACTATATTATCGACCACATAACGCTTTAAGTATAAACGTAAAAACGCTGTGCGATCGAGACGTGCTCTAAAGGACAGCCGCAAATCAAACAGAATATGTTACCTACCGACAGGAGAAGGACGAAGAATTGTTAGAATTCCTCGTCCTTTTTGCTTGACAAGCACTGCTTCTGTGACCGCAGAAGCTATTTTCGGTTATGAGTTATGAGGTTCGCTTACGCTCACCGTTATGAGTTCGCTCCGCAAACGTTATGATGTGATCGCCTTGTTACTTCAAGCTGTGCCATAGGCACATCATAACTTGGCGTAGCCAATCATAACTATAAACTCGCCGTAGGCGATCATAGCTGCGTAGTGTCCTTAAGGGCACTACGCTATTGCACGGCGTTTTTTGTCGCTTGGTGAAAGGGATTAGCCTTTGTTGAGAATGACATATAAAGCCGACAAAACGGTATGCAAATTCTTTAAAACGAAATCGTCAATTCGATTGACACCCGATAATAATTGTGATATAATACTTAAGATTATATAAATAAGGAAACGCCTGATGAAAGATAACAAAAAATTCACGAAAAAATTTAATGACGAACAACCGCAGGAAGGCCTTTTCGTCGGACGTAACGCCGTTATGGAGCTGCTTCGCAGCGGCAGAACGGTTGACCGCATATATATTCGCAACGAGCAATCCGAAGGTGTGCTCGGCGCGATTCGTGCGCGTGCGTCGGAAAACCGCATCCCGTTGGTTGAAACCGACCAACGTAAGCTTGATAAGCTTGCCGACGGTTTGGTTCATCAGGGTGTTATTGCCGTTGCGGCGGAAACCGATTATTTAACGGTGGAAGAGCTTTTGGCAATCGCCGATAAAAAGGGAGAAAAGCCGTTTTTCCTTATTTGCGATTCGATAAACGATCCTCACAACCTCGGCGCGCTTATCCGCAGTGCCAACTGTGCGGGCGTCAACGGCGTTATCATTCCGAAAAGACGCGCCGTCGGCGTTAACGGAACGGTTGCCAAATCAAGCGCAGGCGCCGTTTTTGCAATGCCCATCGCAAGAGTGTCCAACCTTGCAAGCGCGGTGAAAACGCTTAAAGAATGCGGCGTTTGGATTTGGGCGGTCGAGGCAGGCGGAAGACCTTATTACGAACAGGATTTCAAAGGAGCCTGCGCGCTCATTCTCGGAAGTGAGGGCGAAGGAGTATCCGATATACTCAAAAAGGAAAGCGATTTTATTGCAGGTATCCCGATGTACGGCACCGTAAATTCGCTTAACGTGTCCAATGCCGGCGCAATAGTTATGTTTGAAGCCGCAAAACAACGAAATTCCAAATAATTACCTAAAAAGCAGGTGAATAAAATGCCAAGCTCCAAGAACGGCAAACAAAATTTGGATATACTCGAGTTGCTTCGTCAAGCGGAGGAAAAAAACCACTCCGATATGAACGCAGGGACTGCCGAACGCAAACCAGAATTGGAAAAGACGCTTGTTGCAGATTCGGAAACACCTCCCCAAAAGCGCACAAAGGTAACCAAACGCATTAATGCCGAAACAGCCGAGCTTATAGATCGGTACAGCACCAGAAAAGAAAATAAATCTTTAAGCGATACCCAAAAATTAAGAATGAAGCTTGCTGAGCAAAATGAAAATTCCGAGCTTTTGGGTTATCTTGCCGAAGAAAAACAACCCGCCAAAAGCGAGCGTGTCGACAAGCTTTATGAAATGATTAACGACGCGCGCACACGCACGCTTTCGGATCTCGAGAAAAAGCCGCCCGTGGGAATTAAATCCACGCGCTTTTCCGATGAACCCATTCCCGAAAAGCAGGAATATACTCAGGAGCAAATGTTCCCTCTCGGCGATACGATTCATTTTGATGACGATATCAATGAAACCGAGGTTGCAAGCTTTGACTCCGATTACGAGCAACTGACCGAAAAGCTCGAAAAGCGCGAAATCGATTTTGACAACGAAAACGAAAACGAAGGTCAGGTGCGTTTCGTTGCCGATGACGATAAGCTTGAGGTTTTGGGCGAAGAGCTTGACGAAACCGATATAAACCTTCGTCTTGCATTCGAAATGATGGAGGACGAGGAAGGCACGCTTAAAAAGATCGCGGAACGAAACCGCGAAAAGAGCAGAGCCGAAAAAGAAGGACGCGACGGTGAAAACCGCGTTAAATATACCTCGCGTGAGCAAAATTCCGAAATCGCTTCGCATTTCCGCAAGCGTATGCGTAAGTCGCTTATCCGCATTATCATCGTCGGTATCCTTGCGCTCGGAATACTGTTTTTGGAAATTGCTTCCAAGGACAGCGGTATGCACGGCGATTTTGCAAAGCAGGGAAGATACGGAATAATTTATATCCTTATCGATCTTCAGCTTTTGTTCTTTATCGCAATTGCGATGCTCGGCTCTATCCGCAACGGCTTATCGGGGATTTTCAAGCTCCGCTTGAATACCGACAGTCTGCTTGTCGTTTCAATCTTTTTTGCGGCGGCATATTCGTTGGTAACTCTGTTCGGAAACCCCTATGCGGCAGATCTTAAGCTTTATAATCTGCCTGCGGCGTTTGCGGCGTTCTGCGCGGCGGTTTCGGGCTATATGTGCGCCAAAAAGGATTACCGATGCTTCAGAATCGTTGCGTCGAAGCGTCCGAAATATACCGCTTGCGAGCTGACCGGCGGCACGAAAGAGGCTGACGAATTTTACAAGTATCTTTTTGAAGACAGCGATATTTATACCGTTAAACGCGCTCACTTTATCGACGGCTTCGTTGAAAGAACCGAAAAGCGCACCAAGTTTGAAGACGTTCTTAACTTTATAATTCCGCTTATCTTTTTTGCGGGCGCAGCTCTTTTTATCACAATGAGCGTGCTCGGAAGCGAAATTTACGATGCATATACCGCATTTTCGGTATTGCTCGCGGCGAGCGTTCCCGCGACCGCGTTTTTCGTGTTTACTTTGCCTACCGTTTCGGCAAACCGCGTCGGCGTGAAGCATTCAACCGCTTTCATCGGTAATGCGATAGCCGAAGAATATGCGACCGCATCGGTGCTTTCTTTTGCCGATACCGAGGTATATCCCGCAAGTCTTGTTAAGATAACCAACATCCGTATGTACGGCGACTTCCGTATCGATGAAGTGCTTACCGATATGGCGAAGGTGTTCAAATACGTCGGCGGCCCGCTTTCGAAGGTGCTTTCCGCAACCCTTAGCGAGCAGGTCGAAAACCCCAACGCGATAAGAGTTATCGAAAGCGCAAACGACGGACTTTGCGTTGCTATGGACGGTCACAACTATTTCCTCGGCAAGCGTTCTTATATGCGCCGTTACCGTTTCGAAACGATTGTTGACGAGGGTGACGATTCTTATGACCGCAACGGCGGCTCGGTTATGTACGTCGTCGTTGACGAAAAGCTTGCAGCAAAGCTTTACATTAAATATACCCTCAACCCCTTGTTCGATTCTCTCCTTCGCGATATGTACAAGGCGGGCTTGTGTCTTGGTGTAAAAACGCTCGACCCGAACATCAACAACGAAATGATCGCTTCACAGGTCAAGTTCAAAAAGTGCCCCATTTCGGTGCTTCGCGGAACCGACCCAGAGGAGGTTATGGGAGAGGTTGAAAACGCAACGAGCGGTATCGTTTGCAACTCGACGCTTCACAATTTCCTTAAGATGTTTTCACTTTGCGATAAAGCGCGTCACGCTACCAAAAGCAATATCATCATCAGCGTGGTCAGTGTTGTGCTGTCGTTTGCCGCTGTCGCGTTCCTTTCGGTTACGGGCGCGATAGGAGCAATCACGTCGGTTCACGCGGTTGCATTCCAACTGTTTTGGCTTCTTCCGATATGGTTGATATCGTTTTTGATGTTAAGAAAGTGAATAAATTGAAAAATTTGTCAATTTGCGATAAAAATATAAAATTTCCTCTTGATTAATTTGACTTTTTGATATATAATGTGTACCGTATATAAATGTATGCATCAATAATTTACGGAGGAATTATAACAATGGCGAAATTTACATCTTCTCAAATCAGAAATATATGTCTTGTAGGTCACTCCGGTGACGGTAAAACTTCCTTTGCAGAAGCTATGCTTTACCTTGCAAAGGTTACCGACCGTTTGGGTAAGCCCTCGGAAGGTAACACCGTTTGTGATTTCGATCCCGAAGAAATTAAAAGAGGATACTCTATCTCCGCTTCTCTTGCCAGCCTTGAATGGAACGGCACGAAGATAAATATTCTTGATGCACCCGGTATGTTCGGTTTTGCAGGCGAATCGAAGGCGGCTGCTTTCATCGCGGCAAGTACCGTTATCGTTGTAGACGCAAAGAGCGGCTGCAAGGTTGGTACCGAGCTTGCATGGGAATTCTCTGCGGGTAAGCCCAAGGCATTCTTTGTAAACAAGGTTGACGATGAAAACTCCAACTTTGAAGGCACATTTGCCGGTCTTCGTGAACAGTTCGGCGCATCCGTATGTCCTCTCCTTATCCCCTTCAACGAAGGCAGCGGTCAGGTAGGATTTTACAACCTCATCACCGATGAAGTTTTCTATTGCGAAAAGAACGGCAACCGTGTTGAAACCACCGTTCCCGCAAACTTTACCGATAAGATCGAAGAATATAAGCTCGCTCTTAACGAATCCTTGGCGATCACAAGCGAAGAGCTTATGGAAAAATTCCTTATGGAAGAGCCCTTCACCTCTGAAGAAAAGCTTCACGCACTTAATTCGGGTCTTCTCAGCGGCGATATCGCTCCCGTATTCTGTGGCTCTGCAACCGCTCTTGCGGGTATCCGCTTCTTCCTTGATACTGCTGCGGCTTCCTTTGTATCTCCTCTTGAAGCGATGAAGGATGCAGACGAAAACGGCGAAACAAAGCTCTTCGTATTCAAGACCCTTTCCGATAACTTCGGTAAGAAGGTATTCTTTAAGGTTATGAACGGTACCTTGACAAAGGATCAGGTTCTTAACAACATTTCTACCGGTCAGCAGGAAAAATTCGCAAAGATTTGTACCGCTATCGGTAAGAAGGAAATCGAATGCAACGAATTTGTTACCGGTGATATCGGTTATGCGGTAAAACTCAACAATACCAACGTTAACAATACTCTCGTAGCAGGCGCAACGGGCGAAGAATTCAAAAAGATCGATTTCCCGACTCCCTACTACACCATGGCTATCAAGCCCCTTTCGAAGAACGACGAAGACAAGATCTCTACCGGCATTACCAAGCTTCTCGAAGAAGATCCCACCCTTCGCTACTTCAACAATGCGGAAACCAAGCAAATGACCGTTTCCGGTATGGGCGATATCCACCTCGACGTTGTCTGCGCTAAGCTCAAATCGAGATTCGGCACAGGCGTTGAACTTATCGAACCGAAGATTGCATACCGCGAAGCAATCAAGAAGACCGTTCAGGTTGAAGGTAAGCACAAGAAGCAGTCCGGCGGCTCTGGTCAGTACGGTCACGTTAAGATTACCTTTGGTCCCGGTCAGGAAGACGGCCTTACCTTTACTCAAAGCGTTGTAGGCGGTAACGTTCCGAAGAACTTCTATCCCGCAGTTGAAAAGGGTCTTCAGGAAGCAATGCTCAAGGGCGTTCTTGCAGGCTTCCCCATGGCAAACCTTGCCGCTGACCTCTTCGACGGCTCTTACCACCCCGTTGACTCCAATGAAATTTCCTTTAAGCTTGCTGCTAAGCTCGCGTTTAAGGAAGGTCTTCCCAAGGCAAGCCCCGTTATTCTCGAACCTGTCGGATATCTTAAGTGCACCATCCCGACATCCTACTCGGGCGATATTATGGGTGACGTAAGTAAGCGCCGCGGCAGAATTATGGGTATGAGCGAAAGCACACGCAAGGGCTATACTGTTATCGAAGCGGAAATTCCTTCTGCGGAAATGACCGTTTACGCCGTACAGCTCCGCGCTATGACTCAGGGCAGAGGTACTTACACATTTGACTTCGTAAGATACGAAGAAGCTCCTGCTGAAGTTGCTCAAAAGGTTATCGCAGAAGCAAAGAAAGACGCTGAAGAATAATTTACAGTTAATAATTATCTTGCCGTTGCTTAATACGTAACGGCAAGATATAACAGTTTGGAAACAATAATAATCACTAACAGAAGTGAGGCAAAAACAATGAATTTGAACTTTAAAAAATCCCGCAAGGTTGCAATTTTACTTGGCCTTGTAATGATGCTGTCGGTAGTACTCGCATCTTGTGTTGACTTGACCGAGGTTCCCGACTTTTACAACGATCCTTCGTTTAATCTCGAAGAATCCGAAGGCGGCAACGTTGAAAACAGCGACGAAGAAATTTCGGTTGACGAAAATACCACCGCTGTTCCTACCGTTTCCGGCGTAGTAAACATCAAACCCACCACTGTTGCTATTTACGGTACTTGCGAAGAAAACGCAACCATTTCCGTTGAAGGCGGCGTTGAAACTGCTACCACCAAGGCACACGGTACTTATTACATTATCGAGGTTAATATCCACAACCGCGATACTCTTCTTCGTATCACCGCAAAGGCGGATGATAAAGAAAACGCTTCTCCCGAAAGAGAACTCATCGCTCGTAAGGACGCTACCGCCGACACCCTTCTTGACGGCAACAGCGTTTCGGTCGGTGTTGATTCGAGACTTTATTTCGATAAGTTCGTTGAAGACGCAAGTGGTGTAAATCTTTATACCGCTTCCGAGCTCAGCGCTATCCGTGAATATGTTTCCGATACCGTAACCAGCTACTATAACGACAGAGCAGGTTCTCAAGCGGTTGAGCTTATTTACGTTCTCGTTCCCAACTCCACCACCTTGGATTCTTCGGTATTCCCCGAAGGAGTTGTTGGCGAAACTAACAGCACCATCTATTCTCAGGTGCTTACCGCTCTCAATCAAACCAGAGCTACCGTTGTAGATTTGCTTTCCGTATTCAAGGAAGCAAACGCAGATAGCGAAGCTATCGCAAAATACGGCAACATCTATCGTGAAACCGATAGCGCACTTTCCGATTACGGCGCATATCTTGCATACGCTGAAATTATGAACGTTATCGCAAAGCGTTTCCCCGATGCTGCACCCAAGACTCTTGACGACTTTACTTGGACCCCCACCAACATCATGGGCGGTAACCTCGTTAAATACCGTGAACTCGACAAGACCGTTATCACCGAAGATACCGTTCTTGCTACCCCCAAATTCTCGCTTGATATCGGTACAAACGGCGCGGGCTCTTCCAAGATTTCCTCGCTCACCAAGTACGTCGATATGAAGGATGGAGATTATAACTTCTTCACCGACATCAAGACCGATGACAACCTCAATGGTATCGCGGAACGTTGGCTTATCGAAGACACCACCCGTACCGACGTTGATCTTCCCAGCGCACTTATCTACCGTGATTATTCTGCGCTTCCGTTCTCCGATATCCTTTCCGAAAGATTCGGCAAGGTGCTTTTGGGCAAATCCGGCGAACTCGCAATCAACCTTTCCGCAACTGCACAGTACGCACAAGGTGATGACAAGGTTGTTGACTACATCATCGTTATCGTTTCCGAAGAAAATCTCGACACCGCATTTAGCCTCGCGGTTAAAGATTAATCCGAACTGTTAAAATATTAAGTGTCAAAAAAGGCGGCATAATTTTGCCGCCTTTTTGAAATTTAAATCTGCTTTGTCCTTTTTATTGTACAGCGAATCGGATATAATAGGCACGAGGTGATAAAAATGGTATTTTTAAAGCAAATCGAACTGCCCGATCAATTCAAAGAAGAAAATATTTTAAATGCCGAACGGCGCACCTGCTTTAACGGTGTTTATCCGTTTCGCATATTTCCGCAAAAAAGGTTAAGCTTTATCGATTTTGCGCCGATAACACTGCTTTACGGCGGAAACGGGTCGGGCAAAACTACCCTTCTTAACGTAATTGCCGAGAAGGTAAATGCGATAAGGCATTCGGAATACAGCAAAAGCGCGTTTTTTGACCGTTATATTGCGCCTTGCAAAATTTACGGCGACGAAATTCCCGAAATAAATCAAATGCTTTCGAGCGATGACGTTTTTGATTACGTATTGAATATCCGTTATCTCAACAACGGAATCGATGAGCACCGCGAACAGCTTTTTAAAGGATACACTACAATGAAGCGCGGTATTCAATCGGGTAACAGCGAGCTTTTGCGGCTTCACGGATTGGACGATTATGACCGTTGGAAGGAGCATTACGATGCGATATCGAAAACGCAGTCGCAGTTTGTGAAGGAACGCCTTGCGCGTAATATCGATATGAATTCGAACGGCGAAACGGCGATGCGATATTTCACCGACCATATCGACAGCAATGCGATTTATCTTATCGACGAGCCCGAAAACAGCTTGTCGGTGCAGTTTCAAATCGAGCTTGCGAAATATATCGAGGATTCCGCAAGATTTTTCAACTGTCAGTTTATTATTTCAACCCATTCGCCGATATTTCTTGCAATGAAGGACGCGAAAATTTACGACCTCGATTCCTGCCCTGCGCGGACTAAAAAATGGACCGAGCTTACGAACGTGCGTAAATATTTTGAATTTTTCGAATCGCACCGCGACGAATTTTTGTTGACAAACGGCGATTAAAACCGCATAATATAACCAAAAGGAAGTCGGTTGGAGGTTTTATGAAAATATACGATATTTCCCAAGAGGTCTTCTCTTGTGAGGTTTTTTCGGGCGACCCTGCTCCAGAAAAGCAAGTGATTTGCTCGATGAAAAACGGCGACCTTTATAACCTGACCGCGTTTTCGATGTGCGCGCACAACGGCACGCATATAGATGCGCCGTACAATTTCATAAACGACGGCGCAACCGTTGAAGATATTAATCTTAACAAACCCGTTGGGCTTGCTTACGTTGTAAGCCATAAAGGGGAAGTGACCGCAAACGATGCGAGAGCAATTCTTGCAAACGCAACGAAGCTTAACCCCGAAGCGGCAAAAAAGATACTTATAAAGGGCGATGCGACAGTGACTGCCGAAGCTGCAGAAGTTTTCGCCGATGCGAAAATCGACCTTATCGGCAACGAATCGCAAACCGTCGGGCCAATCGACGCGCCGATGCAGGTGCATTTGAAGCTTCTCGGGAATAACGTCGTGCTGCTTGAGGGTATACGGCTTTCAAGTGTTTCCGACGGCGTTTATTTTCTTAATGCCGCACCGCTTAACTTGGGTTCTGTCGACGGCGCGCCTGTGCGTGCAATACTTATTGAATTTTAAAGGAGTTAAAAAATGATTGAAGTTGGAATGAAAGCCCCCGATTTTACACTTTTTGATAAGGACGGAAACGAAATTTCGCTTTCGAGCTTTTTGGGCAAAAAGGTTGTGCTTTATTTCTATCCGAAGGACAACACGCCCGGATGTACGCGCCAAGCGTGTGCGTTTGCCGATGCATATAAGGGCTTTACCGAAAAGAACGTCGAGGTTATCGGCATAAGCAAGGACAGCGTTGCCTCCCACAAAAAGTTTGCCGAAAAGTTCAATCTTCCGTTTATCCTTCTGTCCGACCCCGAGCTTTTGGCAATCAACGCTTACGGTGTTTGGCAGGAAAAGAAGATGTGCGGAAAGGTTTCGATGGGTGTCGTGCGTACAACCTTTATCATCGATGAAAACGGCAATATCGCAGAAATTATGCCCAAGGTTAAGCCCGACACAAACGCCGCCGAAATACTCGCAAAAATATAAAATACCTTTCGATATAAAAACAGTGGAGTGATTTCACTCCGGTGTTTTTACGATTTGGGGGGCGTTGTTATACCAAAAGAAATCCGTCGAGTTATGAGGATTCGTGAGGGCGACCCCTCGCATACCACATTGATACCTTTCGACAGGTTTTGTTTGGCAATACATAGTGTGGTTAATAGGTATAAAGCAACAGCGAGGTGAATTTCACCTCGCTTCTATGCTTGATTTTTATCTGATAATTCTTTAAATAAATTTGTTTTATATATTCTATTATACATTGCAAATTCAATCTTGGTCGCTTTTTTGAAATTCTTATAATCTTCTGCAAGAAAGATAGGTATATTATGTAATGCGTCTGCGAGGTCTTCAAGTTGTTTATAATCTTCTGTTACTGAACATTCAAGTAATTTTCGAAATGCTTTTTCGAGGAAGAAATAACAAAATTCATTGTGAATAACCTTCAAACCATACGTGTATATATTATCAACATATGCCCACCAAAAACAATCTTTATCGATGGTTTCTATTGTTCGCAATTCTTTTCTAATAATATTGTTATCAAGGGTATTATCAATTTGCGGTTCAGACAAAATATGAATTACAGATTGGATAACTTGTTCATTGTATGTTTTTTTCGGATATGCTCGTAACATAGTTAATACGGCATGGATATCATGAAAATCATAATTCATAAGCAGCATATTCTCACCACCTTTCTTTCACCATACCACATCTTTGGGAAAAAGTAAACCCAACGCGGTATAATTTTATGAAAGCGACAAACACTAACAATGCAATTTGTAAATTAAGGAGAAATTTATATATGAAAGCAACAGGTATTGTGAGAAGAATCGACGACCTTGGTCGTGTGGTTATTCCGAAAGAGATAAGACGGACGATGCGTATACGCGAGGGCGATCCGTTGGAGATATACACCGAAACCGACGGGGGAGTGGTGTTCCGTAAATATTCGCCCGTGGGCGAATTGAGTCGAGTGTCGGCGGAATATGCCGAGGCGATAAACCGAACGAGCGGTATTCCTATTGTAATCTGCGACCGCGACAGCGTTGTGGCGGTTGCCGGAGTGCCGCGAAAGGATTACGTTGAAAAGCCGATTTCAAATGGGCTTTCGGGTGTGCTTTCCACAAGGCGAAGCTATTCAAGAGATAACAATTCGGCACAGATTAAGGTTACTGAGCAGGGCGGAGAGGTGAACTATCTTTCGCCGATAGTAAGCGAGGGTAACGTCATCGGTGCGGTAATGTCGCTTAAGCAGGACGGAAAAACGCCCGACGGAAGCGAAAAAAAGCTTGTCGACGCAGGCGCTTATTTTATGTCGACACAAACCGAAATATGAAAACGGCAGAGAAAATTCTCTGCCGTTTTTTGCGTTTGAATAATTATTTAACGGTGGTGACTTTGTCGAGTACGGAGTTGATTTCGTCAGCGCCGACAAGACTGGTAACAACGAGGCTGATGAACTTGCCGTCGTGCTGTGTCGCAAAGAACGTCTGATAAACGGTAACGCCGCTTTGGGTAAGTTTTGCATCAAAACCGGTGTATTCCTTGCCTGCGATAGTCTTTTTGTACTGTTCGCTGAAGGTGTAGCCCGAAACGGAAGAGGTCATACCGTTTTTTACGTTATCGAGATAGCCATTAGCGTCAAGACTGTTGCCGGGATTGTTTTCAAACACGATAGCCAACTGTCTGCCTTCGGTAGCGACACCTGCGATAAGACCGCAATCGGTGGTAGCGTTTTCAAAGCTTTGGTAATCGGAAGCAGCGCCTGCTTTCCAAGTGGTGCTGTCTAATTCGAACTTGATGTTTGCCCATTCGTTGGTGTAAACGTTGTTTTCAATGGTGCCTTTGGTGTAATCGATGCCGTCGCCGCCACATGCTACGAGAGCGAAGAGAGAGCAAGCTACCAAAAGAGCTGCAAGAATTTTCTTAGTCATTTTCATCGAAAATAACTCCTTTCATTTAATCGGCAATGCCGGAATTGTTTGTCATAGCATATAGTATAAAGGCGAGATTTTTATGAAATACGTAATGAATCAATCATATCGCCTGTTTTCTGCTAATGCTTTAGACGGTTAATTCATTATATCACAAAAAACGATTTTGTCAAGGGTTACGTCAAAAACTGAACCGCTTGAACGGTGATGCCCGAAATTGCGCCGATTGCATAAAGCAATGCGACAATACCGAGGTTAGATTTAACACCGCGGTTAACGCGGAATAACACGATAAGACCTGCGCCTGCGCCCGTACAAAGCCCTGCGATGACCGAGCCGAGCGAGATTGCGCCTTCGATATAAAGCTCGGCAAGAATGACCGAGGGCGCGCAGTTGGGGATAAGACCGATAAGCGCGGTAAGAAGCGGTTGGAATATACTGTCGGTAAGCATAATTTCCTGCAATCTTGCTTCGCCGATAAGTTCGATAATATATCCGAGCGCGAAATTTGCCGCGAAAAGGAACGCGAATACCGAAGCGGTGCGCTTTATTGTGCATTTGATAATCGCTTTCCAATCGGTATGCGAGCAACAATGCTCCTCGCCGATAAGCTCCTCGTCATCACAGCTGTCATCGCGGTGGTGGCGGTGGTGGCATTCCTCGGCTTTTGACTTTTTGCGAAGAATAAAATCGATAAAATAGCCTGCGGCAAGTGCAACGGCAAGCTTTATGCCCATAACCCAAAGGATATCCAAAATTCTGTCGGGCTTGGTGAGCATAACAAGCAACGCTTCGTCAGAGGTGGAGAGATAGATTGCAATAAGCGTTCCGAGCGTTATGATGCGTTTGGCATAAAAGTTCGAGCCGATTACCGAAAAACCGCATTGCGGTATAAGTCCGAGCAAAGCGCCTGCAAAAGGGCCTGCTTTTCCTGCTTTTTCGATTATGTGCGAGCTTTTTTTCTCGATTTTGGCTTCTATATATTCAAGTATGAAAAAAGCGATTGCCAAAAAGGGAAGCATCTTGAGCGAATCGATCGCGGAATGCTCAAGCGCGTGTAAAAATTCGTGCATAAAATTAATTCCTTAACTGCTGATTTTAACAGTGCAACATTGTAATTATAAACGTGCATAAAAAACTTGTCAAGGATTTTTTGCGATGCTTGAAAAAACGGTTCAAAGGATATATAATAAGAACGAAAGGATGTGTTTGATTGTGATAGATAAATTAAAGCAATATATCGATGAAGCCGAAAATATCGTTTTCTTCGGGGGCGCGGGGGTATCAACAGAAAGCGGGCTTAAGGACTTCCGCTCTGCCGACGGCATTTACAGTATGAAATTTGAATATCCTCCCGAAACGATGCTCTCGCACAGCTTTTTCAAAAGGCATCCCAACGAGTTTTATTCCTTCTACCGCGAGATGATGATAGCAAAGGATATTCTTCCCAATGCGGCGCATTACGCAATCGCAAAGCTTGAGGAGATGGGCAAATTAAAGGCGGTTATAACCCAAAATATCGACGGATTGCACCAAATGGCAGGAAGCAAAAACGTTTTTGAGCTTCACGGAAGCACAAAGCGCAATTATTGTATCCGTTGCGGTAAATTTTTCGATGAGGAATTTGTAAATTCCTGCAAGGAAGCGCCGATATGCGAATGCGGAGGACTTGTTAAGCCCGACGTCGTGCTTTACGAGGAGCCGCTGGATGCAAAAACGCTTGAGGGTGCGATTTCGGCAATCGCTTCTGCCGATCTGCTTATCGTTGCAGGCACGTCGCTCACCGTCTATCCTGCCGCTGGGCTTATCAATTACTTTAACGGCAAGCATATTGTGCTTATAAACCGTGACGCGACGCCCTTTGACGACCGCGCCGACATCGTTATCCGCGAGCCTGTCGGAAAAACCTTGGGAAAGGTTGTCGGATAAAGGAAATATAATGTAAGTAATTGTAAATAAAGTGTGCACAAAACGTCATACCACTTGCCAAGAAGCTTAATGTGTGGTATCATAATACGTATGCTTTTAAACACGGAGGCAATTATGGAAAATAAAGAACAAAGCGAAAAACTGTCGTTTTCGGAATGGGTTGAAAATACCTGGTATCACCATAAATGGATGATAATTTTTGCCGGAATGATGATTCTTTTCGTAATTATCAGTATCGGTCAGCTTATTTCGAGCAGCAGTGCCGACGTAAACATTCTTCACGTCGGACCGATGTATATCTCGCCCGAGGCGGCAAATCAAATCGAAACTACGCTTGGCGAGCTTTCCGATGATTATAACGGCGACGGCGAATTTGTTGCGGATATTCTCGATATCACGGTCGATAAGGTGCCCGACGGTCAGGGCGGTACCGTGAATTACGACCAAGGCAACCAAGCTATGCAACGCTTTCAGACCGAAATACGCGCAGGCGATGCGGTAATTTATGCGCTCGATAAATATTATTTCGATATCTGTCTTAAGGAAGGTCTTCTTACCCCGTTAGCGGATATCATCGACGATGCCGATATGCCTGCAAATACCGTCAAGGATGAAAACGGCGTTATTTTCGGCGTTTACGTTTCGGATTTGGATGCGTATTCTCTTTCGGGAATAGAAAATATTCCCGCAACCGCCATTCTTTGCTTGCGCCGCTCACCCGAAAACGATCAGATCGGATATGGCAGAACGGTAGAGGAATGGAACGGCAACCGCAAGACCTTTGTCAATCTTATAAAGTACCGCGATAAGGATAAGGTCGTTAACGATATCGACGTTATGTATGCCGGCTTTAATAACGTATATTCCGATGCCGAGGATGCTTTTAAAACCACCTTTAAGTCGTTTGCCGATAAAAATGAAGCGCTTTTCGAAATCAAGAGCATCATTTTGGAAGGCAATATTACCGCGCTCGATGAAACTGCGGCAAACCTTTTGGCGGTCAAGGAGTTTGAAAAGGAAATTTTCGCAGGCGATTCGATGATATTCATACTCGACAAGCAAATGTTTGATATTTGCGTGGAAAACGATATTCTCGCATCGTTTGAAACGGTTTTCGGCAAGGACAATATGCCCGAGGGCGTCATCGCAGACTGTGGTATATATCTTTCGTCGCTCGGTGTAAAGGAGCTCGGAGGATTCAGCGAATTGTCGCCCAACACGGTGATTTGTATTCGCCGTTCACCCGATAGCGAAACGGTAAAATACGGCCGTTTGCAATCGGCATGGGAAAGCAACCGCGATATTTTTGTAAAACTTATTAATTATAAGGCGGAAAATGCCGAATAAACGCACGACAAGACGCAAACAAACGAAATTTACTATTGCAAAACGCGATTAATTATGATACAATGAATCTAATCGTTAAAATCTAATCGTATAATCCGGAGGATTTTTAAAATGAGCAACAAAATCATCGCAAAGCAAAGAAAAACTGTTATTGTAAGTTTGATTCTTTGCCTTGCACTTGTAGCAGCTATCGTACTTACTCTTTGTCAATATCTTGGCGATATCGATTCGCCTTACAGACAGTTTGAAGACGAAGAATTCGCAAAGGCTTATGCAACCGCTCTCGGTTACGAAAGCGTTCGCGACATTACTCAGGAAGATATGGACAAGGTTGAATCCCTTGTTTATTACTGGTCTGTCGGCAACGATGCCCAAAACAACTATCAAACCTATGCAACTCCCGTTGTAATGCTCGGCTTCAAGGAAGCTACCGACGGCATTATCGCTGACAGCGAAGAACAACCCAAGGAAGATCAATACGTACTTGTTAACTATCCTATCTCCGAGGTTGAAGATATCGTTGCGTTCAAGAACCTTCGTGTTCTCCGTACCTTCGATATTGCTGAAGTTTCCAATATGCAGGAATCCTGCTATTACACCCAGCTTTACGCTATGTACGGCATGGGCAGCGCGATTTCTTTTGAAAGCGTGCTCAGCGCAGGCGCTCTTACCGACCTCAAGAAGCTCGATCAGCTTTCCTCTCTCGAAAAGCTCGAACAGATGTCTCTTGAATACACCGGTCTTACCAACCTCAACGGCATCGAAAAGTTTGCTAACCTCAAAAAGCTCGATATCGGTAACACCGTAATCACCGACCTTACCTCGCTTTCCGGTCTTACCAACCTTACCGACCTTTCTCTCGTTCAAATGGGCGAAAGAGTGACCGAAGAGGAAGAATCTAAGGACGAAACCAGCAACACCGAAGAAGACAAGGATGAAGAAGAGGAAGAAAAGCATACTCACGCAGGTCTTGTTGACATCAGCGCTATTGCAAATCTTACCAACCTCGAAAGCCTTAACATCTCCGGCAATGCTATCGTTGATATTTCCGCAGTTACTAATTTGACCAAGCTTGAATCGCTTACCATGAACAGCAACTGCATCGAAAAGCTCGACGCACTCAAGAAGCTCACCGCTCTTACCGGTCTTGCGGTTTCCGATAACCACGTTACCGACATCAGCGCTCTCTCTGCTTGCACCGCTCTTGAGAATTTCTATGCATACGATAATGACATCAAGGATATCAGCGCGCTTTCCGCTTGCACCAAGCTCGAAGTTCTTTCGGTTTACGATAACGAAATTACTACTCTCGGCGACCTCGGCAAGCTCACTGCTCTTACCACCTTTGATGCTTACAAGAACAAGATCACCGATCTTAGCCCTCTCGCAAATTGCGTGAAGCTCACCTCCATCAATGCTTACGAAAATGAAATCACCACTCTCGGCGACCTCAGCAAGCTTGATGAACTCACCACCATCTCTGTTTACGATAACAAAATCGCAGACCTTAACGGTCTTAACGGTTGTGTAAAGCTCGCTACCATCAACGCTTACAACAACGCTCTTACCGGCAAGCTTGATCTTTCCGGCTGTACCGAACTCGCTACTCTTAACCTCTACTTCGATGAAGAAGAGGAAGACGAAGACGATAAGAAGGAAGAAGACAAGAAGGAAGACGCTATTAAGAGCGAACTTACCGAGCTTGTTATCAAGGGACTCAAAAAGCTCACCTCTGTTGATGCTCACGGCAATGCTCTTACCGCAGTGCCCGACCTCACCGACTGTGAAAAGCTCACCACCCTTACCCTTAACAAGAATGCTATTACCGACGTAAAGGGCGCGGCTGCAGATACCGACAGCAAGAAGGAAGGCGTTCAAACCGTAATTACCACCCTTGACCTTGCAGAAAACAAGATCACCGATATCGCAGCTCTTGAAAAGGCAACCTCGCTTACAGCCCTTACCCTTTCCAAGAACGATATCACCAATATCGACGCTATCGGTAAGCTCACCACCCTTAAGACTCTTAACCTCGACGGCAACAAGAATCTTGAAACACTTCTTCCCATTATGAATAACTTCGCTAAGACCTCCGGCCTTACCCTCAACATCGTTGATACCAAGGTTGCAGGTAACAAGGAAGCTATCGACGCATTCCAGAAGAAGTTTACCACAATGAAGCTTACTTACGTAGAAAAGACCGAAACCAAATAAGCACACAACAAAAGAACTGCTGCTTTAAACGGCAGCAGTTCTTTAACATATAAACGTACGGAGGAATATGTTATGCCCGATATGCTCGTTAAACTTTACGAATTGCCCGATACCACAGCGCTTTACAAGAAGCTCGAAGACAACGGTATTAAAATTATTCGCCCTATGACTCCCAATAAGACAAAGGTTGTTGAATGGGTGCGCCAACATTTTCACGATGGTTGGGCAGACGAAATTTCCGCTGCATTTACACGTCACCCCGTAAGCTGCTTTATCGCTTATGACGTTAACGAAAAGAAGATTCTCGGCTTTGCCGGATATGATTGCACCTATAAGGATTTCTTCGGCCCCACCGGTGTTGATGCAACTCAACGCGGCAAGGGCATCGGCGGCGCGCTCTTCCTTCGCTGTATGGAAGCTATGCGCGATGAAGGATACGGTTATGCAATAATCGGCTCGGCAGGCCCCGTTGATTTTTACAACAAAATGTCGGGTGCGACTGTTATTGAAGGAAGCATCCCCGGTATTTACAAAGATTTGATATAATTTATTCCCTAAAAGAAGGTATTTTATGAAGAAGATCAGAGCAGGAATCATCGGCGCAACCGGTATGGTTGGCCAAAGATTCATTACACTTATTGAAAATCACCCCTATTTCGACCTCACCGCGCTTATCGCGAGCCCCTCGTCCGCAGGTAAGACCTATGGCGAAGCGGTAAAGGGTCGCTGGATGATGAATGCCCCCATTTCCGAAAAGATTGCAAATATGGTAGTGCTTAACGCCGAGGATATCGAAAGCGTTAAACCCCACGTTGATTTTGTATTCTGCGCGGTAAATATGTCGAAGGATGCTACCAAGGCGCTTGAAGAAGCGTATGCAAAGGCAGAAATCCCCGTTGTTTCCAACAACTCGGCAAACCGCGGCACAAAAGACGTGCCTATGCTCATTCCCGAAATCAACTTTGCTCACACCGCAGTTATCGAAGCACAAAAGGAACGCCTTGGCACCAAGAAGGGCTTTATCTCGGTAAAACCCAACTGTTCTATCCAAAGCTACGTTCCCGCGCTTGAACCGCTTCGTAAGTACGGCATCAAGGCAGTAAACGTAACCACCTTCCAAGCGATCTCCGGCGCAGGCAAGAATTTCGAAACCTGGCCCGAAATGGTTGATAACGTAATTCCTTACATCGGCGGCGAAGAAGAAAAGAGCGAAAAAGAACCTCTTAAGGTTTGGGGTACTGTTGAAAACGGTGAAATCGTTAACGCGACCTCTCCCGTTATCTCGGCACAGTGCATTCGTGTTCCCGCATCCGACGGACACCTTGCGGCTGTTTCGGTAAGCTTTGAAAACAAGCCCACTATCGAACAAATCAAGGCGGATTGGGCAGAATACGTTGGCGAAGCGCAACGTCTTGAGCTTCCCCTCGCGCCCGAAAAGTTCCTTACCTATTTTGAAGAGGATAACCGTCCTCAAACCGGTCTTGACCGCGACCTTTACGGCGGTATGGGTATTTCGATCGGCAGACTTCGTGAAGATACCATTTTCGATTACAAGTTCGTTTGCCTTTCCCATAACACTCTCCGCGGTGCGGCAGGCGGCGCAGTTCTCGGTGCAGAATTGCTTTACCGTCAGGGCTATTTGTATTAATCGCTCCGAGAAAATACAAGCATATAAAAAGTCAAGGTGTCAAACCTTGACTTTTTTGTTACGTTAGTGTAATATCTCCTATGGAGGTAAGCGATATGTTTACTAATAAAACCCTTCTTATAACCGGCGGCACCGGTTCGTTCGGAAATGCGGTCGCAAAACGGTTTTTGCCGACGGAAATCGGCGAAATACGTATTTTTTCACGCGATGAGAAAAAACAAAACGATATGCGACGACTGTTCCGCGAAAAAATGCCCGAGTATTTTAAAAAGCTTAAATTTTATATAGGCGACGTGCGCGACCGTCAAGCGCTTGACCTTGCAATGAACGGAGTTGACCTTGTCTTTCACGCGGCGGCGCTTAAGCAGGTTCCATCGTGTGAGTTTTTTCCGTTGGAAGCGGTAAAAACCAACGTTTTGGGTACCGAAAACGTGCTTGATTCGGCAATCGCTTGCGGTGTTTCAAAGGTTATCTGTCTTTCGACCGACAAGGCGGCTTATCCTGTGAGCGCAATGGGTATGAGCAAGGCGATGATGGAAAAGATAGTTATCGCAAAGGCGCGTCTTTCAAAGGACAGCAAAACTGTTATGTGCTGTACCCGATACGGCAACGTTATCGGAAGCAGGGGAAGTGTTATTCCGCTTTGGATCGAGCAGATTCAAAACGGTATGCCCATAACGGTAACCGATCCGAATATGACTCGCTTTATTATGTCGCTCGATGAAGCGGTCGATTTGGTTGTGTATGCATTCCAAAATGCCGAAACCGGCGATATTGTGGTTCAAAAAGCACCTGCGTGTACTCTTAATACGCTTGCAGAGTCGGTCTGTGCGCTCTATGGCGCAAAATCCGATGCGATTAAGTACATCGGCATACGTCACGGAGAAAAGCGATATGAAACGCTTCTGACGGCCGAAGAGGCATCCCGTGCGGTCGATATGGGCAACCATTTCCGTGTGCCGTGTGACAACCGCGATTTAAATTACCAAGCGCAAAGTATGAAAATCACCAATGAATCGGCTGAGGAATTTAATTCGAACAATACGGTTATCCTTAATACAAAAGAAGTTATTGATAAGCTTAAGGAAATACTGTAAAAATAAAAGAAGAAGCTTTTACGCTTCTTCTTTTTGCTTTATAAATCGGTTACAGATGAATTTTGCAACGAAATATCCCAAAACACCGCAAAGCGAGCCGACGACAATGCCGCCGAGCACGTCGGTGGGGAAATGAACGTATAAGTAAAGTCGCGAAAATGCAATAAGTATTGCGAGTATCAGGGCAGGAATGCCAAGCTTTTTGTTTTGAAGGAATATCGGAATCGCGCCTGCGAATGAAATCGAGGTATGTCCCGACGGGAAGGAAAAATCGGTGGGCCTTGCAATAATCAGTTCAATACCCTCGCGCAGGTCATAAGGGCGAACCCGCGCGATAATGGGTTTTATCGTAATATTGCAGATAATAAGACTGAAAATCAGCGCGCAAGCGACGGCGATTCCGATTTTTCGCGTTTTCGGGAAGATGAGCAAAGCAATCGCAAAAACTATCCAAATCCAACCGACGTTTGCGAGAAACGAGATTCCCCGCATCGAATAATCAAGAAAAGCGCAAGACATATTATTTCGTATAAAATCAAGAATTACGTATTCAAAATCCATAATCAATCCTCACTTTACTTTATTTTAACATAAAACAAAAAGGATTTCAACATTATGTTGCTTGACAATTAATTTTGATCATAGTGCGCGAGAGGAAGAGCCTTCGGGGTCCCCGAAATTCGTAAGAATTTTGGGGGGATTAAAAAAGTTTTCCTCTCGCGAAACTATTTTCTAATACTTATAGTAACAACCAAAGTGCCGTCGCTTTCTTGCTTGTCCCAGCTTGCGTTGTAGCCCGAGGTTTTAAGCATTAAAATCGCCTTGTTAAGCGTGTTATAAAGAAGCTTCATATTGCCAATCTTACCCTTTAAGGTAGGATTTTTCTTTTTAGGGGGTATCATAGGGGCGGATTTGCCGTTTAAATGCTGTTCAATAAGCTTTTCTGTTTCGGGCGCAGTCAATTTTTTAGATACTATCGATTGCAGTATCGGTAAACGCTCCTGCTCGGAATCGATGCGTACCAATGCGCGGCAGTGCCGTTCGGAAAAGCTGTTTTCGACGGCAATAAGCCGCTCGCGCTCGGAAAGACGTAAAAGCCGAAGCTTGTTCGAAAGCGTGGATTGAGAGATTGAAAGCGAGTGCGCGAGCTCGCCTTGCGGCATTTCGGTAACTTTCAGGAGCGTTTGCATCGCCAACGCTTCCTCGAAAAAGGAAAGGTCGCTTCTTTGCAGATTTTCGACAAGCGCCATTAACGCAGACCCTGCTTGGTCGGTCTCGAAAATAATACAGGGCGCTTCCTTGATTCCTGCCATTTTGCAAGCTCGCCAACGGCGTTCTCCTGCAATAATTTCGTATTTAGCGCCGTCCTTTTGTCTATCCTCCAAGCGCTTTACGGCGATTGGCTGAATAAGTCCGCAGCTTTTTATACTGCTTGAAAGGGCAAGAAGCTCTTCTTTGTCAAAAAATCGACGCGGTTGAAGCGGGTTTGGTGTTATCTCGCTCGTATCGATAAGAACCGCCTTGCATTTATTAAATGACTTCAAAACCGACGATAAGTCCATAATTTACTCCAAAAAGAAAAGAATCTGCTATTAATATAGCAGATTCACGTGTCTAAAAATGTTAAAAGAGGTTAGTTGAATAACTTTTTCTGATAAAAATATTTTTTTCCTTCGATTTCGGTTATTTCGCCGATCGAATAAAATCCGTTTTCGTCGTAAACGCGGTAAAGGTTGCCAACGTTTCCCTCGATGCCGTTCAGCTTCCAAAGACGAATCTTTTGACCCTGGCGGTAAAGACGGTCATAAAAATCGTCCAATCTTGCCTCGGGCAGATGCATAAACATTCTTTCGATAGGGATAAGGTGGGAAAGAATTTCTTCAACCGTCATATCGTTAAGGTCGTCGAAGCGGATAGCATCTTCCTCCTTAAAAACGCCGACTTCGGTACGGTTGAGCGAGCTCATAACAGCGCCGCAACCAAGCTTTTTGCCGATATCGGCGCAAAGCGTACGGATGTATGTACCGCGTGAGCAATGCACGTCAAGGAAATATTCGCCGTCCTTTTGAATCGGTTCACAGGAATAAATATTTACCTTTCTTGCGTTGCGTTCAACCGTCACACCCTCGCGCGCAAGGTCAACAAGCTTAACACCGTCAACCTTTAATGCCGAAAACATCGGAGGCGTTTGCATAATCTCGCCCTCGAAGCTTTTTGCCGCTTCGGAAAATTCCTCGAAGGTGGGCATAACTCCTATCTCTTGGGTGAGAATGTCGCCAAGAATATCCTCGGTCGCGCTTGTCATACCAAGCTCAACGCCTGCGAAATAGCGCTTGTCGTGGTCGACCAAAAACTCACTCGCCTTAACGGCAGAGCCGACCATTATCGGAAGCACACCCGATGCCATGGGGTCAAGGGTGCCGCAATGTCCTATCTTTTTTTCCTTTAAAAGCCAACGAAGCTTTGCGATGCAGGTGTGCGAGGTGATGCCCGTTGGCTTGTTGATTACAATAATTCCGCTCGGTGATTTCATATTTCTATCTCCGAAAAGCACTTGCGTACGGTGTCAACGGCTTCGTCAAAGCTTCCGCCAAGGGTAAAGCCCGCCGCGTGGTAATGTCCGCCGCCGCCGAAGGATTTCGCAAGCTCTGCTACGTCAATATTGACGTTTGAACGCATCGGAACCTTAATACCGTCTGCCTTTTGGCGAATTACGGCAGATGCCAAAACACCGCCGATTTCACGGGGGATAGAATTGATGCAATCAAAATCCATTTCGTTTGCACCGCATTTGATTACTTCCTCGGGGCGAATCGCGACGATGGCAAATTTGCCGTCGCGAAGAAGCTCAAGGTTGTTATAGGCGGTTTTGATAAGATTTACCTGTTCTTTGGTTTTGCATTCGAAAAGCATACGGTTGATTTCTGCAAAATCGATGCCCGTTTCCAAGCATCTTGCCGCCATAATATGCGTTTCGGGCTTGGTGGCATCGTAACGGAATCCGCCGCTGTCCGAGCTGATTGCGCCGTAAAGGGAAGAGGCGATATCCGAATCGATGTTAATTCCCAACTCATCCATAAGCAGGAAAATAATCTCTCCGCAAGCGATTCTATCGCTCATTACGAGCAGCTTTTCGCAATCGATGGTATTTACCTTGTGGTGGTCGATCGAAAGCGAGAATTTGTTGTTATTCGCTTTGCCGAGCATTTTGGGACCTGCGACGTCAACGCTTACAAGCGTGTAATCGCTAAGATCTTCGGGCTCGTTTTCAATAAAAAGCCCATCCGTCGGCATAAACGAAAGCTTGTTGGGTATTCCGTCGACCGAAAAGATATTCGCTTTTTTGCCCATTTTTCGCAACATCAGCGCAAGCGCAACCGCCGAGCCGATAGTGTCGCCATCCGGCGACGCATGCGTGTAAATGAGGTAGCCGTCGCACCCCTTAAGGAACGCGGCGGCTTGATTTATGGATATAAGTTCCATTATTATTAACCCTCAATGTTTTTGAGTATTTGCGAGATTTCCATCGCACGCTCGGTATTGTTATCACGTACGAAGGTAAGCTTGGGCGTTATGCGCAGATTCAATCTTTTTGCAAGTTCACTGCGGATAAAGCCGGTTGCCGATACAAGACCCTTCTGAACTCCTTCATCATTGCCAAGCACACTGTAGAAAATTCTTGCGGTGCTTAAATCGGGCGAAACGTTCGCGCCGACAATGCTTACGAAGGTGCCCGAAACTCTCGGGTCCTTAACCTCGCGTATGATTGCGGCAAGCTCCAAGCAAACCGCATTGTTTAATTTATCCTGCCTGTGTCCGGCCATTAGCGTTCGATTTCCTCCATAACATAGGATTCGAGAATGTCGCCAACCTTAATATCGTTGAACTTTTCAAGACCGATACCGCATTCGAACGATTGAAGAACTTCCTTTGCGTCGTCCTTGAAGCGCTTGAGCGAAGAAATCTTGTCTTCATAGATAACTATGCCGTCACGTACAACGCGAACAAGCGAGTTTCTGGTAATCTTACCGTCTTGAACGTAAGAACCTGCGATAGTGCCGACGTTGGGAACGTGGATGCAGTTACGAACCTCTGCGTGGCCTTGAACGTTTTCGCGGAATTTGGGAGCGGGCATACCCTTAAGCGCCGCTTCGATTTCTTCGATACAGTCGTAAATTACGCGGTAGGTACGAATTTCAACCTTGTCGCGCGCCGCCATATCGATAGCATTCTTGTCGGGACGTACGTTAAAGCCGACAATGATTGCGTTGGAAGCGTTTGCGAGCATAACGTCGCTTTCGGTAATACCGCCTGCACCTGCGTGGAGGACAGCAACCTTAACTTCTTCGTTTGAAAGCTTTGCAAGACTTGCCTTAACTGCTTCTGCAGAGCCTTGAACGTCTGCCTTGATGATGATATTGAGGTTCTTGATACCGCTTTCGATTTGCGAGAAGAGGTCGTCAAGTCTAACCTTGCTGCTGTTTTGTTCGTCTTCCTTCTTCTTCGCTTTGCGCTGTTCGGCAAGCTCACGAGCCATTCTTTCATCGCTTACCGCGCTGAACAAATCGCCTGCTTCGGGAACCTCTGCAAGACCCATAATTTCAACAGGAACCGAAGGACCTGCCGAAGGAAGTCTTCTGCCCTTATCGTCGGTCATAACTCTTACACGGCCTACTGCGGTACCTGCGATAATGATGTCGCCTGTTTTAAGAGTACCGTTTTGAACGAGAAGTGTAGCAACCGCGCCCTTGCCCTTGTCAAGACGTGCTTCGATAACCGCACCCTTTGCCGCACGGTTGGGGTTAGCCTTGAGCTCGAGCATATCTGCGGAAAGAGTAATCATTTCCAAAAGCTCGTCGATACCTTGTCTGTGAAGCGCGGAAACGGGAACAACAATGGTGTCGCCGCCCCATTCTTCGGGTACAAGCTCGTATTTGGTAAGCTCGGTCTTAACTCTGTCGGGGTCTGCGCCGGGACGGTCGATTTTGTTGATAGCTACGATAATGGTAACGCCTGCCGCCTTTGCGTGGTTGATAGCTTCAACAGTCTGGGGCATAATGCCGTCGTCTGCCGCAACTACAAGCACTGCAACGTCGGTAAGGTTTGCACCACGGGCGCGCATTGCGGTAAACGCTGCGTGACCGGGGGTATCGAGGAAGGTAACCTCTCTGTCGCCAACATTAACGCGGTATGCACCGATGTGCTGGGTAATGCCGCCTGCTTCGCCTGCGGTAACGTGGGTATCGCGGATAGCGTCGAGAAGCGAGGTTTTACCGTGGTCAACGTGACCCATAACAACAACTACGGGTGCACGGTTAACAAGGTTTTCTTCGCTGTCCTCGGTTTCGTCAAACAAACGGTCTTCAAGAGTAACGACAACCTCTTTTTCAACCTTAATGCCGAATTCGTCTGCAATAAGGAATGCGGTGTCGTAGTCGATGGATTCGTTGACCGAAACCATCATACCCATAACCATAAGCTTCTTAATAACCTCTGCCGCCGCGGTCTTCATACGCGATGCAAGCTCGGTAACGGTAATGGTTTCGGGTACGGTAATCTTCAATTGAACGGGCTTGGGCTTGAAAACCGGCTTTTGCATTTGTTGCTTTTTGTCCTGTTGTTGCTTTTTGCCCTTTGCCTGATCGTTGAATTTGTTCTTTTTCTTAATTTTTTGTACGCTCGTTTGGGTTTCGGGTACAACGCTGTCGTATTTAAGGATCTTTTCGTCGTACTTCGAAAGGTCAACGTTGGTAGTACCGCGGGTATCTACAACGCGAACCTCATCGCGCGAGCGCTTTTTCTGCGGCTGTTGCTGAACGCCTGCCGCTGCCTTCTTTTTGCGCTTTTCTTCATCTGCGGCTGCGCGAGCAGCTTCCTGCCCTTTGCGAATTTCTTCCTTCTTTGCGTTCTTTTTGTCGTCAAATTCCTTAAAGAACGCAGTAATATCTACTTGGTTGTTCTGAGTAAGGGTTTCGAAAATAATCGAAAGCTCGTTCTCATCAAGAACAGCCATATGAGTTCTTCCGGCAAGACCGGCGTTATCGAGTATGGTGATAATATCCTTGCTCTTAACGTCAAAATCCTTAGCAAGCGCGTTAATTCTGTATTTCTCACTCGTTGTTGCCATATGTTAATACCTCTTTTCTGGTCGGCTTTAGTTATCGCTCGACAGGCTTTTTTTATACGCAATCACAAAATTTTCGTTTGTGAAGGCGATAGCAGCAGTGTTACTGTGACCGACCGCTCTGCCAAGCTCTTCTGTGGTAATATCGGTTTGTTCGGCGCATACTTTGTAGTATGCCGATTTATCGGTTAGGTTCTTAAGCGTGTTATCCGAAACGTCGGAGGCGATAAGCACGTGCTTTGCTTTTTTGTTTCTGACTGCTTCAAGCACTTGATTCGTGCCGATAACAATGCCTCTTGCCCTTGCGGCAAGACCGATAACGCCCAACGTATTTTTATTCAAATCGTTCACGCTCCTTTATTGACAGCTTTCGCTTAAAGCTTCGCGAAGCGCTTTATAAATTTCGTCGGGGATTTTTGTTTTGAATGCTCTTTCCAAGCGTTTTGCCTTGACCGCGGCATCAAAACAGTTGATGCAGTTGCAAATATATGCTCCTCTGCCCGGCATCTTGCCGACAGGGTCGATATTCATAACGCCTTCGTTGCTGCGGACAATTCGTATAAGCTCGCGCTTTTCCTTCATTTCGTTGCAACCGATGCATTTTCTCATCGGGACCTTTTTTTCAGTCAAGATGCCACCTCCTCGGATAAATTATTCCTCGGATACGCTACGGCTGCTTTTAATGTCGATCTTAAAGCCGGTAAGCTTTGCGGCAAGTCTTGCGTTTTGACCCTCCTTGCCGATTGCAAGTGAAAGCTGATCGTCGGCAACGGTAACACGGTAGGATCTGTCGCCGTCGGGGAGCTTAACAACCGATTCAACCGTTGCAGGTGCGAGAGCCGCGCTGATAAATGCTTCGGTATCATCGTTGTAGAGAATAATATCAAGCTTTTCGCCGAAAAGCTCTGCGGTGATGTTGTTCTTTCTTGCGCCCTTGGGACCAATGCAAGCGCCGATAGCGTCAACGCGTTCATCATTGGAAGCAACTGCGATTTTTGTACGGCTGCCTGCTTCGCGTGCGATGCGCTTGATTTCAACGGTGCCGTCCTTGATTTCGGGAACCTCAAGCTCGAAAAGACGTGCAACAAGACCGGGATGTACGCGCGAGAGGATTATGCTCGGGCCACGCGCTTCTTTTTTGATTTCGGTAATGAATACCTTAATTCTGTCGCCGACCTGAAGCGTTTCGCCGGGGATTTGTTCGTTACGGAAAAGAACCATTTCGTTCTTGCCGATTTCAAGAGTTGCGTTAGCGGTGGTGGGATCAACACGAACAACGACTGCGGAAACGATTTCTTCCTTCTTTTCTTCGTATTCGCGGATCATATTTCCGCGTTCTGCTTCGCGGATACCTTGAATGATAACCTGCTTTGCGGCTTGAGCGGCGATTCTGCCGAAGAGCTTTGTTTTAAGCTCGATCTCATAAATATCGCCAAGCTTGTATCTCTTGGATTTCATATGAGCGTCGTCAAGCGAAATTTCGGTTGCGGGATCAAGAACCTCGTCAACAACGGTAAGCTGCTTGTAAAGCTTAACGTCTTGCTTAACGGTGTCAAGCTTAACTCTTGCGTTTTCGTTACCTGCGTTTTCCTTGCGGAATGCGGAAAGCAACGCCGCCTCGATCCTTTCAATCATATATTCTTTTGAAATTCCTTTTTCCTTTTCGAGAAGGTCGAGCGACTCGAACAGTTCCTTATTCATTTTCGTTCTCCTTGTTTTCTTCCTCCGGTTCGGTTTCGATTTCGGTTTCGAACTCGGCATTTATCTTGGATATTTGTTTCTTGTTGAATGTGCGTGTTGTTCCTTCGCTGTTAAGGACGATATTTTCGCCGTCGAAGGATTCGATAACGCCAACGTATTCCTTGCTGCCGTCAACAGCAACGTAAAGTCCCAATGTAACGTCTAATTTGTTATCCATTGCGAACTT
The DNA here is from genome assembly GCA_045636665.1 of Eubacteriales bacterium. Classification (GTDB taxonomy): domain Bacteria; phylum Bacillota; class Clostridia; order Oscillospirales; family CAG-382; genus Coliplasma. Next base: position 153,736 of record JAZTXY010000086.1, read on the forward strand.
GATATGCTCGTCACGGTCTAACGGGCGGACCGTTCCCGCAGACGATACCTGAAGACAATAGCTTTCCTCGATCGGGTCAAGCTCGTCGATCATCGGTTCGATAAGACGGGTAACCTCCGAACAGTCGTTGATCGAAATACCGCCAAGCTTATCAATCGATATTTCGAGAATCATTTCGGGGCCTTCTTTGTAATAGGCAACGTCCCAAAGGGTATAGCCTGCATTGAGAATAGGTTCTTCAACCAATGCTCTTACCTTTGCGGCGATGTTCTTTAAAGCGCCGCCTTTAGATGCCGCTTTTTTCTTATCAGCCATAAATCCTCCATTCAAGACTCAAGAGAGGGCTTGCACCCTCTCTTGATAACTTACTTTTCTTTATGGCATTATTATACCACACTTATTTCGCTTTTACAATAGGTTTTTAAAAAATCATTCGCTTTTGGCCATATATTTTTCTGCCATTTCCCAATCGACGAATAATAATTTTTGCTTTTTTCCCTTTGATGTGGCAATAGAGCGTTCCGATATAACGTTATTTTCCATAAGCGTCTTCATCGCAGAAGAAATCTTCTGCTTCGAAGCATTGCCGCGCGACTTCTTTGCCGCTACTTCTATTGCCTCGTTGTAGGTAGGTCCGGGACTGTTTTTGAGATAATCAAAGATATGCTTGTAAAAGCTTTCGTTAATGTCTTGTTCGGTGGGCAGAGTGTAGAAAACGTTTGCGGTTTCCTTGAGCTGCTTGGAAAACGAACCGTTTACGCCGTAAATAACGACCTGCTTGTGATAAAAGTTCTTTAAAAACGATGTTACCGAACCGAAATGACCGTCGCCGGAGAAGAGGATGAAAACCTCGATATCGTCCGAAGAAAGCGCCTTTTGATACATATTATCGAGAATAATGAAATCGGTGAAATCCTTTTGTACTCCGTTGGGGCTTCGCGTATCTATTATTTTATTGGAGTAAAGACGGATACGACCAATCTCGTCGGCAAGACTTTTGTGAGAAAAGTCTGCGAAAAAGTTCACTTCCATAAGGTTGAATTTGGAATTAAGGTCTTCAAACCACGCCTTGATATTCGGTTGCAAGCCGTAATTGTTTTTAAGTGATATGTACCAGTGCTCGTAATCGACGAATGCGGCGGCTTTAGGAAGTGCGCTTTGACTTGCGGATTCCTGCTTTGAGGGTTCTTTTTTGAAAAAGCTTAAAATACAATAACCTCCTTTCTCGGTATTTTACTGCATTATTATACTCTTTCGCCCTTTTTATGTCAATAGTTTTGCTCTAACAGAAATTCCTTTAACTGAACGATTATCTTCTTTTCAAGCCGTGAAATATAGCTTTGCGATATCCCCAATATGTCCGCGACCTCCTTTTGGGTAAGCTCGTTTCCGTTTCGGTTGATGCCGTAACGAAGCTCGATAATATGCCGATCGCGGTCGTTTAATGATGCCAAAGCGCGGTTTATCATCTTCTTTTCCTCGCTTTCTTCGATGCTTTTGTAAACGTAATCGTTTTCGGTGCCCAAAACGTCGGAAAGCAAAAGCTCGTTTCCGTCGTAATCGACGTTTAACGGCTCGTCGAGTGAAAGCTCGGTCTTTTGCCCGTTATTCTTCCGCAAAAACATAAGTATTTCGTTTTCGATACAGCGCGAGGCATAGGTCGCCAATTTGATTTGCTTGTCGGCGCGGAAGGTGTTTATCGCCTTTATCAGACCGATAGTGCCGATCGAAACAAGGTCCTCGATCCCCACCGACGTGCTTTCAAACTTACGCGCGATATATACCACAAGCCGAAGATTGTGCTCGATAAGTATCTTTTTTGCGTTTTCGTCAATCTCTATCCGTTCGATAAATTCCGCCTCCTCCTCGCTCGAAAGCGGCGGCGGAAGCGTTTGTGGGCCGTTTATGTAAAATATCTCGTCACTGACGCCCAAAACCTCTCTTATCCAATGTATCACGAGGTCGATTTTCTTGGTTTTCATTCGTTTTCTCCTTTTTAAAGTATGCTTGTCGGCACAAGACCGTCGTAACCCGAATAATTGCGGTTTTCGGTATCGATTCCGATAAATGCGTCAACCTTTTTCGGCGCTTTCATCGGGGTGATGATTTCTATTTTGTCGGGACGGAATCCCAAAAAACAGCTCTTTCCCGCGCTTGTCGAGAAGGGGATAGCCCTTAACGGCAAAGGGAAGATATCGCTTTCGGGCGTATCGTAGGGATAGGGAAGGCAGGAGGATGAAATTACGATTACGGGAAGCGACGAAAACGGCTCGGTTACAAGGTTTCCGCTGTCGCAAAGCAGATGCGCCGATATTTTTTCATCTCCGATATAAATCCTCACGTTGGTCGATCGGGTATGCAGCTTTTTCTTGCAAATAAGCCCGTAGGAAAGTGTGATGGAAACCGAAAGAAGACATATAAGACAAAACGAAAGCGAATCGGTTTCGGTGTACGCGCCGTCGGAATATCTGCCCGAAATATTGTAAATTGCGGTTATGAGTCCGCCCATAAGCGCCGCCGAAATCACGAAAGCGCCGGTAATAAGTAAAAACTTTTTCAAATCAAGCTTGCCGAATGCGATAAAGCAAATCAATGCCGCCGCGCCGATATGTAAAAACAGCATTAACGGAATGGGAAGCTCTATTATATAAGGTACAAACGAATAGATTCCGCCGAACACCGAAGCCGCCAATAACCGCAACGCCTTGCAAAGAGTGTTTTGCAATCGCCCTGCGATAAAAAGGCAAAGGTAATCCAACGAAAAATTTATTAAAAACAGAATGTCGGCATAAATCACGACCTGTCCGTCATACATAAAAAACACCTCTCGGCTTGATTATATCAAATCGAAAGGGTGTATTTTGTCGTAATTAAAGGGAGGGTACGAATTTTTTGAAAAAACCGTTTTTTAAATTCACAGCCGTCGGCGACAGATTGCGTATCGCTTTGTTTTTGCTTTTGCTTGTGTTGGCGTTTTCGCTTTTTCTGTTACCGCGTGATGCGGTCGCGGTAATGTCGTCGGGAGAGGGAGGAGCACCGAAAAGTCTTTTCGGACTGTTGAGCCGTCTTGCGTAATATGTTTTTGGTTTTTCCGCGTATTCGTATGCGAATATCGGTATTCGCTCTGCCCGCGATGCTCATAATGCTTTGGCTGGAAGGCGTTTTGCCGTTTTTAATGCTTGTCGTTTCGGCGGCGATTCACGAAATCGGGCATATTTTTGCGATGAAGTTTCTCGGCTACCGCGCTCGCAGGGTTGATATATTACCGATGGGCGCGCTTATTGTTTGCCCCGAATCGATTACTTATAGGGATGAAGCTCTTATCGCGCTTTCGGGCCCGTTTGCATCCTTGACGGCTTCGATGATCGCCTTTTGCGTTTATGCGGCGGAGAGCAATGCATATTCCTTCTTTTTCGCTTTCGTGAATACGGTGCTCGCCCTTTTTAATTTGCTTCCGATTGAGAAGCTTGACGGCGGCAAGGCGCTTGCCTGCGTTCTTCTTCATAAAAGCAAAGAAAACTGCGAGCGTATTTGCTCGGCAGTTTCCAAGGTCACAAAATTATTACTTGTTTTAATTATAGCTTGCGGAATTGCTTCGTCTGGCTGTAATCTCGGTGTAATATTGCTGTCGGTTACATTGCTTTTACAGCTTTAAAGAGAGATAAAAAACGTCCGACTCGTAATGAGTCGGACGTTTAACGTTAAATTATTCTTCGGGGTTTCTTGCTTCGCTAACGATAGCTTCGCTTTCGTTAACTGCGCGCCAATCATCAAGCTCAAGCTTGCCGAAATCAACGTAACCGAACCAGCTGTCATCATCATAACCGCTGATCATATCGTCGTTAGCAACGTAGCTTCTGGAGTACCAGAACAACATGGTTGCGGGGCAGAGCTCGGTGAGCTTGGTTTCTGCCTGGTGGAGAAGATTTGCACGTTGTGCGCGGTCGGTGCAGAAGAGAGCTTCGGTGATAAGCTTGCTGTAATCTGCATCGTCGAAGTTGGAATAGTGGGTGTTGAAGATTTCCTGATCGTTTGCAACGGTGTTGTCAACTGCAACGCCTGTGCCGCTGTATTCCTTAGCGAAGGGTGCGAGGTAGGAGAATGCGTCAACCGAGCCGCTCACGATATTAACACCGATTACCTGGTAATCTCTGCTAATGAGTGCCTGGGTGTACTTTTCAGGATCAAGTCCGCGGTATTCAACCTTGAATCCAAGCGCTTCCCAGCACTTGCCTGCAGCTTCTGCAGCAGCTTTGTAGCTGTTGGAATCATAGTTGATGTACTTCTTGTATCTTCTTACAGTGAAATCGTTTTGAGGAATAAGGTAGGTGATGGTGATAGTGCCCTTCTTACCCTTGAGAAGCGCTTCTGCTCCGGGCTTATCTGCGCCGGTGTTGTAAACGTTGCCGCCTTCGGTACGGAAATCGGAATCCTTATCGGTGTTGAAAACGCCGTTGGGAACGTAACCGGTTGCGGGAACCTCGCCGGTGCCGATAGCGTTTGCAATAGCGGTTCTGTCAAGTGCGAGCGAGAGACCTTTACGGGTGTCAGCATCCTTAAGAAGATCGTTTGCGGTGTTGAAATAGAACGCATAACCGTTAAGGGTTTGCTTTGTGTTGAGCTTGTCGCTATAGGATGCATAGGTTTGTGCATCGAAGGAGCTCAAATAATAAAGCTCGCCTGCGTTGAAGCGCGATGCTTGGAAGGTTTCCTGAGTAAAGCCGTGTTCGTTAGGATAGAAATCGGTTTGACCTTCCATATAGTAGCAGGTAATACGGTAGGGAAGAACTTCGGAATCGAGCGCATCTTCTTCAGGGTCGCGAACATAATATGCGTTACGTTCGAGAACGAGCTTACAAGCGAATTTGCCGCTGAAGTCCTGTTCGTCTTCTCTTTGTTCACGGGGCATATCCATCGACTGAACGCGGAATTTACCGTTACAAACGATGTTAGCTGCGCTGCCTGCCCAGTCTTCATTGTTCTTTTCATAACGGGTAACGATATCTTCGCGGGAGGGAGCGAGGTGGATGTTCGCAACCTGTTCAGCGAAAAGGTCGTAATCGTATTCCTGTTCAAAGGTTACTTCGAGAAGGGTATCGTCAACTGCCGCAAGACCGAGGTCGTCGATAGTGCCGACGCCCGACTTAACGTCTCTTGCACCCTTGATGCCGAAAAGAAGCGAAGCATAGGGGCTGTCTGTTTCGGGAGAGAGAATTCTTCTCCAAGCGTAAATAACGTCATCTGCGGTAACGTTACGGTTGTCGCTCCATTTTGTTTCCTTAAGCTCGAAATACATTTTGTGGAGCTGATAAATTTCATCGTAATCATAATACCATTCGGTTGCGAGGCAGGGTTGAACGTTGCCGTCTTCATCGATGGTGGTGAGAGGTTCGAAGATCAACGAAAGGATCTGTTCAACATCGCTGTTGAGCTGAACCACTGCAGGGTCGAGAGTATAGGGGTAATCGGTGAGATAGACGCGGATGTTCGCGCCTTTTTCTTCTTCGGTAAGGCTGTCACAGCTTGCGAGAACGCTTACACACATAAGAAGACAGAGCATGAGAGAAATAAATTTTTTCATATTGACCTCCGGACATAACATTCCAGCATTAGTTACTGCTAATTATAACACCCTTTTGTCAAATAATCAAGAGTCATTTATCTATTTGTTGAATGTTACAAATTACGCATCCTAAAATTGTGCAAATGATAAAATAATACGTAATTATAAAGTAGGCTTGATGTTTATAACGGCTTTTTTATCGGTTTTCGGATAAAAAAACAGATGCGACGGAGTGAATCCGTCGCATCGTATGAACGTTAACAGTTAAATTAACCGATCCAGTTCTTGATCATATCAAGAAGGTTGTTTTCGGCGAATGCCGCAACAGTAACGAGCGAGATGGTGCTCATGATCTTGATAAGAATGTCGAGAGAAGGACCAACGGTGTCTTTCAAGGGGTCACCGACAGTGTCGCCGACAACTGCAGCGTCGTGAGCGGAGCCGCCCTTCTTTTCGCCTTCAACGCCGCCAACTTCGATAAATTTCTTACCGTTGTCCCAAGCGCCGCCTGCGTTACCGCAGAAGAGAGCGAGCATGATAGCGGAGATGGTTGCGCCTACGAGAACGCCGCCAACGAAGCCTGCGCCGAAGATGAAGCCGCAAACTACGGGGAATGCGATACAGAAGATTGCGGGAACGCGCATTTCCTTAAGAGCGCCCTGAGAGGAAATTTCGATACAGGTCTTGTAGTCGGGAAGAACTTCGCCTTCCATAAGGCCCTTGATTTCCTTGAACTGACGGCGAACTTCTTCAACCATCTTCTGAGCTGCTTTAGCAACTGCGTTGATAAGCATACCGGAGAACATGAAGGGAAGTGCTGCGCCGATGATAGCACCAACGAGGATGATGGGATCCATAACGTTGAGGTTAAGCTCGGTGCCGATTTCACCGTGGTGAGAAGCGAAGATGAACGAGGTCATCATTGCGAGGGTTGCAAGTGCAGCAGAGCCGATTGCAAAGCCCTTACCGATAGCTGCGGTGGTGTTACCAACAGCGTCGAGCTCGTCGGTGATTTCACGAACTTCGGGTTCGAGATAGGACATTTCTGCGATGCCGCCTGCGTTGTCCGAGATAGGACCGTAAGCGTCAACCGAAACGGTTGCTGCAACGAATGCGAGCATACCGATAGCTGCAGCGGATACGCCGTACATACCGGAAAGGAGGTAGGAAGCGTAGATAGCAACGCCGAGAACTACGCAAGGGAGCATACAGGAGATCATACCGAGGGAGAGACCCTGGGTGATGGTGAGAGCGGAGCCGTCAACCGATGCCTTGGAAAGAACCTTGGTGGGCTTATAGTCGTAAGAGGTGTAGTATTCTGCGATCTTACCGATAAGAATACCGGAAACGATACCGATTGCAGCTGCAACGAGAGGAGATACCCAGCCGATGTTGAAGCTGAGAGTCTTCATGGTGTCAGCATTTGCATCGTTGAATGCAAAGTAAGCTACTGCTGCGCCGAGAGCCATTGTGAGGCCTGCAGAGATATAGGTAGCACCGTTGAGTTCTTTGTGGGGGTTATCGGAAAGCTTTCTTCTGATGAAGAGGGAAGCGATACCGATGATACAGGAAATAAGACCTACGCCTGCGAAAGCGAGAGGGAACATGATCATCTTTCTCATCATTTCGGCATCCATGAAGGAAGCGTTTGCGAAAAGCTCGATAGCGAGGATAGCACCGGAAAGGAGTGCGCCTACGTAGCTTTCGAGAAGGTCAGCGCCGAGACCTGCAACGTCGCCAACGTTGTCGCCAACGTTATCTGCGATGGTAGCGGGGTTTCTGGGGTCGTCTTCGGGAATGTGAGCTTCGGTCTTACCAACAAGGTCAGCACC
>JAZTXY010000087.1:0-36261 GCA_045636665.1 Eubacteriales bacterium
CGCTTGGCCTCCGACTTTGCTTCGGACTTTCGGCGCATGACGTTTGCAGAACCTATCAAACGCACACAAGCGTCGTTGTTCTTGCCGACGAGGAAAAACGCGGTGTCGGTATCGTAAAACCGAAATTCGATTTCGGTGTCGACGGGTTGGTAACAGCAGAAAAAGACCTTTTGCTTTCGGTACGAACCGCCGATTGCGTTCCCGTTTTGCTTTGCGATAAAAATAAAAGGGTGTGCGCCGCAGTCCATGCGGGATGGCGCGGTACCGTTGGCGGTATTACGAAAAATGCGGTTAATATGATGACCGATATGGGCATTGAGAAAAAGGATATTCTTGCCGCGATCGGCCCTTGTATCGGAAGCTGCTGTTACGAGGTAGGAAGCGAGGTAAGAGAAGAATTTCTTGGCGTCGATTCCGAATACGGCGCGTTTTTTACTCCGCACGGGCAGAAATTTATGCTTGATTTAAATAAAGCAAACGAAGATATTTTGATCGGTGCGGGATTGTTGCCCGAAAATATTTCTCGGCTCGATCTTTGTACGAAATGTAACGAAAATCATTTTTTCTCCCACAGAAGAAGCGGCACAAGCCGCGGAACTATGAGTGCGTTTATATGTCTTTAAATCAACGTTTTAGAGGTGGTATGCAATATGGTAAAGGTTTTTCATTGCGCGGATATTCATCTTGACTCTCCGTTTTCGCTTTTCTCTCCGAGAGAAGCCGAAAAGCGCCGTACCGAATTACGCGCGGCGTTTACCTCGGCGCTTATGTATGCGCGCGAGAAGAAGGCAGATATTTTTATAATCAGCGGCGACCTTTTTGACGGCGAATACGTTACTCGCGACACGCGCGAGCTTTTGGTGCGCGAATTTGCAAAATGCGCAGATATGAAAATTTTCATCGCTCCGGGTAACCACGATCCGCTTGGTACGGGCTCGCCCTATGAAACCGCCGATTTCCCCAAAAACGTGCATATTTTCGGCGGTGAGCGTGAATGCGTATCGCTCGACGATTTGGGAGTTGACGTTTACGGCTTTGGCTTTACCTCTAAAAACTATATTTCCTCGCCCGTTGCAAATTGGAAAATCAAGGATAAATCGCGCATAAACATTCTTGTCTGCCACGGCGATATGGTCGGCACGGACGAAGCCACCGGCCCTATAACCAAGCGCGAAATTGCGGAATCTGGATTCGACTATATTGCGCTCGGTCATATCCACAAGCCGACGGGACTTTTGTGTGAAAACGGCGTTTATTATTCCTACCCCGGCTGTATCGAGGGCAGGGGCTTTGACGAGCAGGGATACAAGGGCGCAATGTACGGCACTGTCGAAAAGGGCAGGGTTGAAATGACGTTGAAGCGCTTTTCAAAATCGCGTTACGAGGCATTGACCGTCGATATTTCATCGGCGAGAGAAAAGATGGAGGCGCTTGATATCATTCGCAACGCTATCCGTCCTTATACCGACGATACCGCGCTTCGCTTGACGCTTGAGGGCGAAATGAAGAACGCCTTTGTTATTCTTCAAAACGAAATCGGACGCGGGTGTGAATACCCGTATTACATAGAAATTATCGATAACACCCATATCGAGCCCGACCTTGGCGAGCTTGAACAAAGCAACACCTTAAAGGGCATTTTCGTTCGCAAAATATTGGAAGAAATGAACGGGCTTAACGAGGAAAGCGAACAATACCGAGTTCTTTCGCTTGCGCTTAAATACGGCATTGCCGCACTTGAGGACAGAAACGTTGTCGATTATACGGGAGGTGAGCAGGCGTGAACGTTACGATAGAAAAAATCGAAATAAATTCATTCGGTAAGCTTAAAAACGCAACGGTTACCGCAAAAAGCGGGATAAACGTTCTGTCTGCCCCCAACGAAAGCGGTAAATCGACGGTCGCCGCGTTTTTGAAGTTCGTTTTTTACGGCTTTTCGGGCGCAAGAATGCAATCGCTTTCGGATAACGAAAGAAAGCTTTATACCCCTTGGGACGGTGAAATTTCCGAGGGCACGGTTTATATCGTAGCAGACGGCAAGGGATATACCGTGCATCGCCGTTGTCTTGCTTCGGGCAAGGATTCTTGTGAGGTAACCAACCGAATGACCGGCAAAGCCGAACATTTCGGCGAGGTACCGGGCGAGGTGTTTTTCGGTGTGTCCGAGGAGGTTTTTGCAAGGACTCTGTTTTTCCGTCAGCTTACAACTCCGCAAAGCAAGGACGAAATCCTTGCCGATCGATTGCGTAATATCGCAATAAGCGCCGACGAGCAGGTCGGAACGAAAAAAGCGGTAACCCGTCTTAACGACTGCAAAAACGAATTAAAGGGCAGATTGGGCAGCGGTCTTATTCCCAAAGCGGAAAAGGAACGCGATGCGCTTGAAGAATCGATAACCTTGGCAACCGACATCCGCCGCGAAGCGGTTCGACTCGGCGACGAAATAAAAAAACGCGCCGATACGATCGACGGCGCATCGGAAAAGCTTGACGATCTTCACGCCGAACGCAGAAATATCGAAAAATACGAAGCAAAGCTTAAATTGAGAAATATCGAGCGCTTATCGCTTGAGGAACGCAACGCGCGTGAGGAATACGAATCGGTCTCCGCAGGACTAAAAAAGCGTGAGGACAGCGCGTTTAACGAGCTTTTCCAAAAAAACACCGAATACGTTGCCGAGTGCCGCGATTGCGAAAATATCGGTAAATCTTTGTCGAGCGCAGAAACCGAAAGGGAAGAGCTTCTTGACGAAATGGTAATCGAAGGCGGCGACGTAAAGCGCGCGCAAAAGGTTATCGAATCGTCAAAGCGCAATGCGAATATGCTCTTTTGCGGTGCAGGTATTGCGGTAGTGATCGGTATTATTCTCGGCTTTGCAAGCAGCTCGACAATGGGCTTTGGCATCGTTCTTGCCGCTCTTGGCGTAATTCTTGCCGTCGTTGGCTTCGTTTCACTTTCGAAGCCGAGCAATCTTGTGCGCGAGCTTGGGCTCGACAGCATAGGAGAGCTTCGCAACGCAATAAATACCTACCCCACTCTTGAAAAACAACTTCACGACGTCGAAACGCGCATAAAGGCGCTCAGAAACAATTTTGAAGAAAGCCGTACCAAGTGTGCGATTTTAAAACGCGAGCTCGATACCGGAATCGGTAATTATATCGACGTTTCGGATGAAAACTATTCCGATCAGCTTCGCCTTATTCTTGCAAAATCCTCGGAAAGCGGAGAAAAGCTTGCCGTTTGGCGCGCAAGAAAGGAAGAGCTTGACAATGCGACAAGGGATTGCGACCTGACTGTACTTGCCGAAGAAGCAAGGGATGCGCGTGAGCCCGAGCGCGAAAGAGGAAAGGTCGACCGCGAGATAAGCTTTTATACAACTCAGTTCAATCAATTGAGCGAGCTTAACCGTCGCGATGAAATCGAAATCGCCGCGCTCGAAGCTAAGGGTGGCGACCCTGCCGCAATGGTCGGCAAGCGCGATTCGCTTAATGCGAGAATCGACAACCTTGCCGTTAAGTATAAGGCGTATGAAACCGCCGTGCGCGTTATCGAGGAAGCATCGGATTATATGAAAAGTATGGTTGCGCCCCGTATCGGTGAGCGCGCCGATGAATATTTTACTGCCGCAACGGGCGGAAAATACAAGGCACTTGAAATCGATACAAAGCTTTCGATGAGCTTTGGCGAGGATATGCGCAGAAGCTGTGATTATCTTTCGGCAGGCACTCGTGACAGCGCTTATCTGTCACTTCGCTTGGCACTTGCCGATATGCTTTTCGGCGGTTGCGGTGTACCGATTCTGCTCGACGATGCTTTTGTCCGTATCGATGACAATCGACTTCGTATGATGTCGGGTGCATTGAAGGAAGCATCGAAAAAGCATCAGCTGTTCATATTAACGCACGGCGACCGCGAAATGCGTGCGTTTGAAGAAATAGGTGTGGAATACACCGAAATTTCCATTAAAACGGAGTAAAAATGGCTTATAAGCTTACCGCCCAAACACCGATTAAGTACATAAAAGGTATTGGCGAAGCAAGAGGTGAAGCGTTTTTTCGGCTTGGTGTCGAAAATGCTTCCGACCTGCTTGCCTTTTATCCGCGCGCTTACGAGGAGCGCGGAAACGTGCGCCGTATTTCCGATACAATCGACGGTGAGCTTTGCTCGATCGAGATAACCGTACGCGAAACCTCAAAGGTCAAAATGCTGAGAAAAGGCTTTTCGGTTTTCCGCACCGTTGTCGAGGATGAAAGCCACGTTATGGAATTCGTCTTCTTCAATATGCCGTTTATGGCAAAATCCCTAATTTCGGGCAGAAGATTCCGCGCGTACGGAAGAATGAAGGTCGGACTTTACGGCAGAGAAATGGTTTCGCCAAAGCTCGAGCCGATTATCGAGGGCGAAAAATTGCCCTATTACGTGCCGATTTACCGACTTTCGCCGCCGCTTACGCAAAAGGCGATTGCTTCGGCGGTTAAGGAGGTGCTTCCGCTTTGCGAAACGCTTCCCGAATTGTTGCCCGAATCGGTAAGAATTGAAAAAGGGCTGCTCAGACGTTCGGAGGCGGTAAGAATAATGCATTGCCCGACCGATAAAGACGAGCTGACTCTTGCGCGAAAAACTCTTGCATTTGCCGAAATAACCACCTTCCGTCTTGCGCTTTCAAGTATGCGCTCGGGACAAAAAAAGGAAAATGCAGAACCGCTTAATCTTAAAAACACGGGCATAAAAAGCTTTTTCAATTCGCTCCCCTTTGAATTAACAAACGCTCAAAAACGATCGGTAAAGGAAATCTTTGCCGATTTGGAAAAGCCGAATCCGATGGCGCGATTGCTTCAAGGCGACGTCGGAAGCGGCAAGACCGCCGTTGCCGCGGCGGCGATATATTTGTGTGTAAAAAACGGATTTCAGGCGTGCTTGATGGCTCCGACCGAAATTCTTGCATCACAGCACAAAAAAACGCTTGATAAATTTTTGTCACCCTTCGGCATAAAAACCGAGCTTTTGGTGTCGGGCTTGCCCGCCGCCGAAAAAAGACGTGTGCGTCAAGGTCTTGCCGAGGGAGAAATCGACGTTGCCGTCGGCACGCACGCGCTTATCACCGATGCAACGCTTTTCAAAAACTGCGCGCTCGCGGTTGCCGATGAACAGCACCGATTTGGTGTAAGACAAAGAAAAACGCTTCTTGATAAAAGCGAGCATAACGGAAAACGCGCGCATATGCTCGTTATGTCGGCAACACCGATACCGCGTTCGCTTTCGCTTATAATATTCGGTGACTTGGATATTTCTCTGCTTGACGAGCTTCCTCCGGGAAGACAAAAAATCGTAACGAAGGTCGTTAAAAAGAACGATTCTTTAAAGGTCTACGACCTTGTGCGTAAGGAAATCGCATCGGGCGGACGTGCATATTTCGTTTGTCCGCTTATCGAGGAGGGCGAAACCGAAACCGACCGCAGAGCGGCAGAGGATTATTTTGCCGAGCTTTCGACCGAGCATTTCAGAGGTATCCCGATGGGGCTTTTGCACGGAAGAATGAAGCCGAGCGAAAAGTCTGCCGAAATGGAAAAATTCGCATCGGGCGAAAGCAAAATTTTGGTTTCGACCACTGTTATCGAGGTTGGTGTTGACGTGCCCGAGGCGACCGTTATGGTTATCGAAAATGCCGAATGCTTCGGACTTTCACAGCTTCATCAGCTTCGCGGCCGTATCGGCAGAGGCAATAAAAAATCGACCTGTATCCTTGTTCAGGGCGGAGGTAACGAGCAAAGCGCCGACCGATTGAAAATTATGCGCGACACCTCCGACGGCTTTAAGGTTGCCGAGGCAGACCTTGAGCGCCGCGGCCCCGGTGATTTCTTCGGCGAACGGCAAAGCGGTGAATTTTCGTTTGCCTGTGCGGCAATCGGCGATATTTCTCTGCTTTCCGAAACCGATAGCCTTGTAAAAGAAATACTATCAAACCGCGAAAATGCGGAATATGCAAACATATTAAACGCCGCCGAAATGTTTTTGAAGAAAAACAGCGACGGCAGAACGGTTAACTGATATATGAAAATTGGAAACATAGAATTCCGCCACGGACTTTTTTTGGCGCCGATGGCGGGAATTACCGACCACGCATTCCGTGCGCTTTGCGTTAAAAACGGCGCAGAATGCGTTACAAGTGAATTAATAAGCGCAAAGGGTGCGTTTTACGGCGACAAAAAAACCGACGGACTTGCAAGAGTCTATGATGACGAAAGAATCGCCGCTATCCAAATTTTCGGAAGTGATCCCGAAATTATGGCAAGCGCCGCAAAGCTTATGATGCGCTTTTCGCCCGATTATATCGACATAAATATGGGTTGCCCCGTGCCGAAGCTTTACAAAAACGGAGAGGGAAGTGCGCTTATGCGTAACCCCAAGCTTTGCGAGGAAATCGTTTCGGCGGTGGTTAAAGCCGTTGACGTGCCCGTAACCGCAAAATTCCGCAAGGCGTGTGACGACGATAAGCCCGATTCTGCAATCGAGGTTGCATTGTCTTGTGAGCGCGGCGGCGCGAGTGCGGTTTTTGTTCACGGAAGAACGAGAACCCAAATGTATTCGGGACGTGCGGACAGAGAAATCATTAAAAAGGTAAAAAATGCAGTTTCGATTCCCGTAATAGGCAACGGCGACGTCGCTTCATTCGCAGATTATATCGCAATGAAAGAGGAAACGGGGTGCGACGGTGTTATGATAGGCCGCGGTGCCTATGGTTCGCCTTGGGTGTTCGAGGAAATCGTTTGCGGACTTGAGGGGCGTGAATATATCGAGCCGACAAATGCCGAAAAACGCAAAATGCTTACCACTCAGCTTGATACGGTTATATCGGAAAAGGGGTTAAACGGCATTCGCGAATTTCGTCATCACATTTTGCAGTATTGCAAGGGCTTTTCGGGTAGTGCGAAAATGCGACGCGATATTTCGCTTATCACCTCGCGCGAGTCGGCTGTTCAGGCGATCAATTTTATATTCGGGTAACTATAAGGGGCAACGGCGGGTTGCTCCTTTTTTATTTGTTGACAAGCAGTGCGTTCGATTGTATAATGTAAATAATAATGTGAAAATGAGGTACGGGCTATGATAAAGGACCGTTCGGGCAATATTATCGCACAGGACAGCGCACAAGGAGGCGCTTTGGATTTTCTCTACGGAAACGCTTTCGGCAGATTGATAACAAAGCTTCTTTCGCGCAAATTTATTTCCGAAATCGGAAGAATGTATATGAATTCGTCTTTTTCGAAAAGACGTATAAATAAATTGATAAAGTCGGAAAATATCGATATGTCGCAATATGAAAACCGCGAATTTGCTTCGTTCAACGACTTTTTCACGCGTAAGCTTGCACCGAATGCACGAGGCATCGATTTTAACCCTAATTCGGTAATTTCGCCTGCCGATTCGAAGCTTACGGTTTACGATATAACAAAAGATTCGCTTTACCGCGTAAAGGGATGCGATTACAGCATCAAAACCCTGCTTGGCGGTGACGAAAATTTGGCAAACGAATTTCTGGGCGGTAAATGCTTTGTCTACCGTCTTTCGGTCGATAACTATCACCGCTATTGCTATCCCGATGACGGAATCGAGGAATCCTATCGCTTCATCCCCGGTGTTTACCACACCGTCAACCCAATCGCGCTTTTGAAATATGACGTTTACGGCAAAAACTGCCGTGAGCTTACGGTTTTGCAAACCGAAAACTTCGGCCGAGTTGCTTATATCGAGGTTGGCGCGATGATGGTGGGCAAGATAAACAATATACACCCCAAGGAAAAATTCAAGCGCGGAGACGAAAAGGGCTATTTTTCGTTTGGCGGCTCGACGATAGTTATGCTTTACAAAAAGGACGTTGTTGAGCTTGACGAGGATATCGCAAAAAACAGCGCCGAGGAAACCGAAACGACGGTTCTTTTCGGCGAATCTGTCGGAAAACGGAGAGAAATGTAAATGGAACGTAAAAATTTAGCTTGCGGCAAAGAAGTTAAGATAATAAACATCGCGCCTATCGAAAACAGCTATGCATCGGTTGAAAAGGGAAGAAAGGATATTCTCACCGACAGCCGTGTCGGCGACCCGACCGATTGCTACGGCGGTGATTGGGTTCATTTTTACCGCGGTGTCGGCAGAAAGCTTTTAATCGATTTTGAAGAAATCAAATCGGTGGACGGATTTGATATCGGCTTTATCCACGATAGAAATTCGGGCATTTACGCTCCCGAATTCGTTAAATGCTATCTTTCGGTCGACGGAAACGAATTTTTTGAGGTCGCAAACGTAAAAGCGCCTTACGAAGCATCGTTTAGCGAAAAGGTACGCGCGGTTTATTCTGCGAATATCGATGCTTGCTGCGCGCGTTATATAATGCTTGAATTTTACGTTGAGGTAAACGCTTTTTGCGATGAATTGCGTGTTTTCGGCGGAGATTGTATCGGCATTGAAAGCGAGCTTTCGGGCAACAGATACGTTGACGTTAATAAAAATTGCTTTGCCTCGCGTGAAAGTCTTAACGGCATTCACGACATCCCCTTGCTTTATTTCGGCTATTGGCCAGAGGACGAAAGGGTTGCAAAGCTTAAAAAGGACGATTTTCTGCCTTATCTTGCCTATATCGACCGCGAGAAAAACATCAAAGACACGATGTTCGATGCGTTGATGTTCCTTATTGTTCAAGGCCGTTGCCCGTCGGGCGGATGCTTGGGTTATCACGGCGGCCCTAATTATTTGAGCGACTGGGAATTTATTCTTGACGAGCTTTTTGCCGACGGTCAAAATTTAAAGGCATACGACCAAGCGGTCGGCGAGCTTAAAAAGTCACTTTCGCTTCCAAGGGATTACAAGCATAAATTCTATCTTACTGCGCCCGTACCGAAGGTGTCGCTTAACCCCTTTGGCGATATGAACGGCGACGGAATCGAAGAAAAGCTGCTTTCCACCGAGGATTGCATTAATGCCTATGCGTGGTTTATCGATGAAACCATAAAGCGCTTTAATGCCGAGCATTTTGATAATATACAACTTGACGGCTGGTTTTGGGTCAACGAATCCGCTTCGCGCGCGAACCGCGATGATGAGGAAACTTTTGCGACAGGTTGTGTTGCCGAGCTCCATAAGCGCAACCAAAAATGCATTTTTATACCCTATTTCCAAGCGGGCGGCTGTGAAAAGGCCGATAGGATCGGCTTTGATTGCACGACCATGCAGCCCGGACTTTCGTTCCAAAGTGTGCTTGGCTTAAACCCCGAAGGAATGTTTTGCGATTTTACCGCGCTTTGCAAAAAATACGGCTTCGGTGTGGAATTGGAAATCCACCACGGCGTTAAAAATCAAGACACCAAGGAGCAATACGGCAAGCTTTTCGATGAATATCTGCTCGGCTGTATCCGCAACGGTATGATGACCGAAACGGTACACACCTATTATCAGGCGGCAGGCCCCGGCGTTTTCCATTACTGTGCTCACGCAGAGGATGATTACCAAAGAGCAATTTACGACAAGCTTTATAAGTTCATAAAAGGAACTCTTACCGAAGCGGACGTTATCGGTAACACCAAAAGGAACGAAGAAATCGAGCCCGAAATCGATGAGGTAAGTGCAGAGCCCGATTTTGAATCCGAAGCATCAAGCGACGTTGTTCTCGACAACAGCGTAGACGAACAAATTTACGTTGATTACGAGCCCGAGGAAGAAATCGCTTTCAATTACGAAAAAATAGAAAAGAAAAAGAAAAAACTCAAAAAATATCTCGCCATCGGTGCGGCCGTTGCCGCGGCGGCAGGTATTGTATATCTTATCTCAAAAGCGTCGAAGGATAAAAAATAAAAAAAATAAAAAAGGTTAAGGGATGCAATGAATATGAAAAAATCTATTGCGCTGATTCTTGTTTTTCTGCTTGTCTTTGCGGCACTTCCTCTTTCGGCTTCGGCGGCAAACGAAACCGAACCGAACGAAAACTATCAAACTGCAACAGTTATCGCTCTTAATGCCAATATTTACGGCGCGCTTGACAACAGCACCGATGAAGATTGGTATAAGTTTACACTCACCGAAAAGGGTTCGGTGCAAATTTCATTTAAACACGAGAATATTAACGAGAGCAATATTCGTTGGGAGATGTATTTATACAGCTCTGATGGCAGCACTCATATCGACGGAGGTAACGGTTTTTGGTCTATCCCCGGCAACAAGGACGTTACAACCGGTGAAATAGGTCTTGATGCAGGTACCTATTACATAAGAATCAAGCATTGGAACTCGAACTGGGTTGTTTCTTCGACCTATACGGTAAGAGCTTCTTTTACGGCTTCGGCGAAATACGAGACAGAAATTAACAATTCTCCTTCAACCGCTGACGAGATTGATAACAATGTTTTCGTATATGGCTCAATCAGTTCAGAGGGCGACGAGGATTGGTATAAGTTTACTCTCACCGAAAAAGGATATATCAGCATTTGGTTTGCTCATCCCAAGGCTGAAGACAATAATACCCGTTGGGAAGTGTACCTTTATCGCGAAGATGCATCGACAAGCGTTGACGGCGGAAAATGCTATTGGGCAATCCCCGGTGACCAAAACGTGCAAACCGGCGAAATAGGTGTAGAGGCAGGCACATATTACGTAAAAGTTAAGGCGTGGAACGATTCGTGGGTAGTTGATTCTACCTATACGCTCGACGTATATTTCACCGCTTCCGACAAATATGAGAGCGAGCAAAACAATACTTATCAAAAAGCCGACACGCTTTCGCTTTTTGGCGAAGCAAACGGCTCGATAAGCACGTCCACCGACGTTGACTGGTATAAGGTAACCGTGCCCCAAAATGGCAAATTCCGTCTTTCGTTTACTCATCCGATAGGAATCGAATCTAATTCGCGTTGGACCGTATACCTTTACCGTAACGACGCATACAGCCAAATTCAAAAGTGGAATATTCCCGAAACTCTCAATCTTAACAATGAAAGCATTGACCTATCTGCCGGTACCTATTTTATCAAGGTTACCGCGTGGAACGATTCGTGGGTAGTCGATACCACTTATACACTTTCGGCAACTCTCGACCACACCTGCGACGGCGAGTGGGAAATTGTTGACGAACCGACTTGCGAGAAAACGGGCAGCAAGGAAAAATATTGCGATATTTGCAAAAAGCTTATCGCAAAAGAAACGATTCCGCAGAATGAACACTTTTGTGAGGATTGGACGATCGTTACCGAATCGGATTGCAAAAATGAAGGCTTGAAGACCGGTATTTGTGAGTTTTGTGATAAGCCGTTTGAGAAAAAAATCCCCACAACCGATCACAGCCACAAAACCGTTGTAACTCCTCCTACCTGCACCGAGAAGGGATATACCACCTATACTTGTGAGTGCGGAGATACTTATGTGTCCGATTATATCGTTGAAGACGGACATAAGGACGGCGAATGGGTAGTCGTTAACGAGCCCGAAATCGGAAAACCCGGCAAACGAGAAAAGCGTTGTTCGGTATGCAACGAGCTTCTTGCACAAGAGGATATCGACGCGCTTGCTCCGACGTATGTAATCGGTGACGTAAATGGCAACGGCGATGTAGAAAAATACGACTATATTGCCGTTAAACGCGCGGTTATGGGAACTCTTTCTCTTGATGAAACCCAACAAAAGGCCGCTGACGTAAATGGCGCGAGCGGTGTTGAAAAGTATGACTATATTTTAATCAAGCGCCATGTTATGGGTACTTTTACAATAGGCAAATAAAAAAATAACATAACAAAAGAAGTCCGAATTTGCGGACTTCTTTTGCGTTAGGAGAAACAGAAAGTTTATTTTGGGAAATCATCCGAAGCAGGCGGTAAAAAGCGTGAGTAACGAAATGAACAATGCCGTACCCGTGACGCCCTTTATAAATCCGTGCACAAAGCCGTCGCGGTCATTGACCGTCTTTTTTGCAACCGTTACGAAATGTTTCATTTTGTTTTCCTCCTTGTTTTTTGTGTCGGTTTTTATCTTACGCGTTTATTTTAACGCGACGCGTGTCCGATAATCGGGACAATGGTTGTGAAATTGCAAAATTTTTTCAACATTCGCTTTGCGTATTTTTAAAGGACATAAGCCTTTGAGAATTGCGAGAATATGATGACCACAAAAAAATACCGCCGTAAATTAATACGACGGTATTTAGTGACACCTAAAAAAGATGTCGGTCAAGTGAAGAGCGATTTCGCCGCAAGGCAAAAAGGAGGATTCAAGAAAAGCCCTACGGCGATTTCGTTAAAGTTAATACGATAACTAATCGTGCAATTCTTAAATTCGTTTTTACTCTTTGCGGAAAAATGCGTTACGTTACGATAACGGCTTCACTTCATAGAACGCGCTAACGTTCCGTGGAATTACAGGTCATCGGCATCCTGTACGGGGCGTTTGCCGTCGATGGGTACTCCCGTATAGCTTCCCAACACGTCACTTTTCATTTCGGGTGCCATATTGTTAAGTCCAAATAGGTCCGTAACGAGATTTGTCGGGTATCCCGCGCCTAATGCTTGGGGATGAGGATAGTAAAATCTGTCCACATCGTTAATGCCTTTGGGAAACCTGTATTTTTTTCGTTTTCCCATTTGTTTGATGCTCCTGTCTGAACGAATCTCTTTCGTTCAACACTATTATTGCCGTTATATTGTTTTTAATACGCTTTTGCTTGTTGACAAAAGTTGGAAAATCAATTAAAATAAAACCAATAAAAATTAAGGTTGTGAATAACATTAAAATCATAGGAATCGATTACGGCGACGCGCGTGTCGGCATCGCCGCAAGTGACGGTACGGGTTTTCTCGCTTCCGCGGTATGCACGATAAACGTAAACGGAATGCGTGATGCCTGCAAAAAGGTCGCAGACAAAATAAAAGAGCTCGGCGGCACAAAAATTGTGCTTGGACTCCCGAAAAATATGGACGGCACGGAATCCTTCCGCGCCGATAAATCAAAAGCATTCGCCGAAATGATTTCCGAGGCGACCAACCTCGAGGTCGTTTTCGTCGACGAGCGCCTTTCCACCGTTGAAGCCTATACTTATATGAATATAACCGACTTCAACGGCAAAAAACGCCGCCAAGTAATCGACGCTCTTTCGGCACAAATAATTTTACAATCATATCTCGATTCGCAAAGAAGATAACAAAAAAGACGGGCAATACCCGTCTTTTTGTGTTGTAAGGTAAAGCAATTTTTGATCGGGATGCAACTTAAAATTATACAAACGTATAGTGTTTCTTTCCGAGCAACACACAACCCGATACGCCAAACACTTTGTTTTCGGGATGCTTTTTATAATCGATATACGGCGTGCCGCAATGAGGACAATTAAAGGAATTATAATAACGGAAGCATTTCTCTTCGGTTTCATAAGTCCAGGTATCCTTGTCGATATTGTATGCTTGAATTTCGCAACAATCCAAACCGTCATCAGAATAGGCTATGTCGCTTTGCGCCATATAGAAAGCATATCCTCGGAAGCAGAAGGATTTGCCGCAATCGGGGCAAATACCGATTAAACGAATATTGGAGGGAGTGGTTAAGCCGTGATATTTCAGGCCTTTCATAGGAAGATCCTGTCCTCTGTTCATATCATAACGCAGCTTGCCTGCTTCGCCTCCACAAGCAAGAAAATGTCCTTCAAAGCGGTAACCGATATCATTCAGTGTTATCTTACGTTCTTCGGGCGTATCCGAAATAAAACCGTCGATTTGTGCAACAGGTACTGCAGGATTTCCTTGAATGCTAAGTCGGACAGAAATCAAAAAGTATTTTCCGGTAAAGTCTTCATCGTTCTCTGTTTGCAATACGTATTCCCTTGTTTTTATCCCGTCCTCATAAAGATAAATAGTGGGTTCCTTTTCTTTCAGCGGGATAACACCGATAAATTCATACATCGGGCTTTGAGGATGGCTTCTTAAGTACGCCACCAAAGCAGCGGAGTCCACATAAATGGCGTTTCCGTTTTCAACGGTGACAGGCTTGCGTGGTTGAATGGGCTTTGCGAGCTTTAGCTGGTCTGGCGTGCCGAAACTACGGCGAATAAGGGTTTCTATATATGCCGTTGCAATTTTTTTGTTTTCTAATGGTAAAATCAATTTTATGATTTGGGTCTGGTTGTAGAAAAATACATTTACGAAACCATGCAAAGATTTACTTTTTCCGAGAATAATTGCACAGCTACGTTCTCTTGTCCAGTCCGAGGAATCCTTGCCCGTTTTTTTGCCCTCCAAATAGTTTTGGGTGATATTTGTAAAGTTATCAAAGCCTCCAACCGATAGTTTAACGGTTGATTTTTCAAGGTCTTGCGTGAATAGGTAGTCAACCGAATTGCGAATATACTCCCACCCGTATCCGCTTGTAAGGCGGAAAGTGTATACAAACTTGTCGCCGGCATGAATAACCGACATATCTGTGATATAGCTTGTATCATCCAGCATCTTATCGGGAAGGTTTATGTTATATGTGGGCGTTCCTTTGACAAAGAAGCCTGTTCGCATGAATATAGAGCTAGGAAGGAAAACCATACCAACGCCATAACCTATTATGGAGGGTATAAAAAGAGGTTCAAACTTAAAAATAGCGGATGCGAAAATCATAACCATACATACTATGGTCAAAACAGAACCCGCCTTGCAAAGAGTATTAAAGAAAACCGAGTGTGACAGCTTGTTCTGAACAGATGACGCAAGGGAGGTTATAGAGACGTTTTTGTGACCATATATCAAGAGTCCGAGGCCGATGGCACCAAGCACACCGTTAACCACAAATCCTCTTGCATCAATAGTATTCTTAATAAGACCGACAGTAATAGATAAAAGGACAAAGGCTAAAAGAATAGATCCGCCGATAATCTTTCCTTTATCAAGAGTGGAAGATGCTTCGGGGTAAAGCTTTAAAAATTCGCACTTGGCTTGGGCTGTCTTTCCCTTGATTATTTTTGGGTTTACGGGGGAAATATAATTGTTTAATAGTGTTCGAAGCTCGAGTTCTTCGATCATGATATAGGCCTTTTTTCCGTTTTTTAAACGAATAGTGTACTCTCCAAGATGACCGCCTATACTGTATATCCAAGCGAACTGATCGTAAGCTACTACTGAACCGGTTCTTTTGCAGAAAAAAGCCTTTTTTCCACAGTATATTTTAGCTTTCACAAATGTAGGTGTGTTCAAATCGATATCATCTAAATAGTGCTCATTGCCGCTTTTTTTCAAGATTTTAAAAGTGTGTCCAAACCAAAAAAACTTAACAAAATATGTTATAAAAAAGGCTATCGACACCCAAAAGCTTAAAAGCGCAAAGGGGGCACCGAGGTCAGGTGCGTGCGAAAAAGGAAAGATGAATAGTAAAGAACAAAAAAGCGAAATGATTGCTATGGACAAAAAGACACGACCGATAATCTTTTGCTTTTGAGCATACTTTTGCATGAAAAACTCCAAAATTTCAAAACTGTCATTTATAACTTGTTATAGTCTTATTGTATCACAGATGAAAAAATATTGCAACAAATAACGAGAAAACTATTCGATCGGACAACGAAGCTTTCGTTTCTTGATAAAACCAAAACTTCGCACTGTGAAACTATTTATTCGATTCAGCGTCACTGTGATTTATACATCAAAAAATGGGGGGCGAGTCGTTCAATTTTAACTTTTGCGTGTTTTGCTTCGAAACGATGAAAAATCTCACTTGCAAAAGCGCCGAAAAACGCTTCCCCGAACCGTTTTTCCCTTGCAAGCCCTTGGTCCCGAGATCGCGACGTGCAAGGCGGTCGGTTCAATCTTACTAAAACAATAAAAAACAAAGAGTCGCAAGACTCTTTGCTTTTTTATGGTCTGAGTGAGAGGATTTGAACCTCCGGCCTCTTGGTCCCGAACCAAGCGCTCTACCAAACTGAGCCACACCCAGATATTGAAATGTTGATTATTTATGTTGCAAGCTGCCAAGCGCTCTTCCTGTGCCAACAACAATTGCCACACCCAGATAAGATGCCCGATTATTATAGCAAAAGCAAAATGGTTTGTCAATGCTTTTGCTTGAAAAAACGGGCGGTTATGTTTTTCATATCAAATAAGCCGAATAATAAAAAACTTTCGGATAACCGCATAAAATTTTCAAAAAGGTATTGACTTGATATTATCAATGTGATATTATCAGATTGAAGAAAACAACGGGAGGGCAAAATGGGCTTTGAAAAGGAACAACTCACAGAAGAAAAGCTTTTCTTTTCATCATACAGCATGAACGATTACGAAAGGCCGTCGATAGCGACCGATATTGCGGTGTTTTCGATGTTTGACGAAGAGTCGGACAGTCACCGAAAGGATGCCGAATCGAAGCTTCACGTTTTGCTTATAAAACGCGGCGAGCATCCGTTTAAAAACAAATGGGCGTTGCCGGGCGGTTTTTTGAAAGCCGATGAAACCGTTGAAGAATGCGCTTTGCGAGAAATCAAGGAAGAAACGAATCTTGAACCTATTTCTTTATTGCCTATCGGTGTGTTCAGCAAGCCCGACCGCGATCCGCGCGGAAGGATTGTTTCAAACGCATTTGCATCGGTCGTAAATGCCGAAACCGTTAAAATATCGGGCGGCGGCGATGCAATAATGGCGCAATGGTTTGAGGTGGATTTCAAGAGCTTGGGCGAAAACCGATTTTCAATCGATTTTATCAACGGCGACGAAAAAATTCGGGTTGAGCTTTTAGAAACCGAGCGTAAATTCGGTAAAAGCCAATTTGAGATACAAAAGGACACCGGCCTTGCCTTTGACCATTCGAAAATAATCGCCACCGCGCTTTTGGTTATGCGAAGCGAAGCGGAACGGTTTGATATAACCTTCGATTTCTTGCCCGAAAAGTTCACGCTTGCCGCATTGCAAAAAGTGCAGGAAACCTTGTTGAATGATACGCTGTTAACGGCAAACTTCCGAAGAAAAACGGCAAGTCTTGTTGAAGAAACCGACGAATTTACCGAGGGCGCAGGGCACAGACCTGCGAGATTATTTAAAAGAAAACCAATATAGACTTATTCAAAGGAGAAAAATATTATGAAAAAGCTTTTAATTGTTGTAGACGTACAAAATGATTTTGTCGACGGCGCGCTCGGTTCAAATGAAGCGGTCGCTATCGTGGATAACGTTGTGAACAAAATCAAAAGCTTCGACGGCGACGTTATCGTAACCTACGATACCCACTTTGAAAACTATATGGAAACCCAAGAGGGCAAAAATCTTCCCGTACCGCACTGCATAAAAGGTACTGACGGATGGCAGCTTAACGAAAAGGTTCAGGCGGCGCTTGACGGAAGGGAATATGCGTCGATTGAAAAGCCGACCTTCGGCTCGACCGAGTTACCCGAGTATATCAAGGCGAATTTCAACCCTGCCGAGCTTGAAATCGAGCTTATCGGACTTTGCACCGATATTTGCGTTGTGTCCAACGCGCTTTTGTTGAAAGCCAATTTCCTTGAAGCGAAGGTAAGCGTCGATGCATCCTGCTGTGCAGGTGTGACGGTTGACAGCCATAAAGCCGCGCTTACAACGATGAAGATGTGTCAGGTTAACGTGATTGGAGAATAATTATGATAAAGCTTAACGGAAACGAAGTTGCGCTCGGAACCTTTCCCGACGGAACGATGCTTATAAAGCAAAAAGCACCCGAAGCGGAGGAAATAACTCTTTCGTGGTTTTATGAAAACGACAGAGAATTGGTTGCGATTATATTTCTCGCGAACCATTTAAAAGCGCAGGGCAAGGAAAACATACGTCTTTATATGCCCTATATCCCCAACGCAAGACAAGACCGAGTTAAAAGCGGTGAGGACGTATTTACCCTTAAATATTTCGCAAACGTCATTAACGGCTTGGGCTTCAAAACCGTAACGGTGCTTGACCCCCATTCGAGCGTGAGCGAGGCGTTGATTGACAACATAACGATACAAAAGCCTAAAAAATATATCGAGGACGCTATACGCAAAATCGAAGAAATCGAGGGCGAAACGCCTTCGCTGTTCTATCCCGACGAGGGCTCGGGCAAGCGTTATTCGGGTATGATACCGCTTCCTTATGCGTTTGGGATCAAAAAACGCGATTGGAAGAGCGGAACAATTTTGGGACTTGACGTTGCGGGTGACGTTGAGAATATCAAGGGCAAAAACATCCTTATCGTTGACGATATATGCTCGCGCGGCGGAACCTTTTATTTCGCGGCGAAGCATCTTAAGGAATTGGGCGCTCGTAAAATTTATTTGTATATTACTCATTGCGAAAACACCGTTTTCGAGGGTGAGGTGCTTACAAGCGGTCTTATTGAAAAGGTATTTACGACCGACAGCATACTTACAAAAGATCACGAAAGAATCGAAAAATTTGCACTTTGAGGAGAACGTTATGAGCAAAAATATAAATCCGATGCTGCTGTGCGATTTTTATAAAACCGTTCACAGCGATATGATAAATCCGAAAATGACAAAATCGATGTCTTATTACACTCCTCGGATGAGCCGTGTAAACCGCTGGGACAAGGTCGTTATGTTCGGTGTGCAGATGTTTTGCAAAACCTGGCTTATCGATTATTTCAATGAAAACTTTTTCGAACTTTCCGAGGATGAGGTTGTCGGCGAATACACACGCGTTTTGGATGCGACTCTCGGAAAAGGCATTTACGGAACCGAAAAGATAAGAAAGCTTCATAGATTAGGCTATCTTCCCATCGAAATAATTGCGCTTCCCGAGGGAACGATGGTTCCCGTTCACGTTCCGATGTTCGGTATTACCAACACTCACGACGATTTCGCGTGGTTGCCTCAAGCACTTGAAAGCCTTATTTCTGCCGAAATGTGGTATCCGCAAATAACCGCAACGGTCGGAAAGACCTATCGAGATATCGTAAATAAATATTATGCCGAAACGGTCGAGGATGACGTTCCCCGCGCAAGAGCTTTAGGCGCATTCGATTTCCGCGGCGATATGTGCGTTGATGCGGCGCTTATGGCGGGTGCGGGCTGGTGCTTATCCTTCCTGCTCACCGCAACCGTACCTGCAATTCCTTATCTTGAAAATATGTTCAACTGCGACTGCACGAAAGAGCCGGTTGCGTTCGGTTCGGTTTCGACCGAGCATTTCGTAATGTGCTCGAATTATGCGGTTGACGGCGATGAAATAACCTTCCTTCGTAAAATGCTGACCGAGCTTTATCCCAACACAAGCTTTTCCTGCGTTCTCGACAGCTATGATTATTGGAACGTTATTGACAATATTCTTCCTCAGCTTCACGATGAAATTATGGCGCACAACGGATGTATGCTTATGAGAGGCGATTCGGGCGATTGCGTTGAGGTCGTTACCAAAACCGTGTTTAAGCTTTGGGAGCAGTTTGGCGGAACGGTCAACTCCAAGGGATATAAGGTTCTCGATCCGCACGTAAAGGCAATTTACGGCGACAGCATAACCGTTCAACGCTGTGAAGAAATTTACGAAATCCTCAAAAATGCGGGCTTTGCGTGTTCTAACGTCGCATTGGGTGTCGGCTCGTTCTCGATGCACTGTATCGAGGAGGA
Organism: Eubacteriales bacterium; assembly: GCA_045636665.1. Classification (GTDB taxonomy): domain Bacteria; phylum Bacillota; class Clostridia; order Oscillospirales; family CAG-382; genus Coliplasma. The sequence continues at coordinate 19,589 of JAZTXY010000087.1, forward strand.
TAATATCTTGAAGCCCTTCACCCGTGACACCTTCAGCTCCTGCATCAAGGCGTGCTATGCAGAGGTCGACGGCAAATGCTATCCCGTATTCAAAAATCCTAAAGACGGCGGATTCAAAAAGAGCCAAAAGGGACTTTGCTACGTTTACGAGGAAGACGGCGTTTTGAAGTATAAAGACGGATACACTTCTGCAGATATTCCCGACGGAAACCTTTTGGAAACCGTATTTAAGGACGGCAAGATGATAAAGGACTATACCTTAAACGAAATCAGACAGCGTCTGAACGGAGGTAATTTTTAATGTTTAACGCAGACAAGGTAAAAAACGAATGTGTTCAATGGATTCGTGATTTTTTCGAGGCTAACGGAAAGGGTTGCAATGCCGTATTGGGCATTTCGGGAGGCAAGGACAGCTCGGTTGCCGCGGCGCTTTGCGTTGAAGCTTTGGGAAAGGATCGCGTTATCGGTGTGCTTATGCCCCAAGGGGAACAGCACGATATCGATAAAGCGTTTATGCTCGTTAATCATTTGGGGATAAAGCATTACGTAATAAACATAAAATCCGCCGTCGATGCAATTCTCGAAAATCTTCCGAACGAGCTTGAAATTACCGCGCAGTCTAAACAAAACCTTCCTCCGCGAATCAGAATGTCGACGCTTTATGCCGTTTCTCAAAGCTGTAACGGCAGGGTTTGTAACACCTGCAATCTTTCCGAGGATTGGGTGGGATATTCGACTCGCTACGGCGATTCTGTCGGCGATTTCAGCCCGATGTCCAAGCTTACGGTTGACGAGGTTAAGAAAATCGGGTATGCTCTCGATCTTCCCAAGGAATTGGTCGACAAGGTGCCGATTGACGGACTTTGCGGAAAGAGCGATGAGGACAATCTTGGCTTTACCTATGCCGAGCTCGATAAATACATCAGAACCGGCGAAATCGATGATGAAAACAAAAAGGCAATTATCGACCGAAAGCACAATGCAAATCTGTTCAAGCTTCAGCTTATGCCTATTTTCGATCCCAAAATCGAAACGAAAGCATAACGGTTGGTTTCTCCTTAAACAAAAAACGGCAGGTGAAATCCTGCCGTTTTTTCAATTCCGTTTTTATTCCCAAGGAATAACGCCTTCAAGGGCGATTTTGTCGGCTGCCTTTTGAAGCTCCTTTGCTTCCGCTTCGGGGAGGTTGAACAATATATCAAGCTCGGTTGCGCTCTTTCCGAACAACGTCGCATAGAAGGTGCAAACCGCGAGATAACCGCCGCGAGTGTTGGTGTGCGCGTTATCCGAGCCCCAAAGGTTGCCGCCGCAATTCTTGATTGCGTAAGCAAAAGCTCTGTTTACGTAAACGCAGGATGCATCGTATTCTTCAGCCGCAGGGGTGAAGTGATCGTCGAACACCTTGCATTGTTCGAAGTTCTTATATCCTGCGAGGTCCTTTCCGTAAGGAGGTCTTACATAGAAATAGAACTTCGCACCGCTTTCGTGAACCGCTTTTCCGATCTTTTCGATTGCCTTTAAGCTCTTTGCACGTTCGGCTTCTGTCACTATCGAGTTGCCGTTTTCTTGGATAAATACCGCATCATAGCCCTTTGCGATTTCTGCAAACAGCGAAGCGTCTGCCGCGTGCTGTTCAAGAGTGCGTCCGCCGGGAACGATTTGCTTTTGAGTGATGGTGATACCCTTGCTAAAGCAAACCTTTGCAAGATTTGCAGGGATATCGTTAACGTAGGTTGCGCTGTTACCTATAAAGAGAAGCTTATAGGAAGACTTTTCGGGGAGCTTTGCATCCGAAAGAGAGGGGGACGCAATTTCTGTCTTTGCCACGATTAAACTACCGTCCTTTGCGCTGTCGGTGATTTTGTAATAATGCTCTTTGCCCTTTTCATCGGCAAACGAAATGCCGTTTACAGCTATAATGTCGGCAAACTCGATATCCGCAATGAGCGGTTTTTGAGCGGTTACCTCGGTCGTCTCGAAAAGAATATCGCCAATAACCACTTCGTCGGTAAGCTCGTCGTTTATCGAGAAAATTTTGACGTTGTAAATGTTCGATTTCGGTGTAATCAAAACTGTCATAACGTTGTATTCTTTTTTCGATTCGTATCTTTGACAGTTTTTAATTTTGCCGATATCTTCTTCATTAACAAATTCGGCTGTGAAAAGACCGTCAATCTCTGCTTTCGGATTTTCTTGCTGTTCGGGCTCACTCGATTCCTCGGGAGTTGAAGATGTTGCAACGTCTTCGTTACTGCACGCCATAAACAGCGGCAGGCACAAAGCCATGCACAAAACGAAACAAAGAAAGGCTTTAATACGGGTAGATTTTACTGTTTCCATATATTACCTCGCGTTCTTTATTTTGATAATACATTATTATACAGCGGTCGATGCGTTTTATCAATGCCGTCGAGCCCGAAAACGAAATATCGGTAAGCCGTTTTACCGCGCAAATCAAAAGACCGAGGAATGCTCCTCGGTCTTTGTTTTAAGCTTCATTTGCTTCAGGCGGTGTAAACCGAAACTGTTTTTGTGGCAGTGTCGTACTTAAGACGAATGTCGCTTTCATAAATCGTGCGAGTGTTTATGTTTGCAACCGAGCAATCCTCGACCATTCCGCGAGAGAGCATATCGACAAGCTCGTCGATGGGTGCGCCGTGCGCGGTAATTGCAAATCCGCCCTCGGGAATTACGATTTCGTAAAGCTTATAACCGAATCCGCCTGACGAATAGTCGTCCATGTAGTTTTCGTGGATTTTGATAGCGGGGTTTTTGGTGTAGTCGGAATAATAGCTGTTGCAGTAATATCCCGTGCCGTCGGGTCCGCCATATCCGCTATCGGGGTATATAACCGAATATGCGATTCTGCCCTCTGCATCAACGACGATATAATATCTCCAGCTGTTGCCGATCCAAGAATAGCTGCCCTTTGAAGCATCGGTAAGAGTGCGGATCTTTGTGCCCGATTCGGTCCAAACCGCAATAGCATCCGCGCCTGCATCGGAGTTGGTGGATTTGAACGAAAGGCTTGTGGGTGCGTCGGGATTTGATTCAACGTTTTCCGCTTTAATGTTAAGCGTCATTGTTTTGGGATCGAAGATAAAGGTTACGGATTTTACCTTTGTTCCCGAATATGTAATGCTTTTATCGTTCGAAAAATAAAGCTTTTGACCTGCCGCTTCGCTCGAGGATGCCGCAATATCACCCGTTACCTTTATATCCTTCTTTGTAAGACGCACGCCCTTGTACGCGAACATAAGGTGGTGGTTGGCGTTCATTTTTAACGTTGCTTCGTAGGTGTCGTTTGCCTTGTTATAGGTTGCCGAGCCATCGAAGGAGCCCAAATAGGTAAGACCTAAGTCATCGCCCGGCTCGGTAGCTACCGTGGTGGTAAAGCTGAAGTCGGACTTGAAGTTATAAACATAACTATTTCTGGGAAGGTCGTTATCCTCGAAAAGCGTGGAGAAGCCGGTTTGAGGACCGAAGCCCAAGGTGATTCCGTCTTGCTTGACTTGGAAATTATAGGTGTGCGCGTGTCCTACGAAAAATGCCTTGGTGCTTCCTTTTTTCACCATAACGTCGTAAAGTCCCGTGTTAACGTTGGTGGGGCCGCCTGTTTTGATAGAGGAAACGTCGGCATTGGAAAGGGTTTGCTTGATAACGAATTCCGCGCCCTTGCCGTTAAGAGCCGAAACGTAAGCATCGTAAAATTCGGGAAGCTGAATGTGCGAGAACACCATAGAGGGAATCATTTTGCCGTCGTAAAGCTTGTTGAGCTTATCGATTTCGGAAGAATACCAATTAATCTGTCCTTCGGTAATTGATTCATAGGTAGCAATGCTTTGCGAATATGTGCCTGCGTCAAATACCATAATAGCGCCGACAAGCTTATCTCCTGCGGGGTTTAAAACCGATATCGAGAAATTGCCGTAACGGTTTGCCGATTCCTCAACATATCCTTTGCTGTAAATAAGATAGGGGGAATTGCAATTTTCAAGATAATCGGAAAGAGCTTTTTTCGAATAACCGCTTGCATTGGATTCGGCATCGTGGTTGCCGTAAACAAAGGTCCACGGGGTTTTAAGACTGTCCATCATTGCAACGAATTCTTTAAGTCCGTCGACACCGGTTGTCGTGATGTTGTCGCCCGTACAGACGATAAGGTCGGGCGCATAGGTATCTACGATATAACGCATATACTTTTTGGTGCGGTCGGGCTTGTCGTTGTGGTAATCTTTGCCGGGGATTCCAAAGTGAAGGTCGGCAAACTGAGCAATCTTAAGTGTGCCGTTCTTGGGCATTTTGATATAAAGACCGTTTTCAACGTCGATAGGGTCGCCGCCTTCGTCATCGGAAACGTCGGATTCATCGGAAACGTCGGAATCAACGGACGCGTCGGAATTTTCGGTTTCGCTTGAATTTTCGGAATTGCTCGATTCTGCCGATTCAACCGAGTTTTCGGTGCTTTCTTCATCGGATACCGATTCGGATGTATTTATATCGCTTTGCGATTCCTCGGGAGAGGAGGAATTTGTATTTTCGTCTTCGCTACACGCCATAAACAGCGGTAAACACAAAGCTGCGCACAGTACAAAACAAAGAAAAGCTTTAATACGGGTGGATTTCACGGTTTTCATATACTGTCTCCTGTTTTTTATTTTGATAATACACTATTATACGACGGCAATCGGGCTTTGTCAACCGAAACGGATGCATACAGCCAAATAAACATATTATTATATTTAAGAAAATTGCAAAAAAATATCGACAAAGCTATTTTTATGTTTTATAATAGGGGCGAATTAAAGAAGAAAAGAACGAAGGTGTTAAATTGAAGCACTACAAATACAAAGAATATATCGCAAATGTTTTTCCCTGCATATACTACGGTATAATTTGCGGTTCGGTTACAGGTGCTTTTATATTTCTGTTTAAAATAGCGGCAAACAAAATTACCGAGCTGTCGCAATTCCTTTATTCCGAATCGAACGGGAATGGGATATATATAGCGCTTATATTTTTAGCGTTGATCGCATTTGCGCTTTTGATGTACGGCATCCACCGCATAGCTCCCGAAATTAAGGGCGGCGGTATTCCGCGAAGCGAGGGTGTTTTGCGCGGTGTGCTTTCCTTCCGTTGGTTCAGAACACTTATCGGCACGTTTTTTTGCAGTATGGTAAGCTTTCTTTGCGGTCTTCCCTTGGGAAGCGAGGGCCCTGCCGTTCTTATGGGCACGTCTGTCGGCAAAATGTGCGGAAATATTTCGAGAAACAAAACCACTTGGAACCGATATATAATGACGGGCGGTGCAGGTGCGGGCTTTGCCGTTGCAACCGGCGCGCCGTTGGCAGGTATACTTTTTGCGCTTGAGGAGATACACAAGCGCTTCACCCCGATGCTTGTGCTTACCGTTTCGGTTTCGGTAGTGTCCGCAACGTACGTTAATCAGCTTCTTTGCCAAATTTTCGGCATAAGCGCAAATCTGTTTCATATCGAAAAATTTGCCGATTTTGAGCTTTCGCATATCGGATATTTACTGCTGCTCGGCTTATTGGTGGCAATCGCCGTAGGGCTTTTCGATTCGTCGATTTCGCTTTTTGCAAGATTTGCGGCAAGATTTTCGCGGTTTTTAACCGCGCCGGTAAAGCTCGTTTCCATTTTTGTTGTTACGGGTATATTGGCATTTGTTTTTGGCGACGCTTTATACAGCGGACATCACACAATCGAGCACGTTATGGAAAACAACAAAACCGTTTGGTTTTTGGTTGCGCTTTTCGCAATTCGCCTTTTGATGATGCTTTTTGTTACCGACAGCGGTGTAACGGGCGGTATTTTCATCCCCACGCTTGCAATAGGCGCGGCGTTTTCGGCAATCTGCGCTAAATTGCTTGTTTATATGGGAATGGATGCCGAATTGTTCCCTGCGGTCGTATTCTTGGGAATGTGCGCCTTTATCGGCGGCACGTTGCGCGCGCCGCTTACCGCGGCAGTGCTGTTTATCGAGCTTACGGGACAGTATACGAATCTTCTTTTCGTTGCGCTTGTAATTTTCACGGTAACCTTTATTACCGAAATGCTCAACCGCACACCCTTTTATGATTACGCGCTCGAAAAAATGGAGCACGCCCAAAATCAAGGCCGTCAGCCTATCATTGCCTGCTTTGAAATGAAGGTGGCGCACGGCTCATTCGTTGTCGGCAAGGCGGTAAGAGATATTATGTGGCCCTCGGCATCGGTCGTCGTTTCGGTCACACGCGCCGACGAAACTCGCAAGGATATGGATAACAACGGCGAAAAGAAGCTTTACGTCGGTGATACGCTTGTGCTTCGGGCAAGGTTTTTCGATGAAGACGAAATAAGAAAAATGCTCGTCGGTCTTGTCGGAAACGAATACGAAATAAAACGCACCGAGATTTAGGAGATTTATGAAAAAAATTCTGATTTCTCTGCTTGTTCTTTTAATCGTTGCAACGCTTTTTACGGGTTGCTTTTTCCCGTTGGGCGAATTGGATAAGCTTAAGGATGAAGTCGATAAATTTCAAGACGAAGTGTCGCGTATGATGGAAAGCTATGCCGAAACGTCTTGGCACGAGTCTTCATATCCGCAGTACGGCGATAATAAAGAACAAAGTGAATACAGCGAACAAAGTGAATATAGCGACTTCAGCGAGCCGAATTATGAGGTGTCCGACTTCAGCGAGCCCGTTGAAAGCGTAATCGAGCTTAACACGCTTGACGAGGTGCGCGATTTTATAAACGGCAAAAAAGAGCAGGATATTTTCAAGACCGAATTTATTTATAACGGCGACGTTTACGAGCTTGACGGCCCGACGCTTGCGCGTATTTCTTCTGCCTGCGTAGTTTTTCATTCTGTAGTCGGCAGGAAATATAACGTCACCATTGTCGAATATCCGGGCGACCGAATCGTCGATGCATATCGAAGCGGTGACCAATCGGATCTTAATACCGACGAAAAGCTTGCCTTAAATGCGGCGGTCGAAATGGTAAACGAGGCAAAGTCAAAGGCAAATAGCGATATCGAGCTTGAAATTCTTTTACACGATATGCTTGCCGAAAAAATCACCTATTACGGCGGAGCTACCGACATTCCCGACCATAAAAATCCGCCGCGCCACCTTACCGCGGTCGGAGCGCTTTTGGACGGCAAGGCGAATTGTCAGGGATATACCGACGGGTTTTACGTTCTCGCATCGATCGCAGGCTTTGAGGTCGGAAGAATGAACGTTTATAATTCCGACGGCTGGCATATTCTTAATACAATCAAGCTTGACGGCAAATGGTATGCTGTTGACGTTACCTTTAACGACTGTATGGTCGATAAAAACGAATATATTCCTTCTTACCGTCTTTTCAATGCAGGGAAAGACAGAATGCTCGAATATTTTTGGGGCTCGGAGATGGAATATTATCCGTTGGTCGGCGCGAGCGATGAAAAGTACTTTTACTTTATGAACGATGCCGACAGTGAATACGCCTATAAAAAGGCGTATGCCGATATTGACGTTATGGCGCAGGATATTATCGACCGTTGGCTTGATGAAAAGATATCCGTGCAGTGTGTAATGTATGTCGGCTCAGTTGCGGATTGGGAAGCATTGAGCAAGGCAATGGAGCAATCCAACGTGCGAAATACTCAAATCACTTGGACGATTTGGTCGTACACAAACGGACTCGATACCTTTTATACAGTTAAATTACAGTAAAAAAGAAGGTGCGGAATTTTCCGCACCTTTTTATAAGGTTTTAATTAAAACGCGTTAACCTTCTTTTGGAAGTAGGACTTGGGATGCTGGCAAACGGGGCACATTTCGGGAGCCTTCTTGCCAACGTGAACGTGACCGCAGTTGGTGCAGATCCAAACCTGAACCTCTTCGGAAACGAAAATGGTTTCTGCGTTGAGCTTTTCAAGGATAGCGCGATATCTTTCTTCGTGTTCCTTTTCGATATTGCCTACTGCTTCAAAGAGGTAGGCGATTCTGTCAAAGCCTTCTTCTTTAGCGGTCTTTGCAAAGTTAGCGTACATATCGGTCCATTCATAGTTTTCGCCGTCAGCCGCATCGAGAAGGTTGGTTGCGGTATCGGGAACCTTGTCGCCGTGGAGAAGCTTGAACCAAAGCTTTGCGTGTTCCTTTTCGTTGTTAGCGGTTTCTTCAAAAATGTCTGCGATAACGGTGTAACCTGCTTTTTTAGCTTCGCTTGCATAGTAGGTATACTTGTTACGAGCCTGAGATTCGCCTGCGAAAGCGGTCATAAGATTCTGTTCTGTTCTGCTGCCTTTGAGTTCCATTTGTTGTTTCTCCTTTAAAATAGTTGATTGTTTTATTTTTTAATTTAAATCTTTATTTTTACATTCGGGACATTTGCCATAAAACACGGTTTCGTGCTTTGCGATTGAAAAACCGCTTCTTGCCTCGATAACCTTATCCAGTTCGGCATCGTAATCGATATCGAAGAAATCGCAAAACCTGCCGCAATCGGTACAGCTTATGTGGTAATGCGGTGTAAGGTCGCCGTCAAACCTGTCGGGCGAGTTAATAACCGAGATTCGGCGAATAATGCCAAGCTCGGCAAGACGGTTTAGGTTGCGGTAGACCGTTCCCAAGCTTAAATGAGGTGCAGCATCGGTGATCATCGCGTGCACTTGCTCTGCCGTCGGGTGGGTTTTTGTGCCCTGCACCGCCGAAAGTATAAGCGTGTTTTGCTTTGTAGTGCGCTCTTTTATCATCGGCAACTCCTTAATAGTAATATTTACTAATAAGAATATAACATAGCCGAAAGGATTTGTCAATAGGAAATTTTCAATTTTTCTTTACTTTTTTTGTTATGGATGATAAGATATAAGTAATATGAGATATATGAGGGAAATTTATGCCGTTTTTGCCTATTTTTGCGAATGAAATAGATTATCAGCCCGATTTTGTTATCGTTACGGGCGATGCATACGTCGACCATCCGTCGTTTGGCACAGCGATAATTTCGCGCGTGCTTGAGGCGGAGGGCTATTCTGTTGCAATTATACCCCAACCCGATTACAAAAGCAAGACCGATTTTATGCGTTTCGGTCGACCTCGTTTGGCATTTTTAGTCAACGCAGGCAATATCGATTCGATGGTCGCGCATTATACCGCATCGAAAAAACGCCGTAACGACGATTATTATTCTCCCGGATGTAAGATAGGCAAGCGCCCCGATCGCGCGGTTATAGTATATTGTAACCGAATCCGCGAGGCATTCGGTGACGTGCCGATAATAATCGGCGGTCTTGAAGCGTCGACGCGTCGCTTTGCGCATTACGATTATTGGTCAGATAACGTGCGCAGAAGCGTGCTTGTCGATTCGCGCGCCGATATGCTCACATACGGTATGGGCGAAAATATTTTAAGGCGTCTTGCATTCCTGCTCGACAAGGGAGTGCCGATACGCAAGATTCGTGACGTGCGCGGCACCTGCTTCTTGGAAAAGCGCGATTTTGTTCCGCATTTTGATTCGGTATTCTGCGGCGAATTTGACGATATAAAGAACGATAAACGCGCATTTGCGCAGGCATATAAAATTCAATCCGACAACCAAGACCATATTTACGGCAAAGCAATAATTGAGGGCTATGACGAAAAGATATTCGTTCAAAATCCTCCGATGCCTCCGCTTACGAGAAAGGAGCTCGATGCCGTTTATTCTCTGCCGTATATGCGCACCTACCATCCCGTTTACGAATCGATGGGCGGTGTGCCTGCGATCGAGGAGGTTAAATTTTCGGTCACGCATAACCGTGGTTGCTTCGGCGGATGTAATTTCTGCTCGATAGCCTTCCATCAGGGCAGAACGGTAACCTCGCGCTCGATAGAGTCCTGCGTTGCCGAGGCCGAAAAGATAACGCAAATGCCCGATTTCAAGGGGTATATCCACGACGTCGGCGGTCCGAGCGCAAACTTCCGCACCAACGGATGCGAAAAGGCGAAAAAGTATGGCGTCTGCAAGGGTAAAAACTGTCTTACTCCGACCGTTTGCAAGAATATGCAGGTCGACCACGGCGAATATATCGAGCTTTTAAAGGCGATTGAATCCGTTAAGGGCGTTAAAAAGGTGTTTATCCGTTCGGGCTTGCGATACGATTATATCCTTGCCGATAAAAACAACAAATTCTTCCGCAAGCTTGTTAACGATCACGTAAGCGGTCATTTAAAGGTCGCGCCCGAGCATTGCTGTAACGACGTGCTTGCGCTTATGGGCAAGCCGCCGATTGAGGAATACGATAAGTTTAAGGCAAAGTTTGCGACACTCACCAAGGAAGCAGGTAAGGAGCAATATATCGTTCCCTATCTGATTTCCTCCCACCCCGGCAGTACGCTTGAATCTGCAATCGAGCTTGCGCTTTATTTGAAGAAAAACAACCTTAATCCCGAGCAGGTGCAGGACTTTTATCCCACACCGGGCACCGCTTCGACCTGTATGTTCTATTCGGGATATGACCCGATGACGATGAAGGAGATATACGTCGCGCGGGATTACGAGGAAAAACAGATGCAACGCGCATTGCTTCAATTTGCGCGCCCCGCAAACGCGCCGCTTGTGCGTAAGGCGTTGATAAAAGCAGGTAGGGAAGACCTTATCGGTCACGGACGCGATTGTCTTGTCCGTCCTGCCGTTAACGTTCAAAAACGTCCCGCAAACGGTAAGCAAAACGGCAGACCGAGCAACAAGCCGAGCAACAAGCCGAGCAATAAAAAAACGCAAAATCAAAAAAGAGGTAAAAGATAATGGTAAAAGGATTTCACCACATCGCGCTTAATGCAAGCGATTTAGACAAAAGCGTTGAATTTTACAAGGCGTTGGGACTCACCGAGCGTGTTCGCTGGGGCGAGGGCGAGGGCAGAGCCGTTATGATGAATATGGGTGACGGCGGATGCATTGAAATTTTCGGACGCGGCGAAGCTCGCGACCGTGTTGACGAGCGTTTTCTTCACCTCGCATTCAAGACCGATGACGTCGACGGCACATACCAAGCGGCATTAAATGCAGGAGCAAAGCCCATGCGTGAGCCCTGCGAGGTTGCACCCGAGGGAGCTACTCCCGTAATAAAAATGCGCATCGCATTCGTTTACGGTCCCGATGGAGAATTGCTTGAATTTTTCGACGAGCATTAAATTTAAAAATTCGTATGCGTTTTAACGAATGCGAAATAACCTAACAAAAAACGGCTTTTACAAATGGGCTGTACTCTAAAGGACAGTTTTAAATTCAATAGATATAGCACCTACCGACAGGAAAAGGACAGAGAATGTTTTTTACACTCTCTGTCCTCTTTTCTTGACAAGCACTGCATCTGTGGACACAGATGCTATTTTTAGTTATGAGTTATGAGTCTCGCTTTTGCTCGCCGTTATGAATTTGCTTCGCAAACGTTATGATATGATCGCCCGATTACTTGCAACTGTGCCGAAGGCACATCATAGCTTGGCGCAGCCAATCATAACTCTAAACTCGCCGCAGGCGATCATAACTGCGTAGTGTCCTTAAGGGCACTACGCTAAAGTAAGAGCCGTTTTCGTTGTTATTAAGGAATTATTGGGTCATTTGGCAACGTCGGATCGGTCGGAACGTTCGGTACGTTCGGAACTACCGGTTGAGCCGTGGGAAGATAGTGCTCGGTACAAATGCGGTTTGCAGGCTTGGTCTGTGTCGAAAATCCGAAATTGTATCCTTCGGGGAGAAGGTTTTGGAAGAAGGGCACGTCGGGACTAAGCGGGAAAATATATCCTTCGGGAAGATCCATATAAAGGTATTGCGCGTCGACAACCTTAACTCCCTCGTGAAGTGCGCGGTAGTCAAGCGTTATTTTACGAAGACCTACGTTAATAATATTTTCCGCAGGACAAGCGCATCCGTCAAAGCAAATCGCACCCGTCGCTTGGTCCCATTGAACCATAACGTGAGCGTCGCATTCCTCGGTGGGGATTTGATCCTCATAAAGTATACCGCTTACAACGCAGTCCATACCGTCTTGAATATGGCACAAATCGTTTCGGCAGGCGTCGGTTGCGCGCTTGCCCGAAATAATGCAGAATTCCACGTCCTCGACAAGAGTAGAGGGAATGTCGAATTGCTTTTGATAGCTAATGCCGTTCTTTTCGTAATAGGTGTAAATTTCCTTGAAAACTGCGTTCCAAAGGTCGGCCGCAGGGTTACCCGAGGCGGTGATTACCTGATTTCGGTCATAACCGTACCAGCAGCAGGCAACGAGGTCGGGGGTATAGCCTGCAAAGTAAACGTCCTTTTTATCGTTGGTCGTACCGGTCTTACCCGCTACTTCAAGACCTTCAAAGTTTTTCCAGAACGTAATTCTTGCTCTTGCGGTACCGTAAGGTCCAGAAACAACGCCCTTAAGGAGGTCGGTGAGTATTGCGGTCGTGCCTTCCTTATATTTAATGGTGTGCTCTTCCTTGTTGTCAAGAATAACTCTGCCGTTGCTGTCGCGTACCTCGGAATAGGTTCTTGCCTTCGAGGTTATACCGCTGTTTGCAAGCGTTGCGTAAGCTTGAGTGTGTTCGCGTACGGTAACACCGTAGGTCATACCGCCCAATGCAAGAGGCGACGTGTTGATATCCGAAAGCACGGTTCCGTTTGAAAGGGTCACGGAATCGACAAGCGTTGTATATCCGTAATCCTTGAAATTGTTGTAAACGTTTTCAACGCCCATCTGCTCGCAAAGGCGGACAACGATGGTGTTGAGAGATGCCTGAATCGCATAAGAGGGCGAAACGAAGCCCTGATATTGACCGTTTGAGTTCTTCGGCCAATAGCTTTCGGTTTCTTCGTAATAAACGGGGGGGACGTCGTCAAGCGGAGTGTTTGTCGAAACGTATCCGTTGTCGATAGCATAAGCGTAAATCGAAAGCGGCTTTATCGAAGAACCGCACTGACGGTAGGATTGCGTTGCGCGGTTAAGTCCGCGGTTTTCGCGTTTTTCGCCCAAACCGCCGACAATTGCCAACAAATCGCCCGTTTCGGGCTCAATAATGCAAATTGCCGATTGCGCCTGCATACCCGAGGTTTCGGGCCAATATGTGCTGTCGGTAAACACCTTTTCGGCGCATTGCTGAATAACGGGGTCAAGGCAGGTCACTATCTGCAAGCCGCCTGCGAAAAGCATTTGCGATGCGGTAAGCTCGTCATAACCGTATTCTGCCATCAAATCTTCGATAACGTCGTCCATTACCGCGTCGATGTAATAGGAGTGAACCTTACCGGAGGTATCCTCTTCCTTTTCGCCTCCCAAATTAAGCGGCGCATCGTATGCCTCGTCAAATTCGGATTGCGTAATCTTTCCCTGCTCAAGCATAAGCTTAAGAACAAGGTTTCGTCTTGTGAGATTGTTTTTGGGGTTGGAAATGGGGTCGTAGTGAGTCGGCCATTTACCGATCGAAGCGATCGAAGCGCATTCGGCAAGCGTTAATTCGTGCAATTCCTTGTTAAAATAGGTCTTTGCCGCAACGCGCACGCCATAGGAATTATGTGAGAGATAAATGGTGTTGAGATACATTTCCAATATCTCTTCTTTTGTATATTTCGTTTCAACGTCAAGCGCGCGGAAGATTTCCTGCACCTTACGTTGAATGGTCGCTTCGTTATCGCCCGTTACGTTTTTAATCAGCTGTTGGGTTATCGTCGAGCCGCCGCCGTAGCTTGAGCTTGTCGGGATAAAGAAGTTATATATCGCCGAGGCGGTTCTTGTCGTATCAACGCCGTTATGCTCGAAAAAGCGTTGGTCTTCAACCGCAACGTAAGCGTCGATAAGGTCCTGCGGAATATCGGCATAGCTTGCCCAAAGACGGTTTTCACTGCTGACGAGGGTATCTTCTTCCATCAAAACCTCGTTGCCGTCATTATCGACGTAATACATCGTGGTCGAAAGCGCCGAGTCGAATTTAAGGTTATCAAGCCCCGTAAAATTCGGGTCGACGTAGTCCTTGATATAAAACACAAAGCATACCGCCACTACCGCGCCGGTAATAACGCCCACAAGCAAAATCGTGAGCAATATATTCAGCAAATAGGTCGAAGCCTTGCGGAATGCGAACATAACCGTCGAAAAGGTCGCCTTTGCCGCGCGTGCGGTAAGCTCGTTGCCGCCCTTTTCTTCGTCTTTGCTATCGTCAACGCTTTCGCCCTTTTCCTTGCCGTCAACGGTGTCGAAGGTTTTCGTGTGTCCGCCTTCGCTTTGCGGTTCGTTGACAGGCTCAAAATTGCGAGTGGCTTTTCCGTCGCCGTCTGCGTTTTCAAACTTTTCTTTGTCCAACATATCGTTTCCTTTCTATCGCTTCATTTGACCGCAATGTTTTTGTCGCCCATAAGCTCTTTTAACTGTATAAGCAGTCTTTCGGTAATATGAGCCGACCTGCCCTTTGCGGCGGTAAGACGTTTTTCGTCTTCGAAATAGACCAAAATGCGCGAATTGCCCGACTTTTGCGATGCAAGCTCAAGCGCATCCTCGAAAGCCGAAGCGTTTTCGGCGGTCACCTTAATATAAAGCGATTGTGCGGTATTGCCCGAATCGGTTTTTTCTTCGGGCTTAACGCTGTTTTTATTTTCGCCGCTACCGTTGTAGGGCTGTTTTTTTGTTTGCGGTCTGTTTTGCGCTTCCTTCAACGCTTCTTCGGGCGTGCAGACCGATTTTAAAAGCACGGTTATATGCTCTGCGCCTTCTTCACCGAAGGTTTCGCTGATTTCGGGGTTGCCGCTAAAAACGAGTACCTTGTTTTCGGAAATAAGCTCTCCGCTTGTCGTGTAAAGCGTGGGGAAGCATATCAATTCCGCCTCTCCGCTTTCGTCTTCTGCGGTGATGAAAGCCATTATATCATTCTTTTTGGTAATTTTCGAGCGTTTTTTTGTTACAAGACCGATAAATTTTATTAACGAATTCTTTTTTAAGCTTCCGTTTTCCAAGCCCGACCTTATCTGCTCTGCGGTAAGCGAACCGATTTGCTCCTGCACGTCGCGGTATCCGTCAAGCGGATGGCCCGAAAAATAAAGTCCGGTCATCTCCTTTTCGCCCTTAAGCATTTCGCTCTTTAGCAATTCGGGAAGGTTCGAAGCGGGGTATTCGAAAACGCTTTCCTCAACCGCCATTCCGTTTCCGAAAAGCGACATTTGTCCTTCGGCATTGCGGTTGCGGTCCTTTGTTACTGTTTCAAGCGCCTTGGACAGCCCTGCGAGCATTTGGCTTCGCGGCATACCGAATTCGTCCAAAGCTCCTGCCGTTATAAGAGATTCAAAGGTCTTGATGCTTCCGAATTGCGCGCATCTCGAAATGAAATCCTCAAGCGACGAAAAACGCTTTCTTCTTCGCTCGTTGATTATCTTGTCGGCAAAAAGCGCGCCGACGTTTTTGATTGCGGCAAGACCGAAACGAAGGTTTTGACCCTCGACCGAGAAGCTGCCGAAGCTTTCGTTAACGGTGGGCGCAAGAATTTTTATTCCCATTCTCGCACAGTCGGCAATATATTCGCCGACCTTTTCGTTATAGCCCATAACCGTGTTAAGCAACGAGCACATATATTCACGCGGATAGTGGCATTTAAGCCAAGCTGTGCGGTATGCAACGACGGCATAAGCGGCGGCGTGGCTTTTGTTAAACGCGTATTTCGCAAATTCGCTCATCTTGTCGAAAACCGACTCGGCGCTTTGACGCGGTATACCGTTCTTTTCGGCGCCCGAAAGGAAAATATCCTTTTCCTTTGCCATAACCTCGGGCTTTTTCTTCGCCATCGCGCGGCGAACGATGTCCGCTCTGCCATAGGAATAGCCTGCCATGGTACGGCATATCTGCATAACCTGCTCCTGATAAAGCATAACACCGCAGGTCGGAGCAAGTATTTCTTTTAAGCATTCGTGGTCGTATTGCGTTTTTTCGGGGTTGATGCGGTTACGCAAAAACGAGTCTATCGAAAGCGCGGGACCGGGACGGTAAAGCGAAATTACCGAAATAATATCCTCAAGATTCTTCGGCTTTAATTTTGTGAGCAGATTTCGCATACCTTCGCTTTCAAGCTGGAATATGCCGATAGCGTGTCCCTCGGAAAGCATTTCATAGGTTGCGTTATCGTCAAGCAGTAACGCCTCTGCCGAAAAATCGGGTATTTGTTTTTTGATTTGCGCTTCCGTGCCTTGAATAATGGAAAGGAAGCGAAGTCCCAAAAAGTCCATTTTCAAAAGCCCAAGGTCTGCAACGGTGTTCATCGGGAATTGCGTTACCGTTGCGTTGTCGTTGAGCGCAAGGGGGAGATAATTCGTAAGCGGCTCGTCGGTGATTACAACGCCCGATGCGTGCGTGCTCGCGTTGCGAGGACGTCCTTCGAGCTTTGCCGCATAATCGATAAGCCGTTTTGCGGCAGGGTCGTTATCGACTCTCTGCTTTAATTCGGGGTTTTCCTTAAGCGCCGATTCAAGCGTAACGTCAAGATAGCGCGGTATCATCTTCGCAATTTCGTCGACGGATGAATAGCTCATACCCAACGCTCTGCCCGCATCGCGCACCGCCTGACGGCAAGCAAGCTTACCGAAGGTGATTATCTGTGCAACGTGAGTTTTGCCGTATTTTGATGCGACGTAATCGATAACCTCTCCGCGTCTTTCGTCGGAAAAGTCGATATCAA
>JAZTXY010000088.1:0-6995 GCA_045636665.1 Eubacteriales bacterium
TATGTGGAAATAGCTTCCGTCGGGCTTGCGGTAATAGTGCATTACGTGACGGCGTACATCGGTCACACCGCGTAATCTGAGCTTGTTTTCGATATGCTCGGTAACCTTTATTACGTTTTCGGCAATCCTTTGCGGTTCGGAAAACACCAAATGGTTGACGCGTTGGAAGATGTATTCCCTTTCGCCGTTTTCGACAAGCGTTTGAGCGAGATAAGTATCGTTTATGTTTCCTCTGCCGATGCAGTCGATTTTATTTATCGTTCCCTGAAGGTGAAATTCCTTTATTATCGTTGCAAAAAGCAAATTAAGTTCTGCGGTACTCAAGATCATTCAATCCAATCTATGAAATAATATTGTTCTTCGCGGTATTTTTTATCTGCCTTTTCCCACATTGCTTTGGTTTGAACCAAATGGCATTCCGCCGAAAGAATATTTCCCACACGCAATTCATCACCGACAAGAAGGTCGGCAAGGCGGTAATAGCATTGAGCGACACCCTTAAAGCCGTGTGCGCGGCAGGGCGCTTTGTAGGTATTGCCGTTCGCATCGGTAAAGGTATATTCGAAATCGCCGCCGTAGAGATAGCTCGGCTCGCTTAATTCCTCGACCGCGTGCATCGAGGTGTTGCAATTCATACCGCAGCCGATAAACAAAATTTTGCCGTTCAATTCCATAACGCGGCGGAAGGGTGAATTCGCTCCGCAGGGGGTTTTATCCAAAATATGTCCCGAAGTGACAAATTCCGCGTTTTTGCCGATAGCGGCGCAAGAATGAGTCGGGTTCATACTGCGGATAACGCCTTTAACCTCGGTACGGAAATATTCGGGCAGAGCGCCTACGTTGGATTTTGTTTCGTAATAATCGAAATTCGGTTTGTTGGGATTGCAGTTTTGATAGCTTAAGGTCGGGAAAACAAGAGTTCCCTCCTCGCCCAACGCGTCGCGCAGGCCGTCGATAACGTCTAAAGGCGTTGCGCCGCCGAGCGATTTGAGCGACGAATGGACCAAAAGCGTGTCGCCTTTATTTATTCCGAGCAATTTCGCGTGCTCGGATATTTTTTTTGCGGTTTCGGTCATTTTTAATTACCTTCTTTTATAATTCTTACCTGCTTCGGTGAAAGCGTAAGTACGTTTTCAACGATTTCGTTTGACATCAAATCTCTGCCGTTTATGCCGTTTGCGGTATAGTCGTTATCCGACATATTGGCAAGGATATGAAGCTTTTCCCTTCCGTTTGTGCGGACGATATATGCGACACCTTCGGACAGCACCCTTGCCGACAGCTTGGTCGATTTGAAAAGCGATTCGCCGTTGCGTACCGAATTGACCTTTTTGAAGAAGTCGATATTTTTATCGTCAAACGCGTACGATGGGAAGGTTCTGCGGTTGAAGGGGTCGTGATAGCCCTCCATACCAAATTCGTCACCGTAATAAATGCAGGGCACTCCGGGTAGCGATGCAAGTAAAAGGTAGGCTTGGTTTAAAAGCTTTAATGCATAAGCCCTCTCGGATGCCGACATTTTGCGGTGCGCGAGAACTTCGTTATCCTCGCCCATATCCTCTGCTCCGCCCAAGACGGTGGAAATTCTTTCGGTATCGTGCGAGCCGAGGAAGTTCATAACGCTTGCCAATTTATGCGGAGGATAATTGCGATAAAGCGTGTTGACCGTTTCGACAAGAAAATCGGCATTGCCGTATTTAACGAAATCGATCATCGCGTTGCGGATGGGATAATCGGTCACAGAATCGAGCTGACTTCCGCGGAAATAGCGTTTTCGCTCGTCATAGGCGATTTTGTTGGACGCATCCTCCCAAACCTCGCCGATAATCAAAGCATCGCTCTTACAATCCTTTATCGCCTTGACGATTCTGTCGAGAAAATGCGATTCAAGCTCGTCGGCGACGTCAAGACGCCAGCCGTCGATACCCATTTGCATATATTTGGGTATTACCTGTTCGGTGATGAAACTGATATAGCTTTCGCATCTGACGGTGCGCGGAAGGTTTTTTATTCCCCACCAGCTTTCGTAGACGTTCGGAAATTCGTTGAAGGTGAACCATTCGTAATAGGGCGAATCCAATCCCTTGCTGCAAGCGCCTGTGCCGTATTTGTTATAGGCATCGAAATAGATGCTGTCGTTACCGACGTGGTTGAAAACGCCGTCGAGTATGACCTTAATATCCATTTTATGCGCCTGTTCGATAAGATGCGACAGCGCTTTGTCACCGCCGAAGCTTTTATCGACCGATAAAAAATCGGCAGTGTCGTATTTGTGGTTTGAATATGCTTCGAAAATGGGGTTTAAATAAATACAGCCGACACCCAATTCCTTTAAATAAGGAAGCTTATTTGCAACACCGTAAAGCGTACCGCCGAAATGGGTGTTGTTGGGGAAGGAATCACCGCGTAGTAACGGATATTCGGGGATGCCGTTTTCCCAATCCTCGTTATAAACGGCGTCTTCCCTTCTTGTTGCATTTTCGCTCTTTGCGAAGCGGTCGGGGAAAATTTGATACATAACACGACCGTTAAGCCATTCGGGGGTGGCATATTTTTCGTCGTAAATTAAAATTTGCGTTTCGTTGACGAATCGCGTTTCGGCATAGCAATTGTTCGATTCGTCAAACGCGGTGTAATAGCGCGTTCCGTTTGCGATAAATTCGAAATGGCAGAAATAAAGTCCGTCATCGGTCGGAAAATCGTTTTCCGTCAGCAAAACGGCGCAAGAAAAGGAGGAAGCTTGATTTGTTACTTCAACCTCCCTTTGAATAAAAACGCGTTCGTCATTGCCGAGGTAAAACCAAGCGTTTTGGCACTGTATATCGGCAGAAAGCGTTATTGATATTTCGCTCCCCTTCGGAAACGTTTGGTTGCCCGAAGGGGAGTTTTTTGACGTGATTTTGAAATTCAGATTCATTTATCAGTTTTAACCGGCTTGATATTCCAGATGTTTTCGGCATAGTCGCGAATCGAACGGTCTGCGGCGAAGAAGCCCGAATTTGCAATGTTTGCAAGAGCCTTCTTGTTCCACGTTGTTCGGTCGCTGTAATCGGCATAGACCTGCTTGCGCGCTTCCTGATAAAAATCGAAATCGGCAAGGCACATAAACGGGTCGCTCACGCCGAAGGAATAAAGCAGATAGTTTGCGATGTCGGCAAAGCTTCTGCCGTTAAATCCGGTTTGCAGATAGTCGACCGCCGCCTTAAGCTCGGGGTTGCGGTTATAATAATAGGAAGAAGCATAGCCCTTATCCCAAAGCTCTTGTACCTCGGGTGCGGTGTGACCGAAGATATAAATGTTATCTCTGCCGACCTGCTCTGCCATTTCGACGTTTGCGCCGTCGAGAGTACCCAAGGTCAACGCGCCGTTTATCATAAACTTCATATTGCCCGTGCCCGACGCTTCCTTACCTGCAAGCGATATTTGTTCGCTGATTTCCGCAGAGGGCATAAGGTGCTCGGCAAGGGTGACGTTGTAGTTTTCGAGGAATACAACGCGCAGCTTTTGACGGAGCACGGGGTCCTTTTCGACGTCAGCCGCGATATAGCAGATAAGACGGATGATATCCTTTGCGGTGTAATAGCCGGGCGCCGCCTTTGCGGCAAAGATGAAGGTTGTGGGCGTTACGTCGGCATTGGGGTTTTCCTTTAATTTAAGGTAGACCGTGATGATGTTAAGCGCGTTTAAGAGCTGACGCTTATATTCGTGCAGACGCTTTGCCTGAACGTCGAAAACGGTATTGGGGTCGATGACGATTCCCTTTGTTTGCTTGATATAGTTTGCGAAATCGACCTTGTTTTGCTTCTTTATCGCATCGAGCTGAGAAAGCACCGACGAATCGTTTTGATATTGCATAAAGTCGGTCAATTTACTTGCATCTTTGCGGTAATCGGTTCCGATGGTTTCGTCCAAAAGCTTTGCAAGCTTGGGGTTAGAATAGCAAAGCCATTTTCTGTGCGCGATACCGTTGGTTACGTTGGTGAAGCGTTCGGGATACATATCGTTATAATCCTTGAAAACGCTTTCCTTTAATATATCCGAGTGCAAACGCGAAACGCCGTTGACGGTATGCGAGCCGACAACCGAAAGGTTTGCCATACGCACACTGCCCTTGTTGAGTATCGACATACGCGAAACCTTATCCCAATCGCCCATATAAGCATTCCAAGCGTCCGCGCAGAAGCGACGGTTGATTTCCTTGATGATCGAATGGATTCTCGGAAGTCTGAGCGCAAAGAGATTTTCGTTCCAGCATTCAAGCGCTTCGGGAAGCACTGTGTGGTTGGTGTAGGAAATTGTACGGGTTACGATGTCCCAAGCACGTTCCCACGAAACGTGGTGGTCATCGACAAGGATTCTCATCAATTCGGGGATACAGAGCGCAGGGTGGGTATCGTTGATATGGATAGCCACCTTGTCGGGAAGGTTATCGAGCGATTTGAAGCGGAAAAGATGACGCCAAACGATATTTTGGAGCGATGCCGAAACGAGGAAATATTGCTGAGTAAGACGGAGCAATTTACCCTCGTAATGATTATCCGCGGGATAAAGCACCTTGGAAATGGTTTCGGCGATGGCGTTATCCTCGACCGCCTTAAGATATTGTCCCTGCGAGAAGGCTTCCATATTGAAGTTGTTAATATCTCTTGCCTTCCAGAGTCTTAAGGTGTTGACGGCTTTTCCGTTGCCGCCCGAAATGAGGAGGTCATAGGGGACTGCTTCGACCTCGTCGTAATCCTCATAGATTATTTCGCAATGCGATTCCTTCCATTCCTCGCGGATTCTGCCGCCGAAGCGCACCTTGCAGGCGCGGTCGTGACGGGGAACGAGCCAGTTTTGACCGTCGGGAAGCCAGATATCGGGAAGCTCGAGCTGTTCGCCCTCTACCAAGCGTTGCTTGAAAAGTCCGTATTCATAAAGAATACAGTAGCCTCTTGCAGGATAGTCCTGACTTGTGAGCGCGTCCATAAAGCAGCTTGCGAGTCTGCCAAGACCGCCGTTACCAAGACCGGGGTCGGTTTCGCATTCGTAAACGTCTTCGAGCTTAAAGCCCATTTTTTTAAGAACCTTGCGGTATTCATCCTCGAGTCCGAGGTTGCAGAGGTTCATTTTCAAGGATCTGCCGATGAGAAATTCCATACACATATAGTAGACCTGCTTTGCTTCGGTCTTTACTACCTCATCGGTAAATTCCTTGTTTCTCGTTGCGAGAACGTCGCGCACGGACAATACCGTGGCGTTGTAGATTTGGTTAAGGTCAGCGTCGCCTTCACTTATTCCGTAATAGCGCGAGAGCTTTTGATTAAGTGCCTCGCGGATTTCGTTCGCGACAGTTTTGCTTGCCATGCAGTTAGTTTCCTTTTATATTCGTTAAAATTGATTGTAAAGTTCTTTATAGGAGATTGCGCTTTGCTTCCAAGAGAAGTCGACGCGCATAACCTTTTTTTGAAGCTTGTTGAAGCCTTCGCGGTCGTTTTTGAACAAATCGATAGCGCGGTTTACCGAGCCGAGCATTTCATAAGCGCTGTATGCCGCAAAGGTAAAGCCGTTGCCGCCGCCTTCGCAACCGATATCCTTGATGCTGTCGTAAAGACCGCCGGTTTCGTGGATGACGGGAATCGCGCCGTAGCGTGAGCATATCATTTGCGCAAGACCGCAGGGCTCGCTTCTTGAAGGCATCAAGAAGACGTCTGCCGCAGAATAGATGCGCTTTGAAAGGTCACGGTTATAGGTGATAAGCGTTTTGCACTTTTCGGGGAAACGCGCGGCGAGATTTTCGAAATAAGACTCATAGCTCTTATCGCCCATACCCAAAACGACAAGCTGAACGTCATCGCGCAGTAAATCGTCACCTGCAAGCACGACAAGGTCGAGTCCCTTGTGACTTACAAGGCGCGAAATTACGGCGATAAGCGGAACGTCGCGTTCGGGCAGACCGAGCAT
The DNA here is from genome assembly GCA_045636665.1 of Eubacteriales bacterium. Classification (GTDB taxonomy): domain Bacteria; phylum Bacillota; class Clostridia; order Oscillospirales; family CAG-382; genus Coliplasma. The sequence goes on from JAZTXY010000088.1 coordinate 5,944, forward strand.
TCTTTGAAGTCCCGATTTGCAGATTGCCTTGCCATCGGTATTGCGCGAATTGAAGTTGGCGAATATTTCGGTATCCTTACTTGGGTTGTAATAATCCTTATCGATGCCGTTTAAAATGCCCGAAAGCTTAAACGAGAACATATTGAGCACGTTATCGAGCCCGTGCGAGAATTTGGGAGTCAAAATTTCCTTTGCGTAGGTGGGGCTTACGGTCGTCACCTTATCGGCGCAGACGATAGCGCCCTTTAACAGATTTATACAGCCGTCGTATTCGACTATTTCCTTATCAGATTCCATAAGTCCGAATACGTCGCCGAGGATGGCGAAATCGTAAATGCCTTGGTATTGGATATTGTGGATGGTGAAAACGGCTTTTGTGTTCGCAAAGCGTTCATCGATTTTTGCATAGCATTGCTTTAAATAGATAACGCTTAAAGCGGCGTGCCAATCGTGCGCGTGAAGAATATCGGGTATAAAATCAATATCGGGCAAAATTTCCATCGCCGCGCGACAGAAGAACGCAAATCTTTCGGCATCGTCAAATTCGCCGTAAAGAGCCGCGCGCTTGAAATAAAATTCGTTATCAAGGAAATAATAGGTCACGCCCTTTTGCTTGTACTCGAAAATGCCGCAATATTGGTTACGCCACGAAAGCTTGACGGTTTTCGAGCCGATAAACTTCATCTTTTTGCGGTATTTTTCGGTCACTTGGGCATAAAGCGGCAATATTACGCGGATATCGTCCTCCTTTTGCTCGGAAAGAGCCGTAGGTAACGAGCCGATAACATCACCAAGTCCGCCCGAGGATGCAAAGGGCAATGCCTCACCTGCTATATAAAGTATTTTTTTCATAATTGTTATTCCTATTTCTTAAAAATTAGTTCCGATTTTCTTTAAAATCAGTTCCGAGAGAAAAACTTTTTGGAAAAAGCTTTTCTCTCGGGCTCTCTTTTCAAAAACTTTTCAAACAAATAAAATCAAAAACAAAATACGAAGTATTTTTATAATAAAACCCCATAAAAATCCGCGACATGCGCGTGGATTTTTATACC
>JAZTXY010000089.1:0-3296 GCA_045636665.1 Eubacteriales bacterium
GCCGTCGATGGTCTTGGGACAGCCGATAACCTGAACGCCTGCATTGTTAGCTGCGAAGTATTCAGCCAAAACAGCCGCGTTGGTGTTGGAGTCGTCGCCGCCGATGATTACGATTGCGTTGATGCCGTGCTTCTTGCAAACCTCTGCAACGATTGCAAACTGTTCTTCGGTTTCGAGCTTGGTTCTGCCCGAGCCGATAATATCAAAGCCGCCGGTGTTGCGATATTGATTGATATATTCGTCATCGAAAATGATATAGTCGTCTTCCAAAAGACCGGAGGGGCCGCCCTTGAAGCCGTAAAGAACGTTGTTCTTGTCGGTTGCCTTCAAAGCGTCGTACAAGCCGCAGATAACGTTGTGTCCGCCGGGAGCCTGACCGCCCGAAAGGATAACGCCAACCTTCTGAGTCTTAGCTTCAGCGGTGTTGGTACCTTTTTGGAAGGTGATTTCGTTCTTGCCGTAGGTGTTGGGGAACAACGCCTTGATCTTTTCCTGATCCGCTACACTTTCGGTAGGCGCGCCGTTCTTAACGCAAATTTCGGAAATGCCGTTTCTGAGCATACCGGGCAATTTGGGTGCATATTGGTATCTTGCAGTTTGAAGAGGGGAAAGTTTCATTAAAATGACACTCCTTATTCTTGATATATATTCAAAATCGATATATTATACCCCATTTAAAAACAAAAGTAAATAGGATTTTACATTTTTACCGCAAATTTAAAGGTTTTTAGGCACTACACAGCTTTAAACTCAACAAAAAGCACCGCCGAGGAGTTTATTCTCGGCGGCATCTTGCTATCTATTATTAATATGTAAGCATCTCGGTGTTATTCTCGGAATATTCTATCTCCTCCGAAATAACACTTGCCAAGACCGCAATATCGTTTATGGTTTCCGCCCTTTGCGAAGCGATAAGCGACGATAACAACCGTTCGCAGAACAGACAAAACGCCAATCGGGCACGGAAATCGTCATAATCAAACGCTTCGGTACAATGGCGGTAAACGAAATATGCCAAAGCCCTTTCCAAGCATTCGTCCCAACCGACCGCGCGCTTTTTATCCGAGTAATTCATAAATAATTCTCGGTGCGATTCGTCAAGATACTCCAAGGAATCGATTATTTCCAACCAAACGCAATCGTCAACCGAATCTATTCCGTAATCGAAACAAATCCTTTTAATTCTCGCTTGATAATCAAGCCTTGTGTCGCGCAATATCGCAAAAACCCTTTCGCGCTCAAGCCGTCCGTTAAAGGTCAAACACAAATCCTCGGCATCTGTTTGTCCGATTTCTTCCATAATGCAATAATTCGGTGACGAAAGTATCAGCCTCGCCGCCTCGCGGCAGGACATACCCAACCCCACCTCGGCAACGTCGGTGTAATTGTAAAAGCGCGGATGCTCACGGCAAATGCCGCAAAGATAATCCTCGCCGACCTCAAGTATTATCCTGCACAAGCCCCTCTCGTCAAGATGCGGACATCTGTCCCTCTCGCAAAGCTTAAAATGCGGCGCGCCGTCAAACGAAATACTGTCGGCAATGCTCTTGCCGTAACCGCATTCAAGCGCTTTGTATCTTTCAAGGGTATCGTCATCAATGTCGATTTCCCAGCCGATACAACAGCTATGCTCGCATTTATCCGCGATACATATAAACTTTTTGTAATATTCGGGTGCGTAAAGCTTCATAATATACGCCTTTTCATTATTTTCTCATCAGCAAAGCAACAACGAATAAACCGTTTCGCCGCCGTTGACGAAAATTTCCAAAATATATTCATCTCGCAGGATTTGAATATCGCTAACTGTCCCTTTGTGAACAAGCGGTTCGCGCAATTCCCTTTCGACAACAAAGCCGTCATCGGTCGGCTTAACCGCCTCGTCACTGTTTTTAAGCAAATGCTCGACCTCTTTTGCGGGTTTACCGCAAATACGTCCGTTTTCGACAACGATTCTTCGCGGAATCGATAAACACCCAACGTCCTTCCCTTTTACAAAGCCCGAATAGCGCCAACCGGGAATCCAAGTCATCAAAAGCGGTTCTCCGTCTGCCGAAGCAAACGCCTGACCTGCATATTGGTCGGGCCCTTTATCAAAGCGATCGGACAGCTCGCAATCGAATTTCCCGTTTTCAAGCGTGCCGATCATTATTTGAAAGAAGTGCGTTTCATTGAGATTGCAAACCGAGGTCGAAAGCAGGCATTTTTTACCGCCAAGCGGCACGATAGAGGGACATTCGGCATATTTAGCCGCCTCCCACTCGCCCAAAACCGACCGAAACTCCCAATTAAGCAAGTCCTCACTGCAGTACAAAAGCAGCCGCGCCGTTTTTGTTTGCGGATGCCCCGAAGCAACCACGCAATAATATATTCCGTCAATACAGCACACCGCAGGATCGCGGAAATCGGGTCCACCCTCGGGCGGGAAGGTTGAAATCACAGGGTTTCCGCTGTATTTTTCAAAATTAACGCCGTCCTCGGACACCGCAACCGCAACAACCGAAACGGCGGTGATTCCCGCATAAAATAAATAAAGCTTGTCATCCTTCACTATCGCCGTGCCCGACCAGCATCCGCTTTTGTCATAGGGTGTATCGGGTGTCAACGCTATCGGTAATTCCTCCCATTCAAGGAAATCCTTCGTACGCGCGTGTCCCCAATGCATCGGCTCCTGCCAAGGAATCTCGTGATTCGGCGCGTGCTGATAAAACGCGTGGTAATACCCTTTGAAATAAACAAGCCCGTTCGGGTCGTTCATCCACCCCTTTTTCGGTGTGTAGTGATATTTAAGCGGTTTTGTGTAGTCCACCTTCGCACCTCCTATAAGGCTTTCAGCCTTTAATATACCAAGTCGGTATAGGGTTACGCATATTGTCATACCAAGAAAGAACTTCCTGTGCTTGATTCAGCATCGTATCGATTTCTTTCTGTCCAAACGGAATTGCCCAATATACAGACGATAGAGTATTGCTTGAAATGTAAAGAGCGAGTAATCTCCAAAATTCCATAGGCACGTTATCGTCAAAATATCCGTTAACCATACCCGAAGCAAAGATGGGTGCTTTTTGAGCACACCAAACTATACGATTGAACTCCTCCCAAGGATCACCGTAATCATTTCGGTTGAAATCAATGATATGAAGTTTGCCGCTACGGTCTATCATCATATTCCCAATGTGATAATCGCCGTGCTGATACACCTGCGGTCTGTTCTTCAGCAAATGACGGTTATCGTTTATGTAGTCGATAAATGCTTGTCCGTTCTCGTATTTGATGGGACATTCGCTGTACCTTTT
>JAZTXY010000090.1:0-2069 GCA_045636665.1 Eubacteriales bacterium
GGTTCTACCAAGAACGGTCGTGACAGTGAGTCCAAGCGTCTTGGCGTTAAGAGACAGGACGGTCAGTTTGTTACTGCCGGCAACATTCTTCTTCGTCAGAGAGGCACCAAGATCCATCCCGGCAACAACGTCGCCCGTGTCTCCGATGACACCCTTTTCGCACTTATCGACGGTAAGGTTAAGTTCGAACCGATGGTAGGCGGAAGAAAGAAAGTCAGCGTTTACGCTGTTAATGCAGACTAAATGCCTATTGAAAAGAGCAGTCGGGGTTTTCATCCTGACTACTCTTTTTCTTTTTGTTTTAATAAAATACGAAAACAAATAACGAAAAACTCTATAAGGAGGTTTTCAGTATGTTTATAGATAAGGTTACAATTTATATCAAAGCCGGCGACGGAGGAAACGGTTGCGTTTCGTTCCGCCGCGAAAAGTACGTTGCCAAGGGCGGTCCCGACGGTGGCGACGGCGGCAGAGGCGGAAACGTTGTTTTTGTCATCGACGAGGGTGAAAACACGCTTCTTAACTTCAAATACCGCCGCAAATTCGTTGCCGCAAACGGCGGTGACGGTATGTCGAAGAAGTTTTACGGTAAAAGCGCCGAGGATCTTGTTATTCCCGTTCCTCCCGGAACCGTGCTTCGCGATCCCGACAGCGGACTTGTTATCCACGATATGTCTGATGGCTTACCCTATATTGCCGCAAAGGGAGGCAGAGGCGGTTGGGGTAACACCCATTTCGCAACTCCCACCCGTCAGGTACCCCGTTTTGCAAAAAGCGGTACGAAGGGTGCAGAGCGCAATATTACGCTCGAGCTTAAAATGCTCGCTGACGTCGGCTTGGTAGGATTCCCCAACGTCGGCAAATCTACCCTTCTTTCCGAGGTTACCGCGGCAAGACCTAAGATCGCAAACTACCATTTCACAACACTTGCGCCTAATCTGGGCGTTGTTACGGTTTACGGCAAAAGCTTCGTAATGGCGGACATCCCCGGTCTTATCGAGGGTGCTTCCGACGGCTTGGGACTCGGTCACGATTTCTTGCGTCATATTGACAGATGCCGTCTTATCCTTCACGTTTTCGATATTTCGGCAAGCGAACGCGAAAATCCGCTTGAGGATATTATTAAAATCAATCAAGAGCTTGAAAAATACAGCGCAGAGCTTGCTTCGCGTCCTCAGATATTGGTCGCAAACAAGATAGACCTCGGCTATTCCGAGGAGCATCTTGAAGAGGTCAAGTGCTATGCCGAGGAAAACGGCTGTGAGCTGTTCCTTATTTCGGGTGGACTTTCGGAAGGCGTTCCCGAATTGATGAAGGCGGTTTCCGCAAAGCTTCAAACACTTCCTCCGATGACCTATTACGAGCAAGAATATGTCGAGCTTCCCAAGGAAACCGATATGTCGGTTCACGTCGAGGTCGTCGACGGAGTTTACGTCGTTACGGGCGAATGGCTTATCCGCTTGTGCAACGATATCAACTTCGACGATTACGAATCGCTTCAGTTCTTCCAACGCGTTCTTCGCGACAAGGGCGTTATTCAAGCGCTTGAGGATGCGGGCGTTCAGGAGGGCGATACCGTTTCGATTTACGACATCGAATTTGACTTTATGTATTGATCGCTAACGCTCTCCATTGAAATCACAAGGATTTCAATGGGGTTTTGGATGTCCGTTCGCTCGCGCCAACCTTGTGCGCCTCGCTTCGCTCGTTGTCCAAGGTTGCGAACATCATAGGTATATTTTTCGACGCACATGTCGCCGAAAAATATGAGATTTGATGTAAAAACACTTCGTATTTTAATTAATTTATATTTTATATTGAAAAGTTTTGAAGGGTATGGGAAACTTTTTCAAAAGTTTCCCGAACGTTCTCCTTGCCGTTTACCCTTCAAAAACGCTTTCGATAAGCTTATCACATCCGTCGGGCGAATATTGCCAACGGTCGATATGGTCAATTTCGGGATATTCGTAATCGGGAATCGAGCTTTCGCGGTCGATGCAATCGATTATCGCCAATTTCACCTTCATTCTGTCGGGTATAATATTTTTAATAAAAACGGCGGCGCTTTG
>JAZTXY010000091.1:0-10957 GCA_045636665.1 Eubacteriales bacterium
CGCCCGAATTTGGAGAAAAAACGGGAACCGGCGGTCAAGGTGCGGAATTTACTGTTGCATCGGACGAAAAGATTATCGCTGTCGGCAATAAAAATTCGGATATCCCTTCCGACGGTTTTGTTTTGAGCTTCGGACCTGCAAAGGCAAATCAGCTTCCCGAAATCAGTGTAGGCGATTACGTTTATTTCGATAAGGATTATAACTGCGTAACTGTTGTTTCGGAAAACTATTCTCCTTTTGGCGAAAGCGTTCTTGCTTACGATGCAATCAATGCAACGCGCGCCGAAAATAAGCTCATCATTTACCGCGGCAGAGAAGAAACCAAAACAAACACTTGGGGAGTTGAAGCGGTTGTTGATGCGAACGGAATCATCGTTTCAGTCGGCGGAAACAACAATAAAATTCCTCAAGGCGGTTTTGTTATATCGGGCGTAGGCAACAAAAAACAACCGATAACCGATTCTTGTGTGTTGGGCTATTCCGCGATTCTTGATGAAAAAGCAAAAACCATAACCGTTTCCTACACAAAAGAAAACGCATACAACAGCTACGAGCTCAAATGGAAGGAATTTGAATCCCAAATCAATTCGGCTACCTTGAGCTTTGCGGATATCGACTATAAAATGGTCGATGAATCTGCTAAAAAGCTTAAATCGATTTTACAAACAATCAAGAGCAATCTTGAAAATGATAAGGTGCACGACTTTATAAGAAACGGATATCTTTTTGATATCGAAGCTGAAAACCTTAAAACTGCGCTTGTGCCTTATATTCCGGTTGAAACAAGAACCGTTTGGCTTCGTATTCCCACAAACGCAAGTGCTTCTACAGTTAAAAAGACGGTAAACGATATTTATGAAATGGGCTTTAACTCGGTTTGTATTGAGGTTCTTTTTGATTCTACAATGATAATGCCGATGCCTGAAGACAGCTTGTTCGAACAAAATCCCGTCTTTAAAGGGCAAGATATGCTTAAGCTCTATACCGATGAATTTCACGCGGTCGGTATTGAGGTTCACGCTTGGGTATCTTGCTACAGAGTCGGACATGACGGCTCGGCAAACGTAGGCGTTTCGGTTGGCAAGAAAAAGCCCGAATGGTTGAATATCGACCAAAACGGAAAAGAATCGGTAACAAACGAATACGGAAATGCGTTTTTTCTTAACCCCGCACTTCCCGAGGTACAGGAATTTTTGTTAAAAACCTATCGCTATATCCTTGAAAATTATGAAATTGACGGATTCCAGCTTGATTACGTTCGTTATCCCGAAAACTCTACGGTGAACTACGGATACGACGAATATACAAAAGCGCAGTTCAAAGAAAAATACGGTATCGAAAAAGTTCCCACAAGCTCATCACAAGCGGGTTGGTCGGATTGGTGTGAATTCCGAGCTTCCTTTGTTACCGACCTCGTAAGAAAAACGGGAGAGCTTATTAAAGAAATCCGTCCCGACGTTCTTTTCTCTTGTGACGTAGCGCCCGGATACGAATCGACCAAGACCAAAATGTGCCAAGATACCGAAACTTGGCTTAAGGAAGGCCTTGTCGACGTAATATATCCTATGGCATACGGAACGACAGATGCGGTAATCAAGTGGACCGATAATACAGTTGACCTTTCGGGCGACGGCATTCAAACCGTAATCGGACTTCGCGATAACGGTCCTGAAACTTACCGTGAACAAATTATCGCCGCGCGTAAATGCGGCGCTGACGGAACAGCGTTTTTCTCGTACAGTCAATACGTTAGCGGAAGCTATAAGGAATACATCAAAAATTCGGTATTTTCAAAAGAAGCTATTTGTCCGTCTTATAATGCAAAGGCGGCTGTAATTGCACAGCTTGACCATATTAAAGATACAATCGTTTCGAGAATCTCAAGCGTTGCGAAAACCGAAGCTTCTTCTGCCGACGTTGATGCGCTTAAGGTGTATGCCGAAAAGCTCGGCGCGTTCACAAAGCAGCTTGCCGATAAAAAACTTTCGGAAGTTGAAAACGAATTGAACGGTCTTGTTGCAGAGGGAAACACGCTTGCGGAAAAATACGTTTCCGAAACCGATATCGTATCTGATAATATCAGCAAATATCTTTTGTCTTCTCTTAAAATCGCCGAAAAAGCGGCTATTAATTCCTTGGATGATGAAAAGAATTCATACAAAGAATCATTAAAGCCCGAAACAAATGATTCGTCCGAGATTACCGACGAAAGTGTTTCTACCGATGAGAGCGATGGTGTTGAAGACACATCTTCCACCGTTATAACGGTAGTTTCCGTTGCGGCAGTCGTTGTTTTGCTTGGGGTTTTGGTGTTTTTCTTGCTCAAAAGCAGAAAAAACAAGACCTGAAATTGAATTGACAAAAAACAAATAAAAAAGGATCCGAGAGGGAAGTAACTCTCGGATCTTTCGTTTTTAGGAACTATTCTTTTTCAACGCCTTCGATTGCGTCTATAGCATCGGCAATAACGTTGTTTGCCTTTTCAAGCTCGATCGCGGCGCGTTCGGCATCGCAACCGGTTTTTTGACAAATCATTCTTATTGCGCGGTCGACAAGCTTTATGTTCGAGGGGACCATATAAGCCATATAATTGCCTCTGACACGGCCGTGACGAATCATTGCGCCGGTCGAAAGCATATTAAGAATCATTTTTTGCGCGGTACCGGCTTTCATTCTTGTGCTTCCGTTTATAACTTCGGGGCCAACCTCGGCAACAATCGGAATATCGACCATAGGTACGAGATCGCTGTTTGGGTTGCAAGAAATACAAAGCGTATAAGCGCCGCATTCCTTTGCATATCTTATAGCGCCCTTTACACAGTTCGCACTGCCGCTTGCGCTTATCGCGACAAGAATATCCCTTGCGGAAAAATCTCTTTTACGCATTTCAGAAACGATGCTTTCAAAATCGTCCTCTGCGAACTCTCGTGATGCATAAAGCGCTTCGTAACCGCCTGCCATAAGTCCCACAACGGTATCTGCGCTCACGCCGTAGGTAGGTACGCATTCCGATGCGTCCAAAACGCCTAAACGTCCCGAAGTGCCTGCGCCGCAATAATATATGTGGCCGCCGGCATTCAAGCAATTTGCCATTGTTTCAATACCTTCGGCAATTTGTGTTAGGGCCTTTTCAACTGCAAAAGCGACCTTTTTATCTTCCTCGTTAATTGCTTTTGCGATTTCCAATGCAGTCATTTTATCAATGTTCTCGGTGTTTTTGTTAAAGCCCTCGGTTGTAAGTTTAGAGTATTCTGTCATAAAATTCTCCGCAAAACTATTTTTTTAAAATATTAACACATCGCAAGAATATTGTCAATAAACTTCCAAAAAACACCTTGGCGTTATTGACAACCTTATGCTAATATGCTATATTTTACCTATAGAATAAGTACATTATTGTGGCGGATATGGTATGAATAAAAAACTTATTAGCGTAATCGTTCCTTGCTATAATGAGGCCGAAGCGTTGCCGTTCTTTTTCGCTGAATTAGAGCGCGTTATCGATTCGATGCCCGAATATGATTTTGAGGCGATTTACGTCGATGACGGCTCCAAAGATCAAACTTTGGAAATTGTTCGCAACCGAGCAAAAGAGGATAGTCGTACGCGATTTGTTTCTTTTTCGCGTAATTTCGGTAAAGAAGCGGGTATGCTTGCCGGTCTTCGCTCCGCAAAAGGCGATTATGCCGTTATTATGGATGCCGATCTTCAGGATCCGCCCTCGCTGTTGCCTCAAATGATGGCGCTTCTTAACGAAAAAAAGGTTGATTCCGTTGCAACAAGACGCGGAACCCGTAAAGGGGAACCGCCCGTCAGAAGCTTTTTTGCCAAATGCTTTTACGGAATCGTTAATAAAATTTCAAAAGTAAAGCTTGTACCCGGCGCACGCGACTATCGTCTTATGTCGCGTCGTATGGTTGACGCCGTGCTTTCGCTTTGCGAATACAACCGCTTTTCAAAGGGTATTTTTGAATGGGTCGGCTTTAAAACCGAATGGATAACCTATGAAAATATCGAGCGCGTAGCTGGTAAGACTAAATGGTCATTCTGGGGACTGTTCAAGTATTCTCTTGAATGTATCGTTGCGTTTTCAACCGCACCCTTGGCAATCAGCTCTTTTTGCGGATTCTTTATGTTTCTTATTTCAATCATCGGCGCGCTTGTTATCATAATCCGCAAGATTATTGATTCAACTTCTTCTGTCGGCGGTTGGGCTTCTACAATCTGCGTTATTTTGTTTGTAGGTGGATTGCAATTGCTTTGCATCGGTGTACTTGGACAGTATTTGTCAAAAACGTATATGGAAACCAAGCGTCGTCCCGACTATATCGTTGCGGAAACCGAAGAAGATAAAACGGAGTAAATTATGTTCGGATTTAAGAAAAAACCGCCAAAGGATACGAACAGTCCCGAATTCAGATTATATATGTGCAAAAAGCTTGACGGTCGCGCTTTAAAATACGTTTTGGAGCGTGATCCCGAAAAAGGCGATTACGTTATCGGAAAAGGCGGAGTGCTCAGCCTTTTTGAGGGCGATTTTTCTGTCGTCAGCGGCGGAAAAACGCTGTTCACATGCAAGGCTGATGAATTGCACGCTTGGGAATTTATGTCGCTTGACGGCGCTACTTTGACCGGCTTTGATAAAGTTCAGGGCAAGGAACGTACCGTTATGGCGTATTACACTTATTACAGAGATTAATTTTAGGAGGTTGCGCCCCTTAAAGGCGCGTATAAAACAATGGCTGAAAAACTCAGAATTGGTATCATCGGTTGCGGTGGTATCGCAAACGGAAAGCATCTTCCCGCGCTTAAAGCACAACCTGACGTTGAAATGGTTTGGTTCTGCGATATCGTTCGCGAAAGAGCTGAAACCGCGGCAAAGAATTACGGCACACCCGATGCAAAGGTTTGCACCGACTATCGCGAAGTGCTTGAGGATAAAACTGTTGATGTAGTACACGTGCTTACTCCCAACCGTTCTCACAGCTTTATCACCGTTGATGCTCTTGAAGCAGGCAAACACGTTATGTGCGAAAAGCCTATGGCTATCAACGCGGCTGAAGCAAAGAAGATGGTTGATGCCGCAAAGAGAACGGGTAAAAAGCTTACTATCGGTTATCAAAACCGTCACCGTCCCGATTCACTTTACGTTAAGACAGAAGCTGAACAAGGCACCTTTGGTGATATTTATTATGCAAAGGCTACTGCAATCAGAAGAAGAGCGGTTCCCACTTGGGGCGTATTTATGAACGAATACGAGCAAGGCGGAGGTCCTCTTATCGATATCGGCACCCACGCGCTTGACCTTACTATGTGGTGTATGGATAATTACAAGCCCAAATATTGCGTAGGTACTACCTATCACAAGCTTGGCGAAAAATTCCCCTCCGGTAACGCTTGGGGCGATTGGAAGCCCGGTGAACTCACCGTAGAGGATTCCGCGTTCGGATTCATCGTTATGGAAAACGGCGCTACCATCATTCTCGAATCGAGCTGGGCGCTTAATATGCTTGATCCCCGCGAAGCGATAACGACTCTTTGCGGTACCGAAGGCGGCGTTGATATGCTCGACGGCGTTCGTATCAACGGTATTCGTAACGGCAGACCTTATGTTCTTAAGCCCGGTCTTGGTGCAGGCGGCGTTGACTTCTATGATGGCTCGGGCGATGAAACTCCCGCAAACCGCGAAGCAAGACTTTGGGTTGAAGCAATCCGTAACGACACCGAACCCTTCGTAACTCCCGAACAGGCATATGCGGTAAGCTGCATTCTCGAAGGCATCTATACCTCGGCGAAGACCGGCGAACCCTATTACTTTAACAAATAAGAGGTAAAACCTATGAAATTAGGAGTAATAACCGTCCTTTTCGGCGACAGACCGTTGGACGAAGCTCTTTCTTATCTCAAATCCTTAGGCATCGAAGAGCTTGAGGTCGGCGCAGGCGGATATCCCGGAAAAGCGCATTGCGATCCCGAGGTGCTTCTTGCCGATGATAAAAAGCTTGAAGAATTTAAAGCGACCTTTGAAAAATACGGTCTTAAGATTAACGCCTTCGGTTGTCACGGAAACCCCGTGCATCCCGATAAGGATATTGCGGAAAAATATCGCAAGGACTGGCGCAACGCAGTTCTTCTTGCCGAAAAATTGGGCATTAAGAAGATAATCGGATTTTCGGGTTGTCCCGGTGATTGCGAAGCTTCCAAATATCCCAACTGGGTTACCTGCCCTTGGCCCGAGGATTATCTTGCGGTTCTTGAATATCAGTGGAATGACGTTCTCATTCCTTATTGGAAAGAAGAAGCGAAGTTCTGTGCTGAACACGGAATTGAAAAGATTTGCTTTGAAATGCACCCCGGCTTTTGCGTTTATAACCCCGAAACCCTGCTTCGCTTGCGCGCGGCAGTAGGCGATATTATCGGCGCGAATTTCGACCCCTCGCATCTTATCTGGCAGGGAATCGATCCCGTTGCGGCTATCCGCAAGCTTGGAAACGCTATTTATCACTTCCATGCAAAGGATACCAAAATCGACCAAATCAATACTGCAGTAAACGGCGTGCTCGATACCAAGCATTACGGTGATGAAATCAACCGTTCTTGGATTTTCCGTGCTGTCGGTTACGGTAACGATATGCAATATTGGCGCGATATGATAAGCAATCTCCGTCTTGTCGGTTACGATGACATTCTTTCTATCGAGCACGAAGATTCGCTTATGACCTCCGAAGAAGGTCTTGAAAAAGCTGTTGCTTTCCTCAAACAGTGTATTATGAAAGAGCCTGCTCCCAAAGGAATGTTCTGGGCATAAATGAAGGTTCTTCTTGCTCCCGACTCATTTAAAGGTTGCCTTACCTCAAAAGAGGTTTGTGCGGCTATGTCGGAGGGTATTAAAAAGTATTCGGAAAATATTGAAGTGATGCAATTCCCCTCGTCCGATGGTGGTGAGGGGTTTTGCGATTGTATGAGGAATATTTTCGGCGGTGAAGTAATCGAAAGGGAAGTTACCTATCCGCTCGGAGATAAAGGCAATGCATCGTTTATATATTTATCCGAAACAAAAACGGCTTTTATCGAAATGGCTTCCGCTTCGGGACTAATGCTTGTTCCGAAAGAAAAAAGAAACGTTTTGCGTTCGACAACAAAGGGAACAGGCGAGCTTATTAAAGAAGCAATAACGTTGGGTGCGGAAACCGTTGTTTTGGGTCTTGGCGGCTCGGCGACCAATGATTGCGGTATGGGCCTTTTGCATTCTCTCGGTATGCGCTTTTTGGATTCGGCGGGATTTGAACTAAAACCCGTTGCAGAGTCGCTCGGTAAAGTGCAATACGTTGTGAAAAATGATTTCATCGATATCAGTAACGTGAAATTTATAGCCGCTTGTGATGTGAAAAATCCGCTTTGCGGTGAAAATGGCGCGGCGCGTGTGTTTGCGAAACAAAAGGGCGCAAGCGATGCGGAAATAGAAATGCTTGACAAAGCGGCGACTCATTTTGCAAAGAAGATGAATATCGACCCCGATTTGTCAGGCGCAGGTGCCGCAGGCGGTGTCGGCGCTGCCGTTCTTTCGGTTCTTAACGGTGAATATGTAAGCGGTGCATCATTGCTTGTAAATTCAGAAAAGTTTAAAAATGCTTTGTCACAAGCTGATCTTTTGATAACAGGCGAGGGTAACACGGATTCGCAGACTGCATATGGTAAGTTGGTGAGCGTTGTTGCAACCGCAGCGAAATCGTACGGAGTGAAAACGGTTGTTCTTTCAGGCGGCTTGTCTGAAGGTTATGAGTCCTTGCGTGATTTCGGTGTAACCGAATTTAGGTCTTTAATCGATAAGAACAGGGATCTGGACTATTGTTTAAGCCGCGCAAAAGAGCTTATAAAAGAAATAACTTATGAAATTATAAAATGACTTAAAAAACCTCTTTTCGAGGTTTTTTTAAGTATAGCGTTACTTTTTTAAAATAAATTCGTCTTAATAAGTGAAAGGCAAAGGAGGGATTGCTTGTGAATGACAACGAAATGATACTTTTGCTGTTTGAACGCTCGGAAAATGTTATAGCAGAAATTGAAAAACATTATAAACAACAATGTATGCGAGTTGCTCGCAACATCCTTCATAACGAGCAGGATGCCGAGGAGTGCTTTAATGATGCACTCTTAAAGCTTTGGAATACGGTACCGCCAAATGAACCTCACTCGTTGTTTGCCTATCTGTCCGTAATAACACGAAACGTTGCGTTGGACAGATATAAATATCTTAGCGCCGATAAACGCGGAGAAACCGATTTGGTATTCGAAGAGCTTGAAAACTGTATTTCTGCTTCGGATATCTTTGAGGAAAACGAGCTTGCAGAGATCATTGATGAATTTCTCGGTAATGAGGTAGCGGAAAACCGTAAAATTTTTCTTTTGCGATACTATGAAGCAAACTCAATATCGAATATCTCAAAAATACTCTCGCTTCCGGAGGCAAGTATTAAAATGCGTTTGTCGCGTATGAGAAAAAGATTAAAAAAGCTACTTATTAAGAAAGGGGTTTATAAATGAGAATAACAAAAGCAATGTCTGAAATTTCGGATATATACATTGACGAATTAAAAACCGTCAATATGCCGATTAATAGAAGGCGTTCGTTTCGACCTATGGTTATTGCCGCGACCCTCGTTTCGCTCGTCGTATGCGTTTCGTTGTTTGCGGTGATTGGCTCGCAACCTCCGGAAACACCGGTGATTCCGCCTGACTTTTCGGAAACACTTTCGCAAAATACGTCGGCAAATAGCGATGATAATTACAATAACGTTTCAACAGAAATAAACGACTCGTCGGATTACTCTAACGAAACTTCAAACCAAAACACTTCAATTCCGAATAAAAATTCCTCCTCAGACGAAACATCGGCGCCCGATGAAAATTCGAATAATGAATCGTCTTGGCATCCTCCGTATATCGATGAAACCGATGCTGACTTTACTGCACAGCAGATTGCGGATATTTTTGACGTAAGAGAAGATGGTGGAACAAATAAATATGATGTGTTGGGCTTTGAAAGTGTGAACGATATTAAAACGGGTTCGATTCCGCAGGGCAATCTTCCGATGCTTTTGGAAAGCGATTGGGAATACGATTACCATAAATTTGCATTAGGCGGCATTGCTGAGCATTCGCTTTATCTTGACGGTAAAACCATAATTTTGCCCGAAGATGTATCGTATGAAGAAGTCTATTCGGTAGCGCTTGAATGGTTACCGCACTGTCAAAAGCATTTTGGCTTTAAATACGATGATATTGAGGTGATCGACATATATAATGGATATAAGATAATATATTATGATTCTTCACAAAGTTATCCATATTTTTATTATGGCAGACCGATAATGTATACCAATGCGTTTTTGCAATTATATGTGGGTACTAATACCGATTCGGGAATAATTACACTTTCGTGGATTGAGTATAAATCTAAAAACAATACGTTTGCCGAAGGCGAAAGGTTCAATACAATTTCGCTTGAAGAAGCTGAAGTGATGCTTGAAAAAGGATATGTTTTCGGAGGGCACACTTGTCCACTTTGTATGCAATTGCAAGATAACGTGGATTTTACCGATTACGATCACGTTGGAATTGAGTATGTACAACGCTTTACATTTGAAGGTGTTACGAATGAATATTACCCCTTCTATGCCTTTTATAAAGAGATCGAAGATGGCAAATTTGCACGCACTTACGTTCCCGCATTCAGAGTTAGCGGCTTAGAAGAATATTTTGAGGCACAAGAATCAAAGCATAATTCTTCAGGTTTAATTCCTGTTTAAAAGAACTAAACAAAAATAACCGACCGGTCTTAAAGATCGGTCGGTTTTAAATTGTGATTAATTAAAGCGCGTTTGCGGGAATAAAATGGGTTAAAACGCCGTGTAAAACGTATCGCTCGTCATCATTCGAGGTAACGTTTGCGCAGGTGATAAGGGTTACAACGCGTGAATTTTCATCGTATTTATTGGTAACTCGAAGCTCGTTTCGAGAAACTACCTCGTCAAGAAATGCTTTGAAATCAGCGCTGTTTGCAAATATGGTTCTTTCGTAAAACCTATCGTCGTCGCGGTAACCGCTTAAGACCTTGTAAATGTAAAGTCCGTCTTCGGTATATATCTCGATATTCATCGCCTTGGCGGTAGAGTTTTTAACGGCGCTTTCCATAAAGGTTTTCAGCGATCTGAACATAAGGCCGTTTTTCATACAGTGCCCATAGATAACGTTGTTCATATTCGCGTTATAAACGTCGGATAGATTGGAATCGGCAGTAATACTTCCGTAAGATGATTTAACGCCGTCAATTGTGTGGTCGAGATAGTAATTAGTATAAGGACCCTTCATAACGGGGTAGTCGATATCTGTAAAATTAACGTATATCCAAGCATACATATCGGGATATTTCGTAATCTTATTCATATAGTTTCTGTATATCGAGCTTCGACGCTGCGAATCCTCGACAGAAACGATTGTATCGGTTTCGATTTCTTTATATTCACCGTTGGAATCGAGCATTTCTTTTAACGTGAGCATCGGAGAGGTTTCGGGCAATGAAGGCGAGGGCTTAACCGCCGAAATAAAACCGTCGGCACGAAGATCACTGTAAAAATCATTTGCTTGTTCGGTTTCGTAAGCACTTGAAACAAGCTGAAAAACAGCATATCCGAACACCGAAATGCAAAGCATAATACAAATACAGCGTATAACAAGAGACGGTAACATTGCGCGTTTTCTTTCGTCAAAATCTCCGCTTACATAATTGTGTGAAAAGCTGTCAACCGATTCCAAAAAGCTGTTACTGTTCTGATTATCGGACATTAAAACCCCTCCTTTCGCATATATTATATACAAAAGTGCACTAAAATGCAACCTCTTAATAATTATATTTAAAAAAAGGTTACAAAAGATTCAAAAATCCCCAAAAAGACTT
>JAZTXY010000092.1:0-2700 GCA_045636665.1 Eubacteriales bacterium
TCGTTTACAAAGCTGATTGCTTCCTTAGCCACGCCGTCAGTGAGGTCTGTAAAGTAAGAATCACGTGCGTGTGTTCCGAAATATTCCTTACCGGAAAGAAGATTTGCAGGTACGTCGGGTTCGGGATCAGGGTTGGGTTCGGGATCAGGATTAGGTTCGGGATCAACTGCGGATGATTTGTTTTGAGTAACCTCAACCTCATCGATCCAGAAAGCACTGGGCTGTGCGCTGGTGATAACAAACTTCACGTATCTGGCAGAAACCGATTCGTCTGCCTTGGCGGTAATGGTGTAGGTGCTCCAGGTATTATCCATGGCACCCGTACCGTTTGTGCGAACCGCACTTCCCAAAGGAGCATTTGCTACCGATTTGAATTCGCCGTTCTGGGTGTCGGAAACGAGCACTTCCATCGACATTACGGAATCGGGAAGTTTAATGCCCCAGTTTCCGCCTGCCATGTATGCGGTGAAGGTATCGGTGTAACAGGATTTTCCAAGATCAACAACGATTTCAAGAGTATTGTTTGCGGTGCTGTTCCAGCCTGCGTAGTTGGTCAAACCGCCGTTGGCAGTACCCTTCACACCGTCGGTAAGACGGGTTTTGTCGTCGTCCCAATTGTCGTTTCTGTTTGTTGCGGTAGTGGTGTAAGTTTTATTAAATGCAAGGTTCGATTCGTCGAAGTTGTTCAATTCTGCACCGAATACGCGGATTTCGCTCGACCAGAAGAAGGCGGTTTTTCCGCTGGGATCAGCAAAAGTAACGCGTACGTATTTTGCGATCAAATTATTCTTGGTTACAGGAAGATTGAATTCGCGGAATTTCCAGTCGCCGTTTACTTTTTCGGCAGACATTGTAGAGGTACCTACGTCGGTGAAGGTTTTTCCGTCTTGCGAAATTGCAACCTTGACTTGATAGCCGGCGGGATCGGCAATTCCCCAAGTGCCGCCGTACATATCAACGCGAACGTTTTTGATATTGTGGAATTTTTCAAGGTCGATAGTAATATCAACCGAGCTGCCTTTCCAGCAACCGTTTGCGGTATCGCTGCCGTCGATTGCAATAATGCCGTCGGTATACTTGCCGAGAGGTGCGCCGTTGGAAGCGGCATCGGTCCAAGCGCCCGAATATGCAGATCCGTTTACGGTGTAGCTCTTGTCCTTTGCGATATTTTTGTACGTTACACCGTTTTCGGTATATTCGTTTTCCTGACCGGGGTAAGGATAGCCTTCTTCAACAGCAATTTTAGCGCACTGCTGAAGCTTTTGTACCATGCTCGAAGACAAATCTGCGGTATAGGTGTTGCCTACGGGGTTTACGCCGAGGTAGGAGTAAAGCCAGGTTGCCGCGATAAGGTAAGAACCTTCTTTAGAGTGGTGTCCTCCGTCGGACGCGTAAAGAGTGGTGGGGTCGTTATACTTTTCTGCGTAGTGCACGAAAGCGTCTGCAATAGGAGCGCAAACAAGATCTAAATCTCTAGAGATTTTTGTGTAGTTGTTGTGGTGCTTGATTGCGTTGGTTCTGATTTGGTCAACGGTACTTGCCGCGGAATAACGCATATAAAGCAAAGCCTCTGCGCCGTTTGCCTTGATCAAAGGCATGATCTTATCTATGGCAGGTTTGGTTCTGTCATAGTTCGCGGAAGCCGCGTCCTGAAGAACAACGTAGTCGAATTTTCTCGAATTGAGAATGTTGCGTAGGTTTTTACCTGCCTGATGTGAAGAATCTGCGAACCATTCAAGGAAAGAACTGCCCATTGTGCAGTAGACAACGTCTACTTCGATACCGGCAGCTGCTGCCATAGCCTTGAACTTGATAGGAGAACCGTTGAAGTATGTAGTACTGTTACCAACGAAAAGGAAGCTGATTGCATTGCTTGATGCAGGCTTCGGGTTGTTATACTTGATAGTAAGAGTGCTTCCGCTGTAACTTGCGTACAGTTCATAGATGACAGACATCGTCGAGTTGTAAAGCATTGCGCCTTCCATAACGACGTCGTATGCCTTCATAAGGTTGGTGTTATTATGGCCGAATGCAACCATAAAACCGCCTGCAGGGATAGTTACCGAAAGCTGAGGCGCACCGGTGATAGTAGAGCTGTCGCTGTAAAGGTCGCCGCCGCATTCGACAATTCTGCCTGCGGAGTTGAATATCATCAATTTGGAATAACGGAAATTGTAGTTGTTCCAATAAATCGTCTTAGCCGAACTACCCGTGTTGGGGTAAAGGTAGACGCCGCCGTGAGGACTTGAGGGCGGGGTAGTGTTTGTGCCCGAAATGCTAAAGGAGTAGGTGTTGTCATAAGCCGCTGCCGAAAAAGGAATTGCAAATACGAACATAGTCATAAGCAATGCCGACAGCACGGTTATGGCAAGGATTTTTTTGAGTGCTTTCATGCATTTACCTCCGAGAATTTTTTGTTTAATTATTATACACTACTTTTGTATAATCGTCAATGGTTTATTTAGGCAACTTCCTACAAAATATTTTATTACATATAAACAATTCATCCACCAAAAAAGAAGCTGCCGCAGGTTTACGCTTGCGACAGCGACTTTTAATATTAAGTTTTATTTATGCGGTGTATGTGCCTAACACGATTCTCTTAACGAGCAGATAGTCTACAGTATCAACAGAACCGTTCTTGTTAACGTCTGCACGAGTAAGTGCATCTTCGTCAAGGTCATAAGTATTCAAGCAGTA
>JAZTXY010000093.1:0-6599 GCA_045636665.1 Eubacteriales bacterium
GAGGGTGTAAGCCGCGTTGCGGAAGCACATCCCGACGTGCATATTTTCGTATCGACGCTCGACCGTTGTCTTAACGAAAACGGCTATATTCTCCCCGGTCTCGGCGATGCGGGCGACAGACTTTTCGGTACGAAATAACATTAAGGAAGATATTTATGAATTACGACGTAATAATCATCGGCGCAGGCCCCGGCGGTATTTTTGCCGCTTATGAGCTTATGCAACGCCAACCGTCACTTAAGGTTGCGGTGTTCGAGGCGGGACACGAATTAAGCAAAAGACGTTGCCCTATCGACGGAGAAAGGATAAAAAGCTGTATAAGCTGTAAAAGCTGCTCGATAATGAGCGGATTCGGCGGCGCAGGCGCATTTTCCGACGGTAAATATAACATTACCAACGATTTCGGCGGAACGCTTTACGAATATATCGGTAAAAAGCAGGCGCTCGATTTAATGTATTATATCGATGAAATCAATCTTCGTTACGGCGGAGAGGGTACAAAGCTTTATACCACCGCAGGAAGCCGATTCAAAACAACCTGCATTCAACACGATTTGCATCTTTTGGATGCGTCGGTAAGGCATTTGGGCACCGATATTAACTATATCGTGCTTGAAAACCTTTTTGCATATCTTAAGGATAAGGTCGACTTTTTCTTTGACACGCCCGTTAAATCGGTTTCGCGTACCGATAACGGATACGGCATCGAATGCGACAAGGGCGAATTTACCTGCAAGGACTGTATAATTTCGGTTGGCAGAAGCGGAAGCAAATGGATGGAGCAGGTCTGCAAGGAGCTTGATATCAATACAAACTCGAACCGTGTCGATATCGGTGTCCGTGTTGAGCTTCCCGCCGAGGTTTTTGCTCATATTACCGACGAGCTTTATGAAAGCAAGATAATGTACCGTACCGAAAAATACGGCGATAGGGTAAGAACCTTCTGTATGAACCCGAAGGGCGCCGTTGTTACCGAAAATACGAACGGCATCATTACGGTAAACGGTCACAGCTATGAAGACCCTGCAAAGCAAACGCGAAACACAAACTTTGCGCTTTTGGTTGCAAAGCATTTTTCGGAGCCCTTTAAGGATTCCAACGGCTATGGCGAAAGCATTGCTCGGCTTTCAAATATGCTTGGCGGCGGTGTTATCGTTCAACGCTTTGGCGACCTTATCCGCGGACAGCGCTCGAATCACAAGCGTATCGAGGAAGCGTTTATCACGCCCACTCTCAACGCAACACCCGGCGATTTGAGCTTGGTGCTTCCCAAACGTATTCTCGACGGCATTATAGAAATGCTTTATGCGCTCGATAAGGTTGCGCCCGGCACGGCAAACGATGATACTCTGCTTTACGGTGTAGAGGTCAAGTTCTATAATATGGAGGTCGAGGTTGATGAAAACCTTGAAACCAAGCATAAGGGACTTTACATTATAGGTGACGGAAGCGGTATTACCCATTCGCTTTCGCACGCATCGGCAAGCGGCGTTTACGTTGCAAGAAATATTACAAAATAACGAATAAAAAAGAATGCACCCAAGGTTCTTGGGTGCATTAATTTTATTTGAGATTGCTTATAAAACGTTTTTGCCGTAGCGCTTGATTTTCTTCGTCGTTGTTTTTTCAAAGGCTTCCCAAACTACCTCGGTGATGATGATTTTTTTATAGGTCGGAAGCTTTTCGTTGATTTTCGCAACGACTTTCGCAATATCCTTAATTATATCTTCTTGCGAAGGAAGCTTTCCGTAAAGCTCTTTAATTTTATCAACATTGGGGAATATCTTTGCCTTGACAGCTTCTCCGCCTTTTGCGTTGGGCACGCCGAGCACAAGCGCTTCCGAAACGAAGTTTTCTTCTTCAAGACGTGTTTCAAGCTCCTCGGGATAAATGTTTTTGCCGTTTTGGGCAACGATGACGTTTTTGCATCTGCCGGTTATATAAAGAAATCCGTCTTCGTCGAATCTTCCCAAATCGCCGGTGTGGAAATAACCGCCTCGCATAACGTGCGCGGTTCCTTCGGGGTCGTTATAATAGCCGAGCATAACGTTATCGCCCTTTGCAATAACCTCGCCGATGCCTTCTTCGTTCGGGTTTTCGATTTTTATTTCAACGCCGTGAATAGGAAGTCCGACAGCCGCAGGGTTCATAAAGAAGTCGTTGTTACCTGCAAGAAGCGGTGATGTTTCGGTAAGACCGTAGCCCTGATAGGTGGTAATACCAAGCTCGCAGAACGATTCGATGGTTTCGGGCTTTATGGGTGCCGCGCCGACGATAAGCAAGCGCAATTTTCCGCCCAACGATTTTTTAACCTTGCGTTTTACGACGTATCTTAAGGGGGCAGGGAGCTTTCTGAGCATTTCCTTTAAGGTTGCTCCCTCTTTCGGAAGCAGGAATTTCGGCAAAGATTCGCGGATAGAGGTGTCGATTCTTTTAAGGATAAATTCCAAAAGCAGGGGAACAACGATAAGCACGCTCGGTTGATATTCGTTGATGTTTTTTGCAACCTGACGCAACCCGTCGGCATAGGATATGCAAGAGCCGCCCGAAAGGAGCAAAAGATGCCCGAGTGTGGTTTCATAGGTATGGTGAAGCGGCAAGACCGAAAGCGAATGGAGTGTCGGGTCGACCTTTACCATCGTTGCGGTTTGGTTGATGTTGGCGCAAATGTTCTTTTGCGAAAGGCAAACGCCTTTTGAGCTTCCAGTCGTGCCCGAGGTGAAGATGAGAATGCTCATTTCCTCGGCGTTGATTTCCATGGTGTCAACCGCTTTGTTGCCGTTGTTATATATTGTTGCGCCCTCGGAAACAAGTCCGTCGAGCTTTTCAAACTCAATTTCGATTTTTTTACTCTCGGCAATGCTGAATTTCGCAACGTCTTCATTAATTTGAAGCTTTGCCAAAATCGCGCTGTCGGCAAAAACCGCCGAGCATTCCGCGGCATTCATAAAATCAGCCATATCCGTTGCGTCAAGCTCTTTATCAATGGGCACGGCAACGCCGACCGTTGCCGACGCAAGATATGCAAGTATCCAACCGTAGCTGTTTGCGCCGATTATCGCAATGCGCTTTTCGGCATACCCGCGCGAGATAAGAGTGGTGCAAAGAGCGCGGTAATCGTTGGCAAAATCGGAATAGGTTACTGTTTTTTCGCGAAGTACAAAAGCAGGAAGCTCAGCAAAATCCTTTTCGCTTTCATAAACAAGCTCGCGGAAATTATAAACGGGACGAGTTTTGTGCTTTTTCGTAAGAAATTCTTCGTAAATGCTCATTAAAATACCCTTTCAAAATCGAATGAACACATTATACACCATCTGACACCTAATTTCAATAGCTAAATGAAATAATTTTCAAAACTATTTCAAATGATAACAAAAACAACATTATTTTGTCCTTGTAATATTTGGAACGATATGATATAATGAATCGATAATATGTATCAAGGAGGAGTTTTTATGTTTAAGCAGATCATAGCAGTTCTTCTGATCCTTTCCACACTTCTTTTGGCAGTCGCTTGCGGAGAATCGACCGAAACGACTTCGACAACGGCTTCCGAAAACGCCGAAGAATCCAAAACCGAATCGAACACCGAAAACACGTCGAGCGAAGCGGATGCGGAGGCTTCTGAAGGCGGTCAAGAAAGCACCGAAGCAAGTAAAGACGAAAGCGACAAGATTCCCCCTGCATTTGTCGATGCAACCGACGGCAAATTAGAAGCAATCACACACAACGCAGGTGAAGAAATCGATATTCTTGAAGGTCTTACCGTGCGCGATAACGTTACGGCGGATGCGGATATCGTCGTTTCGATTTCCGATGACGGCGGTTACAGCAAAGACGTTGCAGGTACTTACACCGTTACCGTCGAAGCAAAGGACCAAGCGGGCAACACCGCAACCGTTACCATTGAAATCACCGTAAAGGCGGTTTCTTCCAAGAAGGAAATCGTTCTCGGCGGTAATATCCCTTACGTTCAGAACGAAGACGGCGCGCTTAGTTATACCGCATCGGGTACAAAATTCCGTAGCGCCGATAAGGTTCAGGTAATGGATAAGGATTTCTTTATCAAGCAGTATAACGATTTTTACAAGGAACACACCAATAACGGACAAGTGCCCTATTTCCCCAACGGTATAATTATGATTACCGATAAGGATATGAATCTTGTTCAGGCTCGTCTTGCGGTTGGCGAAACTATTCAAATCGACTCCAAGGGCAACCTTACCAACAAAGAGCTCACTTGGACCAATTCTCTCGACGCAACCAACGGCGGCGGTATGTTCAAAAATATTATTAACGACCTTAAATCGCTTATTCCCGACGGCGGTTATATTATCTTCGTGGGTAGCCCCGGCGATGCCGTTTGCCGTAATGCGCTTGTTAAGGAATTGTTCTTTACAGGATACGCAGGCGGTCCCGTTACACTTGACCAAAGCGACGTTTCTTTGGCAGATGCAAAGGTAAAGCTTGGTTAATTTCGGGGTATAAGCAATGAAAAAATTTATTCTGTTTTTGCTTGTCCTTTCGGCATTGCTCACCGCTTGCTCGGATAGCGGCGAAACCGTTTCCGTTGAATCGTCGGAATCGGCAGAGTCGACCGAAAACGCGGTGTCCGAGGAGGAAAGCAAGGCGCCCGATACCGAAAAGCCCTCGATTCGTATACCCAAAGGCGCGACCGAGGTTATCATCAACAAGGGCGATTCTTACGACCTTATGCAAAACGTAACCGGTTATGACAAGGTAGACGGCGACGTTACCGATAAGATACAAATTAATGACGGAGGTTTTGATCCGAATACTGTCGGAGAATATACCGTGACATATTTTTTGGCTGACAATGCGGGTAATGCGGCTGACCCGAAATTTAAAAAGATAACAGTCCGCGAAACCGACGTTCTTGCCGCACCTCCCGTTTGGGACGGCAAAATCGACGGTGAAAAGCTTAACCCCAATGCACCTGCCGTTTTCGGCGGCGCTTGGTATCACAAGGCGGTTTCCTCCAAGGATAAATGGGTGGGAATCGAAGCGATAGTAACTCTTCCCGAGGTAACGATTCGCCGTTACAGCGGTGATTTCGATGAATCGCTTAATGTAGACCCCAACGTTAAAAATCTCGATAATCCCTCGGTTTATATGGGCGGCAACGCGTTGAGCGAATCCGACGTCGGACTTTCGTTCTCCAAGGCGTTGATCGATACAAAATCGAACACGCTCAGCACGGGAAGCATTGCTTTCCGTCCGTTTTGGAGATATATTACCGATAAGGATCAAGACCTTGGCGGTTATGACGCTCACGGCGGTGAATATGCGGTTTCTGCAAACGGAAACAACTGCATCGCCAACTACCATTGGAAGTATACCGAATATTATTATCTCCCCGGCGATAAGATCCGTATGATCGTTTACGTTCCCGAAGCGGGCAAGATGCAGCTTCAAATCGAGGTGCTTGAGGTTTCGACTCTTCCCGAATCGGTCGCAATGCGTGAAAAATACGGTTGGAAGAATCCCGAAGACTTTTTAAGCCCCATCTTCACATCCCCCGGACACGGAACCGGTATGGATGCCGAATTCAAGCGCGTTAACGCTATCGACCAAGTAAGCAATGAGGGCGGTACCGCAATTTTCGGCGATACGCTTATAAGCAACATTATCTGGCACGAAACCTATCTTTACCGCGAAATCGACGGCACGCTTTACCGCGTACCGATGAGCGAGGACAGACGCGGTGTTACCAACGCGCCGTTGGATGAATATTTCGACGTTGATTTTGAAGGCGTTGAATCGAACCTCGGCGGCGAAAGGGTAACCATTCACCCCGGTTATAAAAACTAAAAACAAGAAAATGCTCGTTTTTTATAATGGGCATTTTTTTACAATTTGGTATAGAAATATTGAAATTTATAGGTTATAATAAAGACGTAAAAACAAAGAAAGGATGTAAACAATAATGTCTGTATTAAAGTTAAATAAAAGCAATTTCGATGAAGTGAAGAACAGCGAGAAAAAGGTTCTTATCGATTTCTATGCCGATTGGTGCGGCCCTTGCAGAATGGTTTCTCCCATCGTCGACCAAATCGCCGAGGAAAGCGATGAATATCTCGTTGCAAAGGTGAACGTCGATGAAGAGGGCGAATTGGCAAGTGAATTCGGCGTTTCGAGCATCCCGATGCTCGTTGTGATGAAAAACGGCGAAATAATCGCACAGTCTGTCGGTGCAAAGCCCAAGGAACAAATCTTGGCGATGCTTCAAGGTTAAGCTATGGAAGAACGTATTTACGATATGATAATCGTCGGCGGCGGGCCGGCAGGATATTCTGCGGCGCTTTATGCGGCGCGCGCGGGCTTGGACACGCTTGTTATCGAGCGTATGTCGGCAGGCGGACAAATGGCGCTGACCGATATAATCGACAACTATCCCGGCTTTGAAAACGGTGTCGACGGGTTCGAGCTCGGTATGAAAATGCAGCAGGGCGCACAGCGATTCGGTGCAAAAACCGAATACGGCGAGGTTGTCGGCGTTGATTTTTCGAATGCCGTTAAATCCGTTCAAACGTCGTCAAAAGCCTATTACGGCAAAACCGTTGTTATCGCAACGGGTG
>JAZTXY010000094.1:0-9277 GCA_045636665.1 Eubacteriales bacterium
TTTTCCTTAGAGGTGTAGAAACCGGTGCATTCGAGAACTACGTCTACATCGAGTGCCTTCCAAGGGCAGTTAGCTGCATCCTTTTCAGCGTAGATCTTGATTTCCTTGCCGTCAACGATGATGGAATCATCGGTGCAGGAAACGGTGTGAGCAGGGTTGGTACCGAGCTTGCCGCAGAAACCGCCTTGAGCAGTGTCATACTTAAGAAGGTGAGCGAGCATTTTGGGGCTGGTAAGGTCATTGATAGCAACAACTTCATAACCTTCAGCGTCAACCATCTGGCGGAATGCAAGACGGCCGATACGGCCAAAGCCGTTAATAGCAACTTTTACAGACATTTTAAAAGTCCTCCATAAATTTAATTTAATTCACCGTACGATAGTTTATACCATTTGGTGAAAAATTACAATAGTTATTTTAAAAAAAATGGTATTAATTTCCTTCTGGGTTTTTGTCGTTTTCGCTAATGAATTTGCGAATACGCAATTTTGCGCCGATTTTATCAACGGTTTCCTGACATTTCTTGATGTTTTCATCGCTTAAAGTGGTTTCGACAACCGAGAACTGAACCAAACCGATATTGCCAACACAACGTGATGCAAATTCAATCATCGCGTTATATGCTTTTTTGCCAAATACCGAATGACAAAGCTTGTCGTAATCGCATTCGTTTGAAGCGTTCATGCTTATCGAAATGCTGTCGATAAGTCCGAAAAGCATTTTTGTGCTGTCTTCGCCGTTAATGAGCTCGGAATGACCGTTAGTATTAAGACGGATAGGGATATTGGGGTATGCTTTTTTTAATTTTTGTGCAGTTTCGATTAATGCATCAAATCTGCAAGTCGGTTCGCCGTAACCGCAAAATACAAAGCTTTCGCAGTTTTCGAAAAATATTTTATCGACTTGGTCTATAATCTCGTCAGGAGTGGGTTCACGTTCAAGCCAAAGACTGTTACTGCCGTATGCGGTATCGCCGTTGTTGCGCAAACAAAAGGTGCAGTCGTTTGTGCAACGGTTTGTAAGATTTAAATAAATTCCGTTACCGACAATATATGCAAAGGTTTGCGAACGCTTTTTAGATCCCAAAAAGCCGCTTTGCATTTTCTTCGGTGATTCGTTCGATGTGTTCAAAAGAAGTTCCTCTGATTTCTGCTATTTTTTCAAGCGTGTATCTCATATAACTTGAGTCGTTGCGCTTGCCCCGAAACGGATGTGCGGTTAAATACGGCGAATCGGTTTCGGTCAAAATTCTGTCTTCAGGTAAAAATAGTGCGTTTTCGACGGGATGCTTAGCGTTTTTAAAGGTTACCGTGCCGGGGAAGGAGATATACCAACCGCGGTCAATAAGTATCTTGGCGGTTTCCTTGCTTCCCGAAAAGGCGTGAAAAACACCTTTTACGTTGTAATCAAGCACAATTTCCAAGCAGTCTGCAACGGCGTCACGTTCGTGAATAACAACGGGCATATCGTTTTCGACGGCTAATTCAAGCTGTTTGCGAAAAACCGCCTTTTGCTTATCCTTATTGTCGCTGACCCAGTGGTAATCAAGACCGATTTCTCCTATTGCAACGACTTTTTCGTGCTTGATAAGCTCCTTCATTTTTTGAAATGAATCATCGTCGAATTTATCAACGTCAGACGGATGGAAACCGACCGTTGCATAAATATTTTCATATTTTTCCGCAAGCTTTATAGCAAATAGGGAAGTTTCGATATTACATCCCGCATTGATAATTTTACTTACGCCTTTTTCATTAAAAAGCGAAGCTAAAAGCTCATCACGGTCGGAATCAAAAGCATCGTCGTCATAATGTGCGTGAATATCGATCATTTATCTTACCTTGCTGCCGGGCTTTGCGTTTTCGTCGGCAAACATAACCTTAACGCCATCATCGGTGTCAGCCGCGAGAATCATACCGAAGCTGTCAATGCCGCGAAGCTTGGCAGGCTTAAGATTGGAAACAACAATAACGTTTTTGCCGATAAGCGAATCGGGTTCATAGTATTTGGCGATACCCGAAACTACCTGACGGGTTTCATTGCCCATATCGACTTGAAGAACGAGCAATTTGTCGCTGTTTTCGGCTTTTGCGCACTCTTTGATTTTGCCGACGCGGAGGTCTATTTTAGCAAAATCTTCAATTCCGATTTCCTCAAGTGCTTTTTCTTCCTTCTTTTCGGTCTTCTTTGCTTCTTTTGCGGCTTTTTTAGCCTCTTTTGCCTTCTTTTCGAGCTCTGCAAAATATTTCTTTTCGTCAATTCTTGCAAAAAGAATGGGAATTTCTTGAAGCTCAACACCTTCGCAGTAATATCCGTACTTGATAGCGGAATCGAAATCAAGCGCAGGTGCGTTGAAGATCTCGTTTATCTTATTTGCGGTGTCGGGAACAAGCGGCTCAAGAAGTACGTTGCAGATACGGATGCTTTCGACGAGGTTTGAAAGCACGTTTGCAAGCTCTTGCTTCTTTTCGGGGTCTTTTGCGAGAGCCCAAGGCGTTGTTTCGTCGATATATTTGTTACAAGCTTTGATGGTGTTGAAAAGTGCGTTATCTGCATCTGCAATAAAGAACTTATCGAATTTGGAAACGGTGTCCTTTATGCCTTCGTTGACAGCGTTTTTAAGCGTTACGGCAAATTCGTCGTCATTGCCGTCGTTTTTGGGGATGATACCGTTGAAATATTGCTTAATCATTGCGCCCGTACGCGAAACGAGGTTGCCCAGAGTGTTCGCAAGGTCGGAATTTGTGCGCTTGATAAGATTTTCATAGGTAATGCTGCCGTCGTTAAAATATCCCATTTCAGCAAGCAAATAGTGTCTTACGGGATCAAGACCGAATTCCGCAACAAGGTCATCGCCATAGATAACGTTACCCTTGGATTTGCTCATCTTGTCTTCGCCGAATAACAACCAGGGATGGCAAAGTACTTGCTTGGGGAGGGGAAGTCCCAAAGCCATAAGGATGATAGGCCAATAAATAGTGTGGAAACGCACGATATCCTTACCGATTACCTGTACGTCTGCAGGCCAAAGCTTGTTGTAAAGCTCTGACGGATTATTTATATCATAACCGATTGCGGTGATATAGTTGGAAAGCGCATCAAGCCAAACGTAGGTAACGTGCTTGGGATCAAACTCAACGGGAATACCCCAAGTAAAGCTCGTTCTCGAAACACAAAGGTCTTGAAGACCGGGCTTGATAAAGTTGTTTATCATCTCGTTTTTGCGGGATACCGGAGTGATAAAATCTTCGTTGCTGTTGTAGTATTCTATAAGGCGGTCAGCATATTTGGACATTTTAAGGAAATATGCTTCTTCGCTTGCCTTTTTGCATTCACGTCCGCAGTCGGGGCATTTACCGTCAACCAACTGAGTATCGGTCCAGAAGGATTCACAAGGCGTGCAATAATTACCTTCGTAAGATCCCTTGTAAATGTCACCTTGCTCATAAAGCTTTGTGAAAATCTTTTGAACACATTTTACGTGTTCTTCATCGGTTGTACGGATGAATTTATTGTAGCTAATGTTAAAGAGATCCCAAATGGACTTGATTTGTCCCGCTACGTTGTCAACGTATTCTTGGGGAGTAATTCCAGCCGCTTCGGCTTCTTGCTGAATTTTCTGTCCGTGTTCATCAGTACCGGTAAGAAAATATACGTCAAAACCTCTTAATCTTTTGTATCGTGCGATAGCATCGGTTAAAACCGCTTCATAAGTGTTGCCTATGTGAGGTTTTTTCGAAGTATAGGCAATAGCGGTTGTGATATAAAATTTATTTCCCATTAAATTTTTACTCCTAACTTTAGTTTTTAAGACTGTGGATAGGTGCGGGGATTCTTCCGCCGCGGTTGATAAATATTTCGGGGGATTCGGATCTGAGCTTCATTATTGGTGCTGTTCCCAAAAGTCCGCCGAAATCAACAGATTCGCCAACAGTTTTACCGTAAGCAGGTATAATTCTTACCGCGGTGGTTTTTGTGTTGGCAACACCTATCGAAATCTCATCGGCAATAATACCGCAAATTACAGCTTCACTTGTATCGCCGGGGACTGCAATCATATCAAGTCCGACAGAGCATACTGCAGTCATCGCTTCGAGCTTTTCAATAGAAAGAACGCCCTTTTCGACTGCCGCGATCATGCCTGCATCCTCTGAAACGGGAATAAATGCACCCGAAAGTCCGCCGACGTGTGACGAAGCCATTACGCCGCCCTTTTTAACCGCATCGTTAAGCATCGCGAGTGCCGCCGTGGTGCCGTGAGCACCGCAGGTTTCGAGTCCCATGCTTTCCAAAATGTCAGCAACCGAATCACCGATTGCAGGGGTGGGAGCCAACGAAAGGTCAACAATGCCGAACGGTATGTTCAAACGGTTGGATGCTTCTCTTGCAATCAACTGACCGACTCTTGTAATCTTGAAGGATTGCTTTTTAATAACCTCAGCAAGCTCGGACAGACTGCAATCGCCTGCTCTTTTAATAGCAGAGCTGACAACACCGGGACCGGAAACGCCAACGTTGATAATGGCATCCGGTTCGCCAACGCCGTGGAATGCGCCTGCCATAAAGGGGTTGTCCTCTGGTACGTTAGCAAACACGACTAATTTTGCACAGCCGATAGAGTTATTATCTCTTGTAAGATAAGCGGTTTTCTTGATAATGCTGCCCATTTTTGCAATAGCATCCATATTAATGCCTGCTTTTGTAGTAGCAACGTTAACAGACGAGCAAACCATTTTGGTTGTAGCCAAAGCCTCGGGGATCGCATCGATAAGCGCATTGTCACAACGTGTGCTTCCTTTATGCACAAGCGCACCGAAGCCGCCTATAAAATTAATACCGAGCGCATCAGCGGCTTTGTCGAGCATCCTTGCAGCTTCAACGTATCCTTCACTGTCGAGCTTACCGCCGACAAGCGAAAGAGGGGTTACGGAAACACGTTTGTTGATGATAGGAATGCCGTACATCTTTTCCAATTCGTTGCAAATCGGCACTAATCTTTCTGCGGTTTTTGTTATCTTATCGTATACGTTATTCAAAAACCTATTTTTATCGTCGCTGACACAATCGAAGAGCGATATTCCCACGGTAACCGTGCGTATATCAAGGTTCTCTTCGCGTATCATATTTATTGTTTCAAGTATATCCTTTGTATCGATCATAATTCGCTCCGTTAAATTTTGTGCATGGAATCAAAAATATCTTCGTGCATCGCGTGGATTTCCAAACCGATTTCTTTACCAAGGAGCGCAACCTTATCAACAAATTCGGTAAAAGGAACGGTGAGTGAATTAATTTCAACCAACATTATCATTGCAAAATAATCCTTCAAAACCGTTTGAGAAATATCGATTATATTTGCGCCAAATTCTGCACATACGTTGCTTACCTTTGCGATAATGCCAACGTTGTCCTTACCTGTTACTGAAATTACTGCTTTAGTTTTCATTTTTGTTTCCTTTCGGTCTTTTGCGTAATTCTGCAAAAAAATCTGATAATATTGCGGCACATTCTGTTTCCATTACGCCGCCGAGTATTTCATATTTGTGATTGAGCGGATATTCGTGAAGGTCAAAAACACTTCCGTATGCACCTGCCTTTTTATCAAAGCAGCCGTATACTACGCGCTTTATTCGTGAATTTACAATTGCGCCTGCGCACATAGGGCAGGGCTCCATTGTAACGTAAAGCGTGCAGTCGGTTAAACGCCATGCGGAAAGCTTTTTGCACGCTCGGTCGATTGCAATTATCTCAGCGTGGTGCAAAGCGTTTTTTTTGCTTTCTCGCATATTTCTTCCCGTTGCTACGATATTACCGTTTGCATCAACGATTACCGCGCCGATGGGCACTTCGCCGTGTTTTGCGGCTTCTCTTGCGCGAGAAAGCGCTTTTTTCATATAATAAACGTCATCTTTAATCATAATTAACCGTTTAGTAATCCCGGAAAATAGGATAAAATTAATATAAAGGCATAAATTGCCGATAAGGGTATGAAAGCGAAGTTTAAAAACATTCTGCTTACGTATCCGAATATTGATAAGCTATAACCGCGATGTGTTTGCTTGACTAACGATATGTTGTTCTTTTTGATTCCTTTGATTGAATAAACGATTATCGCCGCGATACCGCATCCCATAAAGGCGTACATCAAGACGCCCAACAACAATAGGAATACCGAGTCTTGCGGAATAAGCGTACCGATAACAGAAATAGAATTGTTAATAAAGTGAATTAACATCGGAACAAGTATCGAGCCTGTATATTCGTAACAAACACCGAGCATTAAACCGAAAGCGGTGGCGAATATGATGCGTGGTGGATCGATATGCGCTAACCCGAATAAGACGGACGAGATTACAATTGCACCGCCTCTGCCGTAAGGAAGCATATTCTTCAGCAATACACCGCGAAACGCCCATTCCTCGAGAATAGCAGGAAGTACAGCGGTCATTATAATGCAAAGGACAATATCAAGCGGATTATCTGCCGTCATAGTGCTTTCGGCACTGAAAAATTCAACGAATGTGGGGGCGAATAAACTAATGAGCAGATTTATTACATAACCTACACCGATTGAACCTACAACGTAAAGAGCTCCGTATTTTGGGGAAGACCTTTTCGGTAGGAAGATTTCAGTGTTTTTATTAATGCGTTTAAAAAGCAACCATGCCGTTCCGTAAGGAATAATGATATATGCGGCGTATAATACAATATCAATCAAATAGGAAACGGTTGTATTTTTATAAAGAGCGGTTGTTGAAATCATCGAAACAATAAACGAAGACAACAACATAAACGCAAACATTAACGAAAGAGAAAAAACGCAAATTCCGGCAACCAAACGCGCGCGTTTACCGACAGCCTTTCTTTTTTGTTTTTCAATTTCATAAACTTCGCCGATATTCATAAAATTCCTCCAAAGGGGGATAAACACTTAAAAATATTGATAAGCAAAGAATTTATATAAATTCATAATATATTATCATATTTTAACCAAAGAGTCAATATGTTAAAAGGCTGTCATATAAGAAATTCCACCTGCAAAAGCAAGTGGAATTTAAAATATATTTAGGCATTTATACGTTTTTTACACCAATTGAATAAGTTGTCAGACCAACGCTCAAAATCAACGTCATCTTTGTTTTTGAACATAAGAAAGCCTTCGACAATTAACCGTTCATCGGGAGAAACGTTTGTCAATAAATCTTTAAGCAAACGAATATATTTGTTTTGTGTTTTAAAGCATATCGCTTGAATGACAAAAATCGCAGATTTGTAAAGTCCTTTTAATACTTCAATGCTTTTTTCGTGCAACATATTGTGTACACAACCGTGATAGATGTTGCAAACGCCGATTCTTATTGCTCTTTCTATCGCATCACCGTCAATTAATAAAAGTAATTCGTCAAGCGATCCTTTAATGGGTGTTGTATCGTGGCAAAACTGAAAAAGGTCAGATGCTTCCCAGTTGAAAATTTCGCTTTTGCCGGAAAGAAATCCGCAAATTTTTTCTCTGTATTCAAGCTTGTCAAGCATTGCATTGTAAGTGCAGATATCCTCGGTATTTAATTCATCAAGGATAACAACAACGTCAATATCGCTATCGTCGGTTGCTTCGTTTCGACTGAAGCTTCCTTGTAAACCGACAAACCAAGCTCGGTTTGAAAAAGTATTATTTAAAGCGGTTAAAAAATCATTCAACCAAGAATTAATATCGATCATAACTTCTCCTTGTTATGTAAAAAGCATTGCTTTTCGTGAGAACTGATCAAGCCAATCGCTTGAAGATAAGAATATATTATTGTCGAGCCGACAAACGTCATTCCACGTTTTTTCAAATCATTCGAAACAGCATCGGATAGCTCGTTTGTCGTCTTATCTGTTTCAAAAATGATTTTATCTCCCGAAAAATGCTTTAAATAGTTGTAAAACGAATCAAATTCATCAACAATCTGCTTGTAAATTTTGCTGTTATTGATACTCGCCTTGATTTTTAATTTGTTGCGAATTATCGATTTGTTATTCAAAAGCTCGTTGATTTTAATTTCGTCGTATAAGCAAATTTTTTCAATATCAAAATTATCATAAGCCATTCTGAAGCTTTCGCGCTTGTTTAAAACACATTCCCACGATAATCCTGCTTGAAACGATTCCAAAATCAACATTTCATAAAGATACTGCTCGTCAAAATTAGCCTTGCACCATTCTTCATCGTGGTATTTGACATATATGGGATTTTTAACGTTGCACCAAGCACATCTTTTTTTACTGTTCATAATTAACGCTTCTTGATGTAAAAATTTAAAAGTACCGATTCGCGATTTTTGCTTGTAACTACAAATAGTATAACATTATTTTCTAAAAAATAAAGAGTTTGAAGCAACTTTCTTTACCGAATCTTAACCGTTTTCGGCGATTTTGTTGTCAAAGACAAAAAAATGAAAAAAATCACTTGAATTTTGTATTTTCTTTAATTGAAACGATTCTGATTATATGATATGATATTATATATGAAGAACTTTTTTCGGTAAATACTTAAAATAAATATAGCAAGCGCTGTGTTTATTAAATATAACGGGGGAAATTAATGGCGCATATTTTCGCATCAATCAAAGAATCTTTAACGTCGGTTTTGCCGATTGCGCTGATTGTTTTAATACTTTCGGTCACCTGTGTAACACTCGATGCAGGCGTACTTGTTCTGTTTTTGTTCGGTACTATTTTACTGATTCTCGGAATGAGCTTTTTTACAGTCGGCTCGGGCATTTCAATGGAGCCGCTTGGTGACGGCATAGGTAAATCGCTTAACAAGAAAAAAAGAATACTTTTACCCCTTGTTATTTGTTTCGTTCTCGGTTTTCTTATTACGGTTTCGGAACCCGATTTGCAGGTTCTTGCCGAACAGGTGCCTACTATCCCCAATTCGTTGTTAATTAACTGCGTTGGCGCAGGTGTTGGTATTTTTTTGAGTATTACTCTTATCCGAAGCAAAAAAGAAGTTCCGCTTCGCAGGCTTCTTGTAATATTCTACGCACTTATAATCGCGCTCGCATTCTTTGCGCCGATTGAATTTATACCCACCGCATTTGACTCGGGCGGTGTAACCACGGGCCCGATTACGGTACCTTTCATTATGGCGCTCGGCGCAGGTCTTGCGGCAAGCAAAAAGGGTAAAAACACCGGTGAACACAGCTTCGGTCTTGTTGCGCTTTGCAGTATCGGTCCTATTTTATCGGTGCTGCTGCTTAGCATATTCTATGACCCCCACCCCACAACCTCG
>JAZTXY010000095.1:0-3071 GCA_045636665.1 Eubacteriales bacterium
AGAACGACATGGCTACGATCCGACTTGGCGGCACCGATTTTGAATCGGTTTCGTCGGTTATTAAGGATGCCGATGTTGTTGTTACCTCTTGGGGAAACAAGCCCATTGATGAACAGCATTTGGCGCTTTGCCCCAATTTGAAGCTTCTCATCCACGCGGCAGGCAGTGTTAAACCGGTTGTGTCCGACGCGCTTTGGCAAAAAGGCGTGCGCGTGACCGCAAGCGCAAACGTGCTTAGCATGGGCGTTTCCGAAACCGCGCTTGGATTTACTATCGCCGCATCGAAAAACTTTTTCGCTCATAACGAAAATATTCACAACGGCGGCTGGGCAGAGGGTAAGGAAAACATCCGCGAGCTTTATGACCTTACAATCGGCGTTATCGGTTGCGGTTGGGCAGGCAGACACTATATCGAGCTTATGCAAGCGTTCGACGTTGATATCGTTCTTTATGACCCCTTTGTTTCCGATGAACGCGCAAAAGAGCTTGGCGTTCGCAAGGCGGATTTCGAAACCGTACTTAAGGAAAGCGACATAATCTCTATCCACGCACCCCAAATCCCCGAAACCTATCATATGTTTAACGAAGAAACTCTTAAGCTTATGAAAAAGGATGCAGTCCTTATCAATACCGCGCGCGGCACTATTATCGATGAAACTGCGCTTTACAACCATATGGCTGCAGGCAACCTTAAATACGCTTGTCTTGACGTTACCGACCCCGAACCGCCTGCTGTTGACAATCCCCTTCGCACCCTTAAGAACTGCATAATGACTCCTCACCTTGCAGGCCTTGCAAACAACGGTCTTAAAAAGATCGGTCAGCACGTTTGCGAGGAATTGGAGCTTTTCCTTGCCGAAGGCAAGCTCGAAACCGAGGTTACCGAGGAAATGCTCGCCCGTATGGCATAGTAGTTGACAAACGCGATAAAGTGTGTTAATATGTGTATAATCTATTAACACGGAGGCAAACCATGAAAAAATTATCTGTTCTTGTACTTGCACTCGTTTTGTGTATGTCCTTCGCGCTTGTTGCTCAAGCAGGAAACTACACCATTCAAGAAGACGGCAATGCAGTTTATGATACTGCTATCGGCTATGTTTTTGATATAAGAGCCGTTAACGATAAAATCACCGGTGAAGATGCAGTTATTATGACAAGCAATGATTTTACCGGTCAGATCGGTAGCTGGTCGATTTGGACTATCGCTGAAGAGCTGGATGATAGCGGCATTTACAAAGCAATCAAAGATGCAGAACCGTCACAGGGCACTCCTCCCGCGGTTCAGCTTGGTGAAAATCAAATTCTTATCGCGGTTCATTCCTCTACCTCTAACCCCAATAAAGCCGCAGAAAACAATTGGCATAACTGGGAAGATAAGGTTGCATTCCTCGCGGTAAAGAGCGGCGATTGCTTCGTATTTGACGGAGTTGACCTTGATAACGGCACCTGCACCAACGGTAAAATGCTTTGCGTAAGCGAAGATGATGTTTTAGCAGGCATAATCCAATGGCCCGACGGCACCGAAACGAGCGAACCCGAAATTAGCGAACCCGAAACAAGCACTCCCACAGAAAACACTCCCGATGAAAGCGAGCCTACCGACGCAAGCGCTGAAGAAGAAAACAAGAGCGATTCCGAAAATGTGACCGGTAATGCAAGCACCGCTGAATCCTCTGCTACCGAAATCATTGACGATTCCGAAGTGACTTCTTCCAATATCGAAATCGACGGCGACAGCGAAGGCCTTGGTGTATGGCTTTGGGTTATCATCGGCGTGGCTGTTGTTGCAGTTATCGTTGTTATAATAGTTATTAAGAAGAAATAATTAAGCCTTAAAACAAAAAATCCCGACATTCGTCGGGATTTTCTTTATTTAAATTAATGCAATTTCGCGCCTGCGGGGATGCGGTTGCTTACCATAATAAGATTAAGCTTTTCTTCATCCTCTTCGGTGTGGATTGCAGAAAGAAGCATACCGCAGGATTCTATGCCCATCATTGCTCTGGGAGGAAGGTTGGTGATTGCAATAAGCGTTTTGCCGACCAATTCCTCGGGCTCATAGAATGCGTGGATGCCGCTTAAAATCGTTCTGTCGGTGCCTGTGCCGTCGTCGAGGGTGAACTTAAGAAGCTTCTTCGACTTCGGTACTGCTTCACACGCCTTAACCTTAACGGCTCTGAAATCCGATTTAACGAAGGTTTCGAAATCAACGTTTTCCTCGTAAAGCGGTTCGATAACTACCTTGGAGAAATCGATAACCTCTTCAACGATTTCTTCCTTTTCGGTTGCTTTTGCTTCCTTCTTGCTTCCCGAATTGAGCGATTTAAGGGTCGGGAAGAGCAAAACGTCGCGGATTGCTTGCGAATCGGTAAGGAGCATACACATTCTGTCGATACCGTAGCCGATACCGCCTGTGGGAGGCATACCGATTTCAAGCGCGTTAAGGAAGTCCTCATCGGTGTGGTTTGCTTCCTCGTCGCCTTGAGCAAACTGTTCTTCTTGAGCGGCGAATCGAGCGCGTTGGTCAATCGGGTCGTTAAGCTCGGAATAAGCGTTTGCCATTTCCCAGCCGTTCATAAAGAACTCGAAGCGTTCAACGTAATCGGGGTTTTCGGGCTTGCGCTTGGTAAGAGGCGAGATTTCAACGGGGTGGTCCATAACGAACGTAGGTTGAACAAGATGCTCTTCAACAAATTCTTCAAAGAAGAGGTTGAGGATATCGCCCTTCTTGTGGCGCGGTTCATAATGAACGCCCTTTTCGTCTGCAACAGCGCGAGCTTCTTCGGTGGTGTTGATTTCGTTAAAGTCAACACCCGAATATTTCTTGACCGCATCAACCATAGTAATGCGTTCAAAGGGCTTGCCGAGGTCCATTTCGATGCCGTTGTAAACGATTTTGGTCGAGCCGAGAACTTCGTTTGCAACGTGGCGGTACATATTTTCGGTAAGGGCCATCATACCGTAGTAATCGGTATATGCCTGATAAAGCTCCATAAGGGTGAATTCGGGGTTATGACGGGTGTCAACGCCTTCATTTCTGAAAACTCTGCCGATTTCATAAACCTTTT
>JAZTXY010000096.1:0-1529 GCA_045636665.1 Eubacteriales bacterium
CGGGTGCAGTGGATTCTCGACTGTTGACCTGCGCCTACGCCGATTGCCTGACCGTCTACTGCATAGCATACCGAGTTGGATTGAGTATATTTAAGAGTGATAAGAGCAATGATAAGGTCGCGGATAGCGTTTTCGGGAAGCTCCTTGTTTTCGGTAACCACGTTATTAAGAAGTGCTTTGTTGATTTCAAAGTTGTTTCTTCCCTGCTCGAAGGTAATACCGAACACCTGCTTATGCTCGATTTCCGCAGGAACGTAGTTAGGATCGATCTTAACCACGTTGTAACCGCCCTTGCGCTTGGATTTGAGAATTTCCAAAGCTTCGGGTTCATAGCCGGGTGCGATAATGCCGTCGGAAACCTCACGCGCGATCATCTTTGCGGTGGTAACGTCGCAAACGTCGGAAAGCGCAACCCAGTCACCGAAGGAGCACATTCTGTCGGTGCCTCTTGCGCGTGCATAAGCGCAAGCGAGAGGAGATTCATCCAAGCCCTCGATATCGTCAACGAAGCATGCCTTTTTGAGGTTATCCGAAAGAGGCACACCAACTGCCGCAGAGGTGGGGCTTACGTGCTTAAAGGAGGTTACTGCAGGCAAGCCGAGAGCTTCTTTGAGTTCTTTAACCAACTGCCAAGAATTGAATGCATCAAGGAAATTAATGAAGCCGGGACGGCCGTTGAGGATTTCAATGGGGAGCTCGCTGCCGTCGTGCATAAATATTTTAGCGGGCTTTTGGTTGGGGTTACAACCGTATTTAAGTTCAAATTCTTTCATTTTTAATCTCCTTTATGCGTTTTTGTTAACGATTCTGGTTTCGGTTTCACCGCTTGCGATATCGATATATCTTACAAAGAGCGAAACCTTGTTTTCTTCATTAAGGTTAGTCCAGATGAGGTCGGTGAGAGTGTCGATATCCACATTGGGAAGCTCGAGAGTTTTGGGTTCGCCCTCAAAGGAAGGAAGCGGATCGCCCTCATCGTTATATGTGTGGATAAATTTAGCTACGCCGCATTTGGGGTTAGAGTAAGCGTATGTAAATCTTTCGCAAGAGGAATCATCGCCTTCCGCGCTTTTGAGGATCGACATAGCGTAGTTCATTTTGCCGTCTTCGACGTGGATGATGCCCGAAATTCTGGGAGTGAAGTTGGGCTTATCGTCTTCAAATTCGCGTGTTCTGAGAGCTTGTTCAAAGGTCATTTGCTTGTCCATAAGGTCATAAATCGTATCGGTTTGGTCACCGTTGGTAACGATCGTTTTGTTGCCAAGCACTCTTACGGGATAATAGATGATAAGATGAGGATCGACCATCTTGGACTCATCGAACGCTTTGGTACGCATTGCTTCGCCTTCTGCAACGAAAACGCGGTTGCGGCTGTTAACACTGCGGCCCATAATGAAATATGCGGTTACGGCTTTATTTCCGTCGGCCGATTTGCCGATAACGATGCCTCTGCCGTGATATTTAAGTGAGTTGAGTTCGTTTGCGATAGTAGATACCTTCATTTTATTCTCCTTTTACAATTACTCTGT
>JAZTXY010000097.1:0-4006 GCA_045636665.1 Eubacteriales bacterium
TCCGCGATAGCGGAATGTAATCAGTTCGCCTTGCGAACTGTATGTCATCAAGGCGGTAGCCTTGTATGTTCTTTTTGCGGCTTAATTACATACGCAACATTCGTTGCAATTACATACAAAGCTTTGCTTTGATTACATTCACACCTCAGGTGTGATTTAATACATCAAGCACAAAAGGGTAGAATCCTCCTGCCCCTGCCAGAAAAACCGACAAGTTTCGACTTGTCGGTTTTTCAACTAAGTGCGCCTTTCGGCGCGTGAAGTTTGCTTCGCAAGTGAAGTTGTCCTATGGCCGGTGAAGTTTCTGCGGAAGTGAGCGGCGCACTTAACTTCACTTTGTGCCACAGCACAAAACTTCATTATGCCTTATGCATAACTTCACATCGGCGTTAGCCGATACTTCACTAAAAAATGCAATACTTCAAATTCACACAAAACCATAAACAAAAAACCGACTTGATTGACAAGTCGGTTTTACTGTTTTATTCGCCTATTTCGTAGGTGCCCAAAATTGCGCGCTTGATGAGGATGTAGTCAAACTTTTCGGTTTCGCCGTTTTTATTTACGTCAGCGGCGATGGTTTGGAAATCGCCCATATCGTAGGTACCGAGGATATCGCGCTTAACGAGGATATAGTCGTATTTATCAACCGCGTTATCATCGTTTACGTCGCCTGCGGAATAGAAAATCTCTTTTTGAAGCTTTG
The DNA here is from genome assembly GCA_045636665.1 of Eubacteriales bacterium. Taxonomy (GTDB): domain Bacteria; phylum Bacillota; class Clostridia; order Oscillospirales; family CAG-382; genus Coliplasma. Next base: position 707 of record JAZTXY010000097.1, read on the forward strand.
TTGTATTTTCGATGAGCTTGGTTGCGATTTCATCGCCGTTGTTTGCATTGCCCTTGTAGATTTGAGCAAGCTGTTCCTTGTAATGCGATCTGTCGACGATAACAAGGCCGTGGTCGATATAGCTTTCGCATTTAGCGTTGTTCCAGTCGGGCTTACGAGCGTTTTTAACGCCGAGAATGAGTTCGATGAAGTTGTTGTAATCCTTGAAGCGGTCGCTTACCTTACCGACGTTAAAGCAGCCTGCGGAGCTGTAGGAATCGGGGGTAATGCCGTCAACGGGAGCACCGCTCCATTGGGTGCGCGCGTGGATATTGATATACTTCGAGGTGCTTACGTAATTGGTGGTTTCGGTGCAACGCATTACGGGAACCTGAGTACCGTCGTCCTCAACCCAGAGTGCCGCATAGCTTCCGCCGTGGTTGATGGATTGGATGTTGTAAATGCCGTCAAGCACGGTAGGTACGGGATCGCCCTCGTTGGTTTCGGGGTTACGGGGGTTATCGGGGAGAGTCGAATTGTTTTCGGATTCGTATACTACGGTAGGAACGCCGTCCTTAAGCTGGATTACCGCGCAGTAGGATGCCAAACGGTATTTGCTGTAATCGCTGTAGGTTTTATCATCAACGTTATCGCTGCAGCCGTCGAAGAAGAAAACGATGCTTTTGCCGTCCTTGAGATTACGTTCAACACGGTGGTTGTTGGTTTCGGAAAGCAGGTGGTAGCGCATCATAACGTCAACGTAGGTTGCGTGATATTTGTTGGAAATAATTGTGGACTTAACACCCTGAACGTCTTTTTCGGTGAACCAGGTATCCTCGGCAGAGGCATTGATGCCGACGGGAATCGCCGTGAGCAACATGCAAGCTGCGAGAAGCATTTTCAAGAATCGTTTTGTGACTTTTTTCATAGCCAACCTCCAAGTTTTTGTTTTTACATAATATGCTGAATTTACTATACTACATTTTACTCAATATGTCAATAAGTTTTAATAACGCACTGCGATTATCTTGACAATTTGCACAAAAGATGATACAATACAAAAAATTATACAACACTTTTTGGAGTGATTTTTCGTGAAAAGAATTATAACGTCAATCATACTTTCGTTGTTCTTTATATTCGTTATCGGCTGTAACGCAACCGATGAAAGCGATGCTTCGTCTTCCCTGCCCGAAAGCTCCGATTCGGTCGAGCATTCGTTCGATACGTCGTCTGACGGCAAGGAATCGAGCGCAGACGCTTCGAACGAAGACGTAAGCCCGAACGGCGATGTTGAATCGAGCGCCGAACCGAATAATGAATCGAGCAAGACCGAGGAATCGAGCAAGACCGAAGAATCGAGCAAGACCGAAGAATCGAGCAAGACCGAAGAATCGAGTCAACCCGAAGAATCGAGTCAACCCGAAGAATCGAGTAAGCCCGAGGAATCGAGTCAACCCGAGGAATCGAGCGAGCCCGAGGAATCGAGCGAACCCGAAGAATCGAGTGAACCCGAAGAATCAAGCGAGCCCGAAGAATCAAGCGAGCCCGAGGAATCGAGCGAGCCCGAAGAATCAAGCGAACCCGAAGAATCAGACGATATTGGAGATGCAGAGCTTTTGCCCACCAATTACATTATATATAACGGCGGATGCTATCACGGCACGAAATTCAGAGAAGACGTTGCCATAAATAATGCAAACGTATATGCCGAATATGCAAGACTTTTCCCAAACACGCGCATAAGCATTGTTAATATGCCGCAATCGGCGATTAACATCACCAACTCCACGGTACGCGGCTGGTTTGCTGACCAAGGCGAGATACTCGACAAAATGGAATCGAAGATATACGGCGGAGTTAATTTCGTTAATCTGAAAAACATTTTTACCGAGCACAGAGGCGAATATCTTTATTTCAAGAGCGATTACCATTGGACACAGCGCGCGGCTTATTATGCTTACAACGCATTTGCGACCTCGGTAGGTCTTAATCCGACACCGCTTTCGGCATTTGAAGAAAAGATTATCACCGACGACTTTATCGGCAGGACAAACGATTATGCACATGACGACAGAATTTTGTCGTTTTACGATACCATTTATGCCTATATGCCGAGAAAAGAGCATACGATGACGATTTACGACGGCAGTATGAACCCTGTCAGAGTATTTAAAAACTGTATCGTCGAATCGAGAGATAGCTATTCCTGCTTTATAAACGGCGACAATGCTTATACCGAAATAAACGTACCGAGCAACGACCAAGAAAAGACCGCGCTTGTTATTAAGGAATCCTCGGGCAATGCTTTTGTTCCTTTCCTTGTCGAGCATTACGGAAATATTATCGTTATCGACCCCAGACATATCAATATGGACATCCGCAATTTAGTCGAGCAAAAAGGCATTGACGATATTATTATCTGCACGACCGCTTCGACAAGCAACGGCAACGACTTTACCAATTATTACAAAAGGCTTATCGGACGATAAAAATCACGCTCCCGAAATTAATTTTTCGGGAGCTCTTTTTTGCAAAATTATTAACAAAATCTTGAAAAAGGCTTACGCTTGTAGTATAATAAAGCATTAAAACGAAAAATCGATCCTATCAATTGGTGACTGTATGAAAAACAATCTTAAGGGCTGGCTTTATTTACTGCCTGCAATTGTGTTTTTGGGTGTATTTTTGGTATACCCGCTTGTTGACGTTTTTATATACTCGTTTGAGGAGGGCTTTAACTTCGCCTCGCAGACCTATCAGGGCATCGGCACATATAATTTTGAGTACGTGCTTCACGATCCTTATTTTCTTCGGGCGTTGGAGAATACCTTTATTCTCGTTTTTATTACCGTTCCGCTTTCGACCGCGCTTGCTTTGCTTATTTCGGTTGGGCTTTCCTCGATAAAAAAGCTTCGCAAGGCGTTTCAGACGATATTCTTCCTTCCCTACGTTACAAACACGCTTGCGGTCGGTTTGGTGTTTATGATACTTTTCAAGCAAACACCTTATAGCGACGGACTTATAAACACGTTTTTGGGTTGGTTCGGCGTAAGCCCTATTGATTTTGTCGACGGACCTTATTGGGCAAAGATGACGATGCTTTCGATTTATACGATTTGGATCGTTATGCCGTTTAAGATACTTATTTTCACAAGCGCGCTTGCATCGGTCAACGAAAATTATTACAATGCCGCAAAGGTCGACGGCGCATCGAGAGTAAAACGGTTCTTTAAGATTACGCTTCCGATGATTTCGCCGACTACCTTTTACCTTATAATTACCGGCTTTATCGAAGTCGGAGGCCAAGCGGTCTTAGGA